>CAYOGQ010000009.1:6285-10569 GCA_964403645.1 uncultured Ruminococcus sp.
GAGGTCGCGCCTTCGTAGGCGTCGACTATCAGCACGCACACATCGGCGCGCTCGACAGCCGCCTTCGCCCGCAGTACCGAATATTTTTCGATCCTGTCTTCGATTTTGGCGTTGCGGCGTATGCCCGCGGTGTCGATAAAACGGTATTTGCCGTATTCGTTCTCATAATCGCTGTCCACCGCGTCGCGGGTGGTCCCGGGCGTATCGGAGACGATCATCCGCTCCTCGCCGACGATGCGGTTGACGACCGAAGATTTCCCGGCGTTCGGACGCCCGACCACCGCCACGGCGACGCGCTCCCCGTCGTCATCGGCAGAGTAGTCCTCCGGTAAAAGCTCCACCGCCAAATCGAGGAGGTCCCCGGTGCCGGTGCCGTGAATGGAGGACACCGCGACGACTTCGCCGAAGCCCAAGCCGTAAAACTCATAAAAATCCGGGGGCAGTTCGCCGACGGTATCGACCTTGTTCACGGCGACTATGACGGGCTTGCGCGACTTTTTTAAGATAGTCGCAACGTCGTGGTCGTTGGCGGTGACGCCCGTGTGCAGCTCGACCACAAAAATTATCACGTCGGCGATGCCTATAGCCGCTTCCGCCTGCTCTCTCATGCGCTTTAAAATCTCGTTGTCGGCGATTTGCTCAATGCCGCCCGTGTCGACGAACATGAGCCGCCTGCCGTTCCATTCGGTTTCGGCGGTCACGCGGTCGCGGGTGACGCCGGGGGTGTCGTCCACGATGGAGACCTTCCTGCCGCAGATTTTATTGAAAAGGGTGGATTTGCCGACATTGGGCCGACCAACCACCGCTATTATTCCGTTTTTCATTTATCGACCGTCCTTTATAAAACAATGTGTTTATAATTTTTCAATTTACCGCAAATGCCTCGCACAGCGCGCCGCCGTCGCCTCCCACGGCGACAAGCTTCACACCGAGCTCCTTTTCCAGCTGTCCGGGCGTGACGCCGTCTAAGAACAATTCGCCTTCCGCGTTCAATGAGGAGCGGCTTATCAAAAGCGTGCCGCTGCCGTTCAATTTGCCTTTAAGCTGTTTTATATAATCCCCGCCGGTTAAAAGTCCGCTGACTGTGACCTTCTCGCCGTAAAACTCGTTTATTATTTTGTGCGTTACAATCTTTTTCGAAGGGAATTTTTGAGTAAATTTTTCGGCGAGCGCCGATATGAGCGGGTATGCCGCATCCCCGGTCGCGGCGTGCAGGACGCCGGGGGTGGCTTGGCGCGCGCGCGACAGCGCTTGCAGAAAGGTCTCCTCCGTGTCGGTCAGCATGCCCACGCCGTTTTCGTATTGCGGGTAGCCCTCATAGTATTCCCCGCCGTGCGTGCGGCGCTTTGCGATAAGATAAAATTCGTCCGAGCAGAAAACCCTGCCTTCCCCGGTTTCTTTTTTAAACTCAACGTTTGCCTTCTCCACCGCGTCTATCACCGTGGCGGCGGAGGTTTGGTCATAGGGTATGAGCGGGTACAGGGAATCCCGGTACCGCGTCAGCCCCGCCGGGACAAACGCCGCCGATATCAATGTGGGGAGCTTTTTTATTTCCGAAAGCGAATATTCGAGCTCTTCGCCGTCGTTTATCCCGCGGCAGAGCACGAATTGCAAGTTAAGCCCCGTACCGCCCCCGGCAAAGCGATATAAATAGTCCAATTTTTCGCCGGCGAAGCGGTTGCCCGTCAGCCTGACGCGCAGCGCTTTGTCCATGGCGTGGACGGAGACGTTTATCGGGGAGATTTTCATCTTTATGATGCGCTCGACGTCGTAATCGGTCATGTTGGTGAGCGTGACATAGTTGCCTTGCAGAAAAGAAAGCCGCTCGTCGTCGTCCTTGAAATAGATCCCCTCCCGCATACCCGGAGGGTTTTGGTCGATAAAGCAGAACAGACATTTATTGCGGCAGGATTTTTTTTCGTCCATAAGATAGGAGCCGAATTCCAGCCCGGTTTCGCCGTCGGAATCCTTTTCCACCGTCGCGGAATACTCGGCCGAATCGCGCGAAAGCAAAAGCGCGTCGGCTTCGTCTGACGAATAAAAGCGGTAGTCCAGCACGTCGCGCACCTCGTGCCCGTTAACGGAAATAAGGAGATCGCCGCTTTGGATGCCGCTTTTGCGAGCGCTTGAATTTGGTTTAACGTTTTTGATTGTTATCATTTCAGCCTTACACGGAAATACATAAAAAGGCGAGCGCAAGCAGCCCGCCAATTTTACGCATCTGTTTTTAGTCTTCGGATTTAATCTCCAAAACCACTTTGCCGCCGTATGCGCCGCATTTGCCGCATACCCTGTGGGAGAGGTTATATTCGCCGCACTTGGGGCATTTGGTCATTCCGGGTTGTTCGAGCTTCCAAACGCTGGAACGCCTTTTATCTCTCCTTGCTTTGGAAGTTTTGCGTTTTGGTACTGCCATTCTGGCACCTCCTCTATGTTAGCCTTTATTTATTATAAAATTCCCCGAGCTTTTCCAACCGCGGGTCGACCCGCCTGCCGCCGCAGGAGCACGCGCCGGTGTTAAGGTTCGTTCCGCATTCCGGGCAAAGCCCGCGGCAATCTTCCGCGCATAAAAACCGAGACGGAAGATTCAATATTATGCCGCTTTCGCAGATATCCCCGAGGTCGAGTTTGCCGCCTTCGGGTATAAGATATTCGTCCTGGTCGCGGTCGGCGTTTTCGAGCTTTGTCGTCACGGGATAGGATATCGGAATTTCCGTGATACCTTTAAAAATCTCCCCGCATCGGGCGCACACCGCTTCGTATTCGAACGAAACGACGGCGTGAAACTCGATATATCCGGAATGGTTGACGCAGGCGCCTTTTACGGTGTACGCGCCGCTTTTAATGTCGTTGGAAATATCACCGACGGGATGGGTTTCTTCAAATGTTATTTCGTTAATCTCTCCGCCGAGGATGCGACCGATATCAAGCATAATCTACTCCAAACAAAGCAGCAACGTACATTATATCTTCATTTTTACGGCTTGTCAATAGTATTTTGTCTCAAACGCAGCGGTTTTCCAAAATATTTTTAATAATCCGCCCGCTTTTTGTCTTTTCAAGCGCCCAAACCAACATTGTCCCCAGCACCCCGCAGGAGATAAGCTCCCCGGCGAAAACGCATAGCGCGAGGATTGTCCACCCGTCCCTCATGCCGTAAACGTACATCAATACGAACGGCACGACCAAAGTGTTGGCGATAATCGGCGGCAGCGGCGATAAGTATTTGTATTTTTTGAAAAAGTATGTCGCCGCGGCGCCTGCGAGCGTGGCGAGGCTGCCAAACACCATGTCGAGCGGCAGCCCGCCCGTGAGGAAGTTGGCGATAAAGCACCCGACGGCAAGCCCCGGTATAGCCGAAGGCGTGTAAGCCGCCAGAACGCAGAGCGCTTCCGAAATTCGAAGTTGGATGAGGTTGGTGCCGGATAGTCCGAAAAGGAATGAAAAATAAGTGAACGCCACATAAAGCGCGGCGATAAGCGAAGCCGTGACGACGGCGGCGGTTTTTTGCCGGTTCATTTTTTTCTCCGTAGTTTTGTTTTTATGCCGTTTGTAAACGGCACGGTGAGGATGGTTTCGAACTCACCGAAATATATTATAGCCGTTTTATAGTTAAAAATCAAGCGAAAACCGAATATTCGACGCGAAAACGCCCACAATAACCACACAGACGGAGATTATACGAGATATTTCGTTTTTATTCCCGAAAATTTTCGTCAATTTGGTATTTTAATGAAAGGCTGGTTAACGTTAATCGTTTACCTTTATCAACGTTAACGTTAAAGTTTAAGTTAATTATGATGTTTGAAAAAATGAAGTGCAGGCTGCTCCTGATGTCGCTCATCATCTCCATGCTGTCCGGACTGATTGCCGGGACGATAGTATCCTGCGTGGAAAACAGGTCCGACATAGCTAAAAAATGTAAAAAAGCGTTCCGCCAGCTGGAGGATAAGATGACGTGAAAAAAGCCCCTTAGGGGCTTTTTTTAATTGGCTTTCGCAATGCTCTCGTCCGGCACTATGTCTTTCCGAATGTCCGCGCCGACCTTGCAAAGCTTTCCCACCAAATTTTCATATCCGCGCTCGATGTGGCGGACGTCCTCTATGACGGTCTTGCCCTTTGCGGAAAGCCCCGCGATAACCATCGCGGCGCCCGCCCTTATGTCCACAGCTTTTACCGTCGCGGGCTTGAGCGCTTTCACGCCGTTGAAAACGGCGATACGCCCGTCGACCTTTATGTCCGCCCCCATCCTCACCAGTTCGGCAGCGTAGCGAAAGCGGTTGT
>CAYOGQ010000009.1:10579-20678 GCA_964403645.1 uncultured Ruminococcus sp.
GATATGACGCTCACGCCCTCCGCCATGCTCATGAGGGTGCCTATTTGCGCGTTTAAATCCGTGGGGAAACCGGGATACGGCAGCGTTTTGACCTTTGTGGCGCGCACAGTGCGTTCGGAGGCGTCCACGGTGACCGATTCGTCGCCTTCCGTGACGGAAACGCCCATTTCCAAAAGTTTGGCGGTTATGGATTCGAGGTGCTTGGGGATGACGTTGGTGACGGTCAGCCTGGATTTGGTGGCAGCGGCGGCGATCATATAGGTGCCGGCTTCGATCATGTCGGGGATGATGGCGTAGGTAACGCCGTGCAGCCGCCTGACGCCCCTTACCTTTATCACGTCGGTCCCCGCTCCGGTTATATCCGCCCCGCAGGAGTTTAAAAAGTTGGCGAGGTCGACGACATGCGGCTCCCGCGCCGCGTTGTCTATCACCGTCAGCCCCTCCGCCTTGGAGGCGGCAAGCATTATGTTAATCGTCGCGCCCACGGACTCGATATCCATGTATATGTTCGCGCCTTTTGGAATTTTATTTGAACTGCCGTTTTCGCCGCCGCATTCGCAGACTACGCAGCCGCCGCTGGTTTCCACTCTCGCGCCGAGCGCCCTGAAGCCCTTGATATGCTGGTCGATGGGGCGCACGCCGAAATCGTCGCCTCCGGGGGCGGCCGCCTTCGCCCTGCCGAAGCGTGAAAGCTCCGCGCCCAGCACATAATAAGACCCGCGCATATTGCGGGCAAGGTCGTAGGGCGCCGAGCCGCATTCGACACGGGTGGTGTCTATCCGCACTGTGGTGCGGTCGAGCATATGGATTTCCGCGCCCATGCAGCGCAGAATTTCAAGGGAGTCGGCCACGTCGCTGATTTCCGGCAGATTTTCTATTATACAGGTATCTTCGGCGAGGATTGTGGCAAATAATATCGGTAAGGCGGCGTTCTTCATGCCGCTGACCTCGATTTCCCCGCGAAGCGGTCTACCTCCGTTGATGACAATGCGCTCCATGATCGTTTCCTTTCGCGTTTCTCATATTAAATTAGCATAAAGTAAAAAAATAGTCAATAGTTAAATTTGTAAATTCTTAATTATGTCAATCGCCCCGTCAATATAATATATGACCTTTTTTGGCTATTGACAAAAACTTTTTGTTGGTACATAATAATGTCAATACTTGAAAGAGGTCAATGAATGTCAAAGAAAGATAAACAAAAATTAAGAATCATCCCATTGGGCGGGGTGGACGGGATAGGCAAAAACATAACCGTGTTCGAATACGGCGACGACATGATCGTAGTGGACTGCGGGCTGGCGTTCCCGGACGAGGAAATGTTCGGCGTGGATTTGGTCATACCCGATATGACATATTTGGAAGAAAACAGCGACAAGCTCAGAGGGCTGGTCCTCACTCACGGACACGAGGATCACATAGGAGCGATACCCTTTATGCTAAAACGCGTGCAGACGCCGGTTTACGGCACCCGTCTGACGCTTGGGATACTCGAAGGCAAATTGGAAGAGCACGGGATACTAAAATACTGCGACCTCGTGGAGGTCAAAGTGGGGCAAACCATCAAGCTCGGCGTTTTCTCCGTCGAGTTCATCCCGGTCACCCACTCGATTCCCGACGCGACGGCGCTTTGCATAGAAACACCCGTTGGCCGCATTATCCACACGGGGGATTTTAAAATAGACCACACGCCGGTGCACGGCGAGGCGATAGACCTTCAACGGTTCGCGGTCCTGGGTTCCAAGGGCGTAAGGCTTTTGATGTGCGATTCCACCAATGTGGAACGTCCCGGCTACACCCCCACCGAGGTGCGGCTTTATACCTCTTTCGAGAGGTATTTCGCCCTCAAGGACCGCCGCATAGTCGTGGCGACCTTTTCGTCCAATATCCACCGCGTCCAGCAAATCATCAACACCTCCGCCAAATACGGCAGAAAAGTGGTGCTGACCGGACGGTCGATGGTCAACATCGTCAACGCCGCCATAAGACTGGGCTATATGGACATCCCCGCAGGCATACTCGTCGATGTTTCGGAACTGAAAAAGTTTGCCCCGAACCAGGTCACGCTCATCACCACGGGCAGCCAGGGCGAGCCTATGTCCGCGCTGTACCGCATGGCGTTCGGCGAGCACAATCAGGTTTCGGTGGGTAAAAACGACCTGGTGATACTCTCGTCGTCGCCGATACCCGGCAACGAAAAGATGATAATAACCATTATAAACGAGCTGCTCAAACGGGGCGTCGAAGTGGTTAACGACGCGGCGGCGGAGGTGCACGTCTCCGGACACGCCTGCGCGGAGGAGCTTAAACTGATCCACGCTCTGACCAATCCCGATTGCTTTGTCCCGATCCACGGCGAATACCGCCACCTCAAACGCCACGCGGAGCTGGCGAAGGAGATGGGCTTAAAGCAATCCAATGTGATAATACCCGAAATAGGCAAGGTCATAGAGCTGACGCGGCAGACTTTCGCCCAAAACGGGGAGGTCACGGCCGGTCAGGTGCTGGTGGACGGCTACGGCGTGGGCGATGTAGGCTTGACGGTACTGCGCGACCGGAAGCGGCTGGCGGAGGACGGCGTGCTCATCGTATTCGCCACGGTGGATTTTTCGTCGAACTGCGTCATAACCGGGCCGGACATAACCTCCAAGGGCTTCGTTTACGTCAAGGAGTCGGAGGAACTGCTCGAAGAGCTTAAAAAGCTGTCGAGAAAGTCGCTCGAACGCTGCCTCGGCAAAAACATCCGCGACTTTGAGGCGATCAAGCTGCGTTTGCGAGAGGACCTCGCGTCGGCGATCACACAAAAAACCAAAAGAAAGCCGGTCATTATGCCGGTCATAATAGAGGCGACGGTATGACGGTCCTCGTGACCGGCGCCGCCCGCGGGATAGGCAGGGAAACCGCTCTCGCGTTCCTTAAACAAGGCCACGCCGTGACGGGTGTCTACGCGCATTCCGACGCCGGCGCGGAAGAATTAAAAAAGCGCGGCGTCGCCATGATAAAATGCGACGTCGCGGACAAAAGCGCGGTCGGGCGCCTCGCGGCGGAGGTCGGGGATATCGATATCCTTGTCAACAACGCGGGAGTGGCGCTGCGCGGATTTTTTCAAAACATAACCGAAGCAGAAGAAAAAACCCTCTACGGGGTTAACCTTTTCGGCGCGCTGAACGTCACAAGGGCGTTTCTGCCGGGGATGATAAACAACAAGCACGGCGTCATAATCAACGTGTCCTCGGTTTTCGGGGAAGTGGGCGGCAGTTTGGAAGCGGACTATTCGGCGTCGAAGGCGGCGCTGATAGGTCTGACCAAAGCGCTGGCGAAGGAGCTGGGCCCGTCGGGGGTCAGGGTGAACTGCGTCGCGCCCGGCGTGATAGACACCGACATGAACGCCGCCCTCACCATAGACGAGGTGAGGGCGCTGACCGAAGAAATTCCTCTCGAATCGCTCGGCGCGCCGAAAAACGTGGCGGACGCGATAACCTTTCTGGCTTCCGACGCCGCGGAATACATAACCGGCGCGGTGATAAGGGTTGACGGAGGGTGGAATTAATCAAAACGTCAGCAACCGCCGGGTTCACCGCCCGACCGTATCCTTTTTCTCCGCTCCCGCGATATCGTCAATCGTAATCCCGCTTTTGTGCGGTATGGGTTTCCAGCCGACTTTTACGAACACGGCTATGCAGGTGGTGTATCTGCCTATGAGATCGAACATCGGCCAGGCGAGGCAATAGAATATCTTTTTTAAAAGCCCGATGGGCTTTATTTTTTTGCGCTCGGCAATAAAAACATACACCGCGTAGCCGATGTTCTTTATGTATTTCCCGGCGAGATACAAAAGTCTGAGCCACAGCGCGAGAGCGATGCCGGCAAACATCGAAGAAGTCCCCGGCGGGAGTTTAAGTCTAAATTTAACGTCGAAAACAGAACGAATAAACGCAGTTATAAGTCCCCCGCCGCCGAAAAGATCTATTTCCTCCAACCCTTTCGCCCAAACGCCGCAGGAGAAAAACACCAAATCTGCCACAAGCCACATAAAAATATACGCGACGGAAAGCGGGGCAAGCTGCATAAGCGTGTCGAAGGATGCGAAACGATGGCGGATTGATTCGACAAAGCGCAGCGCTAAGCCTTTTAACGAATTGTCTTTTTTGTTTTTGGCGTTTTCCGCGTCCCACCTGTTTTTTAAGAACAGCTTGCCGAAAATTATGTTTACGAAAAGCTTCGGACCCGTTTCCGCAAAAGCCAGAATATGTCCCCTCGACCACCTGAGCCGTTGCCGCAGCGCGATTTTCAAGCTTACGGGCTGCTCGTCGTAGAACATCGCCTCGTCGTTGTAGGAAATCTGATAGCCCTGCGCCACCGCGTCGGCGGTCAACGCCCGGTCCTCGGTGAGCGAGGTGTATTTCCAGCCGTCCTTCACAACTTCGTTGGAAAACAAAAACCCCGTGCCCTGAATGTTGGTCGCCAGACGCAGCACGGAGCGCGCCCGGTGCCGCACGCGTATGGAGCGCAGCCAATGGAGCGCGTAGATGGCGGATATCCAATTGTCGTCGAAATTCTTGGTGTTTCGGTAGGAGGTCGTGATTTTTACCCCAGAATCGAAGGCGTCGTTCATCCTCGAAACATAATCGGGCATAAGCAGGTTGTCGGCGTCAAAGATAAAATAGCCCTCGAAGGCCGTTATGCCGTAATCTTTTTTGATATTTTCAAATAAAAATTGCAAAGCGTAGCCCTTGGTGCGGCGGTCATTGTCCCGTCTTTCGTAACAGACCGCGCCGAAATCTCTCGCAATGCGCGCGGTTTCGTCGGTACAGTTGTCCGCTGCGACGAACACGGTCAAAAGCTCGGCGGGGTAGTCCTGCTTTTTAATACTGTCGAGCAGGTTGCCTATGACGCATTCCTCGTTGCGCGCGGCGATGAGTATGGCGTATTTATGGCGGTTTTCGGTGTGTCTGAAACGGCGCGTAAAGAAAACGCCCAGCAATAAATATATAAAATTGTATGCCGCCGCCGTGCCCAACACGGCGGCGACGGTGTTCGCGAAGCCGTGGGACGCGCCGTACCAGCCGCCGATTGTCTCAAAAACCATAAAAACCTACATCCAAACCCGCAGCGAATAACGCCGCATCTTATTGTGCGATAACGGTATATGTCCCTTTTATAAGCGGTTTTTCGTATTCGCCGTCCGAAAACCTCTCTTTCCTGAGCACGATATCCCCCTCTATCCAATCGGGGCAGTCGACCGTCAACAGGATCTGTCCGCCGGTCCTCTCCCATTTCACCGACACTTCGCGGCAGGAGGCCTCCGCGAAATCCAGCGCGGGGATAAAGTGCGGGGATATTTCGATTTTATCGAAAATATAGTTTAACCCGGCGATATATTTGATAAAAAACGCCGATATGTCGCCGTAAAAATGATGATTCTGCGATTGCGGGGCGCCGAAGTTTTCCCACATCGAGGTCGCCCCCCGCGCTATCCAGTCGCCGAAGGAGGGTGCGTCCTTCCGCGTTATCAGCTTAAACGCCAATTCCGCTCTGCCGTTTTCCGCAAGCAGCCGGAACAGCGCCCTCGCGCCCAAAATGCCGCAGTCCATATGGTCGCCTGCGTCGGAAATCATGTCAATAAGCACCTCAAACGCCTTGCGGTATTCTCTCGACCCTTCGTCGAAAATCCCGTAATACAACGCCATTGCCTGACACGCCTGACATTCGCCGATAACGACGTGGTCTTCGACGAGCAGCCTTCTGATGGCTTTCCTCAAATTCCGGGCGTCGTCGAGCGCGCGGCTCAGGCGTTCCGTCTGTTCGAGGGTGGAAAATATAAACGCGGCGGTATTTAAAAACGCGAAGATCGTTATGGAGTCGGTGACCTCCACGGGCGCTTTGATCCTGCCGCCCACGGGGCACCAGTCGCCCAAGCCGAACTCGTACAGTCCGTTTTCGTTGATTTTGGTTTCGAGGTAGCCGATATATTTCCATATCGCATCGGCGTTGTCGGCGAGCACGGTTTCGTCGCCCGTAAAATCGTAAACCGCGGCGGGAACGTTGACCAGTACCGAATCCCACGCGGGTCCGTTACCCCACTTAAAACCCCAGCCCGCGGTTGGGACAATCCCCGGAATTTCGCCCGAATCTTTCTGCGCCTTGCGGATATTGTCCATCCAGACCGCAAGCGATTTATCCGCTTCGAAGTTATACATAAACTGCTCGGCGGAAAGCGAAGCGTCGCCCGTCCAGCCGTTCTTTTCGCGGTGGGGGCAGTCGGTCGGGAAATAATAAAAATTGGCGAGGTCGCTCCGCACGCAGGCCTCGTACAGCCTGTTAGCCGTTTCGTCGGAGCAGCGGAAAGCGCCGATTTGCTTTATGTCCGAATGGCAGACGATATATGTTAATTCCAATGATTTTGACTGTTTTTCGGTGATCCCCGCGACCAGGCAATAGCGGTAGCCGAAATAGCAAAACGACGGCTCGTAAATATCGTTTCCGCCCGAACAAATAAAGACGCAGCGATGGTTATAGCCGTGCGGCAGAAAGATCATCTGCGAGATGTCGAGCTTGCCGCGAGTCACCGTTTCGCCGAATTGGAGTATGATTTTTTGACCGGGTTCGCCCTTGATTGCCAGCCTGAATATCCCGGCGGCGTTTTCGCCGAAATCGTAAAGGAAGCCTTCGGTTATAACCTCGTCCTCCGGGACGGGGCAGGGCCCGAAATTGCCTTCGATTTTATTCGGCTCTAAAAGCCCCGCTTTTATCAAGGAGACGGGTGAAATTTCGCGTTTTTTTATAACAGGATCGGCGCTGCACAGTTGCTTTTCGCCCTTTGGGTCGGCGGCGCGGACGACGATATTCCAATTTTTGTCGTCAAAGTTCCTTTTGTTCCAGTCTTTTAGCTCAAGTCTCGCGTCATAGCGTTCCCCCGAACGCTCGTCGTCGAAAAGTATGGGAGAGGGATGAGTCACAAATCGTTTTGCGGAGGGAATTAGCGTCTGCCCGTCGCATTCAAGGGAAAACGCAATCTTGGGCGCACAGCGGAAAGACGCCTTGTCGAAATCCCAAACCTTTCCGCCCTCGGCGTTGACAAAGCCGTTGCCGAGGATGACGCCGATAACATTTTCGCCCGCTTCCAATAAACGCGAAACCTCGTATTCGTCGTAATAGCAGATGTCGTCGGGGTTGGAGATATACGGGGCGAGAATGCCCTTGGTGACTTCGGTCCCGTTGATGAACAAGCGGTAAAAACCCAGAGCGCAGATTAAAATCACCGCTTTTTCCGGGCGGTCGGACAAATTGAAGCTTTGCCGCAGATACGGCGCGGGAACGTGCTTTTCAAAGGTGTTATATTCTTCCGTCGCGGCGTAAAACTCCGCGGGGAAACGTTTGGATTTTCCGATATCCATGCCGTAGCCGTCCTTTGCTGTTTTATTTGTGTTTGTTTTTAATTTTCGCTTTCTTTTCAGCCTTGCGCTTGTTTTCCTTGCCTGTCGTGTAAGCGATATACGCTATGACTGCGACAAGGCAGACGACGAAGGCTATCGCCAAAATTTCCGTCATGCCGAACGAGCTTAAAGAGTCCGCCGAAGACCCGGGGCTTTTCTGTTTGCGCACACCCTCGACGGTTATCGTTATGTCGTCGTAAATTTCGGCGGTCGTATAAAGCCCGGCGGAAGCGGTCAGAGTTTTGCCGTTCACCTTGACCGCGAAATTTTCGCCCGCTTCGTAACCCGTGTCGATAAAAACGCAAAACATAAGCATCTCGCCTGGAGCGACCGTTTGCGGCAGCTCATTTTTGTTTTTATCGCAGAGGGTGAAATGCTCCCCCTCTTGGGTTATAGCGCAAAGCTTGACCAAGCTGACTTTTTTGGAAGCGTCGTCGGGCGACGGTTTGCCCGCGCCGCCCGAATCCAAAAACGTAGCCCAGTAAACTCCGTTTTCATCGCCTTTGGCAACCCTGCCGCCGAAGGCAATTTTTATCATTTCGCCTATGGAAACAAGCTCCCCCGCGGATTCCGAGACGACCATCACCGCCGCTTTTTTACCGGACGCGGTCACGTTGCCCAAGGTCTGCTCGTAGGAGCCGTTTTTGCAGTAAACGCCGTACGAGCCGTCGTCTTCGCCGTAGGCGTTCAGCCTGCCGGAATTTACTTTAATTTCCGCGTCCTCGCCGTAAACCCCCGCCGTTTTGCTCCGCAGGGTAACCAAACCCGTTTGGGCGAAAACGAGTAATTCGGAAGCGTATATCCCGTATTCGCCGGCTTCGGCTTCGAGCGAACCCGGTCCGGTGACATTCAGCCCGCCCGGAGCGGTTACCGCCGATGAAGTCGAATTTATGGTGTTGACTCCGATAAGATTTATGGTTGCAAGACCGCCGGAAAACACTATCCCGCCTTCCAGTGCGGCGTTTTCGAGCGTCAGCGTCGCGGTTTTTTCGTCATAGCGGACCTTGCTGTCTCCGAGCACGTCTGACGCGTTTTCGGAATTAACCGCTTTACCGCAGACGGCGACGGGGTATTCCTCCGCAAAGGCAATAAGCGGACAGGCCGCGCCGAGGATATACAGCGCGGTAAATATCAGGCTTAAAAATAAAACGGTTTTCTTTATCATATTCGCGGTGTTCCCTTATAATTTATAAAATATTATTTATTATAAATATATCACTTTTATTATGTGTAAGTCAAGGATAATCGTCAGTACACCTTTCTAATCCTAAAAAGTCACATTTTATATGTTGACAAGGACCAGCATATGGATATAATTAAAATATACAAATAACAAAAAAAGGATGGTACACATATGAAACACACTGTTTTGACCAGCCATAATTACCAGACTGAAGCCGCGGAAGCGCCGGGACTGGTGGTTATTGATTTCTGGGCGGCGTGGTGCGGTCCGTGCAGGGCGATGGGCGCCGTGCTGGACGAAATAAAGGACGAAGACGCCGACGGGGTAAAAGTCTGCAAGGTAAACGTCGACGAGGAGCGCGAGCTTTCGGACAAGTTCGAAGTCCGCGTCATACCCACCCTTGTTTTTTTAAAAAACGGCAAGGTGGCTTTCCGTACCGAAGGTTCGAGGAGCGTTGAGCAGATGAAGGAGCTGTTCGTTAAATATAAATGATATGGTAAGATTAAACGAAGATAAAGAAGTTGTGGCGACAATACGCGAGGGGCTGAAAAAAAAGGACGGACATTGTCCCTGCAAGCGGGAAATCAGCGACGACACCAAATGCATATGCAAGGAATTCCGCGGGCAGATAGCCGATCCGGACTATGAAGGCTATTGCCACTGCATGCTCTATTATAAAGAAAACGATAAGAAAAAGGACAAAAAATAAGCGGGTTAAGCAAGTCTCCCGCTTTTTTCTTAAATGCCGCTACCTGAGGAGTCAATATGCTTGAAGCGATAAACCTGAGCAAAATCTACAAACCCAAAAAAGGCGTGCCGGTAAGGGCGCTCGACGGAATAAATCTCAAGTTCCCCGAAACCGGCATGGTTTTCCTGCTGGGCAAGTCGGGGAGCGGCAAGTCCACCATGCTCAACGTGTTGGGCGGGCTGGATAAATACGACGAAGGCGAGATTGTCATCAAGGGCGTTTCGTCCAAGAATTTTAAACAAGCGGATTTCGATTCCTACCGCAATACCTATGTGGGCTTTATTTTTCAGGAGTATAACATACTCGAAGAGTTCACAGTGGGCGCGAACATAGGGCTTGCGCTCGAATTGCAGGGCAAAAAGGCGACCGACGAACGCGTCAACGCCATACTCGAAGAGGTGGACCTGGAAGGCTACGGCGCGCGCCGCCCCAACGAGCTTTCGGGCGGGCAGAAGCAGCGCGTCGCCATCGCGAGAGCGCTGGTAAAGAATCCCGAAATCATATTCGCGGACGAGCCCACGGGAGCGCTCGATTCGGCGACCGGAAAACAGGTCTTGCAGACGCTGAAAAAGCTATCGTCAGACAAGCTGGTGGTGGTGGTTTCCCACGACAGGGAATTCGCCGAAGGCTACGCCGACCGTATAATCGAACTTGCCGACGGAAGGGTAATAAGCGACGTGGCGCTCGCTGCCGAAGGCGAAACCGCCGAAGCGGTCGGGGATACTCCGGGGA
>CAYOGQ010000009.1:20688-26870 GCA_964403645.1 uncultured Ruminococcus sp.
CTCGTCTTTGCCGAAAACTCCATCGAGGTGCCCCAAGGCTATCATCTGACCGAGGAGGACCGGCAAAGCATCAACGCTTATCTGGACGGCTTAATGGGGAGCGCTGTTATCACAAAAGGTGAAAAATCCAAAAAATTTAAAGCGACCGACGCTTCTGCGATAAAAAAATCCGTTTCCGGAACTCCGTTCAAACTCATAAAATCGCGCCTGCCGCTCAAAAACGCCTTCCGTATAGGTGCGGGCGCGCTCAAACACAAAAAAGTGCGGCTGGTGTTGACCGTGATACTCTCGGTCGTGGCGTTCACCCTTTTCGGGCTTTCCGATTTGTTTTCGGACTACGACAACATCCGCACCTGCGCCAATTCGATTATGGACACCGGTATCACCTACGCCTCGGTGACCAAGTCGGTTAAAATGCGCTATGACGACTATTCCTACTGGGACAGCTATAACCGCAAGCTTTCCGACGAGGATATCGCGGCCATAACGGGAAAAACCGGCGTCGCCATGACCGGAGTTTATTCCGACGATTATATGAGCCTCAGCTTTAATTCCAATTTTGACGCGAACGTCAAGCTTTCCGAGACGAATTACACGATACACGCCAACCGTTTCAGCGGTTTTACCGAAATGACTATGGCCGACCTCACCGCCATGGGCTATAACCTCGCGGCGGGTTCTCTCCCCGACGGCGGCAGGGACGAGATTGCGGTAAGCGTCTATGTCTGCGAAACTTTTATAAAGGCCGGGTATTCCGACGGAACGTCCCAAAACTATATAAAAATTAATTCGTATTCGGACATGGTGGGCAAAACCCTGAATTTAAACGGCAAGAACTACATGATTACCGGAGTTATCGACACTCATTTCAACTTTGACCGTTACCTGCCGCTGACCAAGCTGAATCCGAACGCCGACAACGCGAAAATGCTGATAAACTATGCTCTTTACACGGAATATTCGGAAGAAAACGCTTACAGCTTCTGCGCCGTGGCGTTTACGGGGAAAGGTTTCGCCAAAAAACAAGGCCTTGCCGAAAACGGCGCGGCCATAAGGGACGGGTCGGTCTATTTTACCAAAGCGGCTGATTCCCAATATCAATTCAACCTGTACAGCGAAAGGCTCGCCCGACTTTCGGATATCGACGCGTCGAAGGTAATCTGGCTCGACGGCGAACGCGAAACTTTGGGTAAAAAAGAAATTATTATTTACTCCGACTCCGTATACGCTTATTCTAACGATTCCTACCCGATTGAAATAAAGAATATGACCGAGTTTCTTAAAGAAAACGGAAGCGTTGTCGCGAATATCAGCAAATACCGCACGGGCGAAAATATAATCGAGGACGATTGGAAAATCGTCGGTTATATAGAGACGCCGGTTGCGCAGATAAAGCAAAGCGCCGTGGTGTGCGGGGATTGGCTCTATGATATGTTTGCCGAAGAGAGCGGCGGAGCTTACGGATTCGCGGTCGGCGTGATGCCGGAAACCTATAACGGGATAACCGGGCTTTTAAAGTTTTGTTACAACGAGAGCGGGGACGTCAGGTATCCCATGCGCAACGCCGTAGTTTACGAGCTGGACAACGTAAAAATGATATTGGAGCAGCTTTCCAAGGTGTTCCTGTATATTGGGCTGTTTTTCGCATTCTTCGCTTCCGTGCTTTTGGCGACCTTCATCGCGTCGAGCGTGGCGTACAAGAAGCAGGACATAGGCATACTCCGCGCCATAGGCTCGCGATCCAACGACGTTTTCAGGATATTCTTTTCTGAAAGCTTTGTCATCGCGTTCACCAACTTTGTGCTTTCCGCTCTCGGCACCCTGCTGGCGGCAGTCTGGATAAACGTAAGCATCAGGAACAACACCGGACTGCTTATCACCGTCCTCAGCTTCGGCATAAGGCAGTTAGCGCTGCTGTTTGTCATCAGTATGGGCGTGGCGTTTGTCGCCTCGTTCCTACCCGTGCGAAAGATAGCGGCAAAAAAACCGATAGACGCTATCAGAAACCGTTAAATATTTAAAATCAAAGCGGCGCCGTAAGTTTTACGGCGCCGCTTTAAAATTATTTCTTCTCGTGGTAAACCTTTTCGGTGTTCACTTCCCAAACGTCATCCTTGCCTTTGCCGGTGCGTATCGCGTCGACCGCCGCCATCGCGGTGAGCATGGAGTGGTCCATGTTGTTGTAACGGTGCTGACCGTTGCGCCCCACGCAGTAGAGGTTATCGAAGCCGCACAAAAAATCCTTCACTTTTCCGAACTGCCCGTACGCGCCGAAATACGAGGGGTAGGCTTTCTTTATCTTTACTCTCACCGAATCGGTGACATCCTTGCGGTCGATGACGCCGATCTGCTCCAGCTCGCCCGCGGCGAACTCGATAAATTCCTTTTCGGACATATTCCACAGCTCGTCGCCTTCGGTGCAGAAATATTCCAGTCCGATCCACACCTTATGTTCCGGATCGGCGACCATATACGGCGACCAGTTGTTGAATATTTGCAACCTGCCGAGCTTGACGCCGCGGTCCTGTATGTAGATCCAACAGTCGGGGACAATTCCGCCTAAAGTTTTCATTTTGGTGTTGTTTTCGATTTTTAATTTGTCGCACAAAAGCCCCACGGTGATAAAATCGCGGTAAGGCAGCTCGCCGGCGATCTCCCGGACTTCATCCGGAACGGCGTTCATCCCGCCGACAAGGTCTTTCACCGGCATGGACGAAAGAAAATAATCGCCGCAAAACACGCGCCCGCCCGCCGTAACCGATTTGACGGTATTGTTTTCGGTGGTTATGCCGGTCACGCCGCAGTTCATGATAATTTCTCCGCCCGCCGCTCTCACCTCGTCCGCCAAGGTCTCCCAAAGCTGGCCGGGGCCTTTTTTCGGGTACATAAACTGCTCGATGAGCGAGGTTTCGACTTTTTCCGACCTTTTTTTACGCGAACGGAAGGGTTTGGTGAGCATCGTCCAAACCGCTTTGAACAGCGATAACCCCCTGACGCGCTGCGCCCCCCATTCCGCGGAAATGTTTTCTGGCTTTACGCCCCAGACCTTTTCGGTGTAATCTTCGAAAAACATTTTATAAAGCGGCTTGCCGAAGCGATTTATGTAAAAGTTGCGGAGGTTTGTTTCTTTTTCTTTAAACATGACCGACCATCCGTAACCGATACCCGCTTTGACGGTACGGATGAAACCCATGTTTTTAAGTGTTTCAAATGTGAGAGAGATGGGGTAGGCGAAAAACTTCTTTAAAAAATATATCCGCGAAACCCGCGTCCTGACGAGCATGACTCGCTCGTCCTTTTCGGGATCCGGCCCTCTTTCGGAAAGCGGTTTCTCCCTGCCCAAAACCTTGTCGTCATAAGCCGGTTTTCCCTGGACGGGCATCAGGGTTTTCCAAAAATCGTTCACGCGGTCGTCCTTGGAAAAGAAGCGGTGTCCTCCGATGTCCATGCGATTGCCGTTGTGCACCACGGTCTGGGATATGCCGCCGATGACCCCGCTCTCTTCCAGCACGATAACTTTTATGTCGGTCTCTTTCAGCAGCTTATAAGCGGCGGTCAGCCCCGCCGGGCCCGCGCCGATTATTACCGCGGTTTTTTGTGTTTTTTTGTCCATGTTTTTAACCTCTGTATTTATTTGAACAGCTTTGCAAAGAAATCGAAGGTTTTCGGAGCGAAGCGGTATATATTGTCCGCCTCGTTGGCGAAAAGCAACGCCGACGCGACGAGCGCGGATACAATAAACAGCGCCGCCGTTATTTTATAAACCCGCGCCCCGAAAACCTTTTGCCCTTCCGCTTCGGAGGAAAGCTCCAACAGCACGAGAATTCCCACCAGCGCCAGCGGGAACATGATGTCGCCCATGTAGCGTATATGACTGCCGGCAAGGCAGAAATCGGCGAAAGCGACGCACACCGCGGCGATAACCGCGCCCAGATAGGTGTAACGCTTGATTTTATTGCCCTTTGAAACCGAAACGCAACCCAGCGCGCCCCATACGGCCGGAAAATTGACCGCTCCGGCGGTACCGTAAACATAAGTGTAATTGCGGTAAACGCCCAAATTTACCGCGTTGATATCAATAAACGGAAAAGTCCCGGTAAAGGCCGCCGGCTGTAGGAAGTAGTGGTACAGCGCTGGGAAGAATTTATATCCCGTGACCCCGCTGTAACCCATGTCGGCAAAGGTGAGCTGATATGCCGCGCCGAAATCGAAGGGCGAAGAAAACCGCGCGGCGTTATACCACATAAGCGCCGCCGCTCCCGCCGCGACAGGGACCGCCGCGCAGGCAAAATCGAAAAGACGCTCGCGCGCGCTCCGCTTTCTGATAAAGAACAATTCGATATATAAGGGTATGAGCATCACCGCGAAAAGCAGGATATTGGGACGCGACGCCGCGGTGAAAACCGCCGCGGCACCCGCGAGGGCAAGGAAAACCCGCCGTCTGACACGTCTTTCCGTCGTAGCGGTCGCCGCCGCGAAGGAGAAGTATAAAAGCAGCGCGAAAAAGGTTATGCCCGATAAGATTGCCGTGTAATACATCGCGGGGTGCACATTCAACACATATAAAAGCGACGAAGCGCAAAGCGCGGGAATGCCGAGGAGCAATAACAGCAGATGAGGGCGGATTTTAAAATAGTCCAGCGCCTTTAAAAGCGCCAAAATGACCGCCGCGGTCGCCGCCACGGTGAAGATAAAGCTCACCGTACCGTCGCGGGGCATACTGCCTGTCACAAGGTACAGCGGGTAATAAACCAGCACCACGGGCGCAACGCCGAAATACGAGTAGACCTTCCCCTCGTAATATGCCCGGTCCCAAACTTCGGCGGTCGAGCCGAGCTTTTCCCGGCGGAGGTAATAGTCATAGGGGTTTTCCAAGCTCTCATAACCTTCCGCGTCGAACGCTATGTCGAGGTCGAGCCGCTCCTTTATAAAAGCGTCGCACTGCTGCTGATAGCAGGTATAGGCGCCGACTTCCTTGATGAAGGGATATTTGTCGAAACCCATGTTTTTGACGCTGCCGAGAAACGCGGAAACCAAGCACACGCAACCCATAAGCACCGCAAACACAGTATGGAGGTGATTTTTTTTGTCGTAAACAATCTTATGCCACTTTTTCCGAGCCGCGAGCCATATAAACGAAACGGCGGAAAAAACGATTAATAACCTGAAAACGTTAAAGGCAAAGCCCCCGGAGCGGTTGAAGGTTATTTTTTCAATATACAGCCCGGCGCAGTCGGAATCGAACTCGATCGTCAGCTCAGCGGCTTTTCCGTTAGAATCGACATAAAACACGTCGGCGCCGCCGATATCCGGCAAAAACCGATGCGTCCCGGTCTTTCTGTTTACAACAGACGAATTTTGGTCTTTGATATATGTGCTGAAATTGCAAAATGACGTCTTGCCGTAGCAAGCGAGCGCGAAGGTGTATATTTCGGCTTCCGGCACCGTTATGATAACCGAACCTCCCCCGTTCACGAACAGCTCATCGTCCCTTAAAGCAACCTTCCCGGTGATTTCGGTTTCGGCAAGGTCGACTTCAAAAGTGCCGTAACCTCCCGCTTTGAGAGCGATATAGTCGCGGTTGGCGAAGCACAGCTCCAGACATATAAGCGCCGCGAACGCCGCGCATAAAAATATCACTGTCTTTTTGTCAAAAAAACCCTCTTTTGTATCCACGGTTAAATCGTCCTTTAAACGTTAATTACCGTCAATTGGCGGCATAATTGGAAAACAGGTACAAAAGCGCCGAACAGACACAAAACGCCGCCGACGCGTAAACCATCCATCTTTTTATATACGTTTTAAAACGGCTTTCGGTTTCATGAGAAATAAACATTCCTAAAAACGCCGCCCCGACGACGACGGTGGGGACGATATAGCGAAAATCCATGCTGCAATCGTGTGCGTAGACGAAGGCGAAGTTCACATATGTACCCGTGACGGTTATATATAAAATGTAAAGGCAGTTTTTAAGCGCGCGCGGGCTGCTTTCATATTTTTTACAGAGGGCATAGACCATGCAGTAAAGCGACGCCGCGATAACGGCGATATTTAAGAAAAACAGCGCGTAGGCTAAAACCTCGGTGACGGCAAGCCCCCCGCCCATGTGCCATTCACCGAAAACGGAGGTTTTGAGCACCGCGCTGGGGAGGTTGTATTCGTGGCTGGAGTTGCCGAATTTT
>CAYOGQ010000010.1:0-20430 GCA_964403645.1 uncultured Ruminococcus sp.
ATGATCGGATATTACGCAGAAGCGCAGCCTGGCTTTGCCTTTGGGAACTGCGGGGAACACCGCGGGCGGTACGAACACGCCTTTTTCGCTCATCATATTGGACAAGGCGAAGGCGTCCTCGTCCGAACCCACGAGCACGGGAATGATCGCCGTTTCGGCGGCAAGGCAGGTGTTGAGATCGCGCTTTCGGGCTTCATCAATAAATATCCTGATATTGCGGTTCAGCTCATCCATAATCGAGGGGTTGCTCCTTAAAAGGCGTATGGCTTCCAGCGCTTCAGCCGCGAGCGCGGGGGAAATACCCACCGAAAAGACGAAACCGGGAATGTTATAACGCATATATTCGATTAAGTTATGCTTGCCCGCTATATAGCCGCCGCAGGCGCCGAGACCCTTGGAGAGAGTGCCCATCTTGATGTCGATATCTTCCGGGGCAAGATCAAAGTATTCGTCCACACCGCCGCCCGTTTTACCGATAACACAGGTGGAGTGGGCTTCGTCCACCATGAGGAAACAGCCGTATGCCTTTTTAATGCGCACAAGTTCGGGTATCGGGGCGATATCGCCGTCCATGCTGTACGCGCCTTCCACGACGATGAGCACTTTGGCGTATTTGTCGCGGCGGGATTTTAAGATATTTTCCAGCGCAGCGGTGTCGTTGTGGGGGAAGGGCACCGCCGACGCTTCGGAAAGTCGGCAGCCTTCGTGTATCGAGTTGTGGGCGAGTGAGTCATAGACTATGAGGTCGCCCCGACCGCAGAAATTGCCCACCACGGTGACGTTGGTGGAGTGACCGCCGACAAACACCAGCGCGTCTTCGGCGTTTTTCCAATCGGCAAGCTCCTTTTCAAGCTCCTGATACAGCTTCTTTTCGCCCGCGAGTAGCCGCGAGCCGCTGGCGGAGGTGCCGTATTTATCTATCGCCGCTTTCGCCGCGTCCATTGTTTCTTTCCTGCCGGACATACCCACATAGTTATAAGAGCCAAAGTTTAAAACTTCCCTGCCGTCCATCAGCGACGTATCTTTTAAAGGCGATTCGTGGCAGATGAAATAGGGGTTTTTGCCTTCCCGGAGCGGGGTGATCCTTCTGATAAATTCCTGATATTCCGCGGTTTGGGTAAAATCGGAGACGGGCTTCACCTCAAAATCGGGTTTAGACCCGATTTTGACCTCGTCGTTATCCAAAAGCGCTTTTATAACCGCCGCGAGGTCGTTGACCGTGGCGCAATATTCATAGGATTCTTCCGGTATCATGACGCCGAATTCGTCCTCAACGCGGAGCAGCGCGCCCAAACGGTGAAGGCTGTCGCTCTCAAGGTCATCGGTGAACTTGGAGTCATCCTGTATCAGGTTGATATCTATTAGAAGCTCGTTGGCGAAGCATTCTTTTATCTTACGTTTGATTTCGTCAAGATTTTGCGGCGCGGAAAGCGTTTTGGACTTTTCCGCGGGAGCGGCCGCAGAAAAAGCGGATGCAATCGGCGCTGCGGCCGGCGCGGCTTTCACGGCGGGCGCTGTTTTTACAGCGGATGACGGTGTTTCCGGCGAAACGCCGCCGCCTATGGACAGGGGCTTGCACACATAAGTGCCTTCTTCTATCTGTTTCCTTATAAGCACCCTCTTGACTTTGATCGCGCTTACGATGGGGAGACTGTTGGGCGTAGCGTAAACGAGCCTGACGCGCTTCAGGGGGCGGAGGGAGCGGTTACGCTTATCCACCTCGGCGGCGAGCTTTTTCAGGAAATCTTCGTCGCCGTAGCGTTCGCCCACGTTTAAAACAAGGGTGATAAGCTCGTCGTTGTTTTTATTGATGCCCAGTACTGAAAACTGCTCCACGCCGTCCATTCCGGCGAAAACGTCCTCCAACTCGTCGGGGTAAACGTTTTCCCCCGATTCGCCTATGATGACGTCCTTGCTGCGGCCTTCGATCCACATCCTGCCCTTTTTGCCTATCCTTGCGATATCTCCGGTATGGAACCAGCCGTCCTCGTCGACGACGGGGGGCAGCAATATCCCGTTGGAAAGCCGTCCGATATGCATGGCTTTGCACTTTATGAGCAGTTCGCCGCGGTTCGGGTCGCTGCCGTCGGGGATGACCTTATATGTTGATATGGGCAGCGGCAGCCCCACGCTGCCGGATATCCGGCTGCTTAAATCAATTTTATTTTCATAAGAGGTTATGGCGGTTTCGGTCATGCCGAAGCCGACGGTGACGGCGTAGCCCAGCGCGTTTACCACCCTCATATGCTCTATGGGGACGTGCGCGCCGCCTACGACTATTTGAAGCAACGAATCGCCGAACAGGTTTTTATTTATGCTTTTGAAAAGCTTTTTGCCGACTTTAAGCCCCCACAGCGGGTTTATGCGCTGGCAGGTCAGGGATATGCCCTGCATGGCGCGGAAAGCGATACGCTTTAAGGGCTTTTGAGCCGCCACGCGCTTTTGTATGGTGGTGGATATGGAATTCACAAGGAGCGGGACGGTGAGCAGCATATTCACATTCGTCTTGCGGCAGGTTTCAAGTATGGTCTGCGGCGCCCTGTCCTTGAGAAATATCTGCGGGCTGTTCATAAAAGGAGTGTCTATGACGTTGGTGAGTATGCCGAAAATATGGTTCATGGGGAGAAAAGCGACCGTCCGCACGGGGCTGTTTTCCTCGCACATCAGGCAGGGGTATAGCAGGTGTTCAGTAAAACCGATGACCTGGCGGCAGATTGCCTCGCCGTTGTAAACGTACACGCGGGAAGTAGCGGTGGTGCCGGAAGTGCAGGCGGCAATCATGTCCGCCCATTCCGCCTTGAATTTGGCGGAGGGCTTTTCGTTTGAGCCGAGCGTTTCCTCCGGGGTCTTTTGGGCGTACGGGAGGTCGCGCTTTTTACGTGTGACCAGAGAATCCGCTCCGGCTTCCTTCATCAGATGGTCGATCCCGCTGTCGTCGAGGGAGGGATCGAGCAGCAGCGCGTTCCGCCCCGCGGCAAGTATGCCCCAAAATACCACAGGCCAGTCCGTGCAGGTGTCAAAAGCGATACCCGTCCAGCCGCCGCGCTCGCCGAAGCCTGATGATACGACGTTTTCGGCGCAGGTGAGGGCGCGCTTTTCGAGAACGGAATAATCGTATGATTTCATCTCGTCGCCTTCGAGCCAAACGGCGAAAGTCTGCGACTTATCTATGCAAATCACCTCAAAGAGGTGCTTCATATTCATCTCTTTAGCAAGCAGGGCGGATTTTTCCTTCCAGGTCATATCGTTTCTCCTTTATGTAAAATATAAAATTACTTTTTTGGCGCGTAATAATCCGAAATAATTTTGTTAAAGGTTTTCCTTTTCAAAAATTTGTGCAGCCACAGCGACGAACGCTGAGTAAAAGTGGCGACAACCCTGCGGGCTGGCGGCTTTTTGGCGTCGAGCAGTCCGTGTACCGCGGAAGCGACTTTTACCTGCTCCATGCCGTTTTCCTCGTCGTGGTGAATTTTTTTGGTACCCGCTTTGTAATAATCGTAATACGGCGAGGATTTATCGGCGGATGCCGTATTGATTTTACGGTATTTTTGCGACCCGCCCTTGCAATCGCCCGGTTCTATCACACAGACGTCTATGCCGAAACGGTTTATTTCCTGCGCCAGCGCTTCGCTCCAGCCTTCGACGGCGTGCTTGGAAGCGGTATAAGCGCCCTGAAACGGCACGGCCATCAGCCCGTTGATGGAGGAAAAGTTGATAATCCTGCCATAACCCTGCTTTCGCATTGCGGGCAGCACCGCCCGGACCGTCCTGACCATGCCGATGAAGTTGGTGTCCATAATTTTCGCAACTTCCCCGGCGGGGACCTCCTCGCAGGCGCCCATGGTAAAGAACGCCGCGCAGTTGACGAGCGCGTATATTTCTTTTTCTTTTTCAAGTATCAGTTTTACGGCGTTGCCGACCGAAAGATCGTCCGTGACGTCCAGTTCCACGCCGATGCAGCCCGCCGGAGGCTCCGCGCCGTCTTTGAAAGACCTTGCTCCCGCGTAAACCGTATATCCGCGGGAAGCAATATGCTCCGCGACAGCTCTGCCCAGTCCGGACGAAGCGCCGGATACGAAAACCGTTTTTTTAAAATTCAAACGGACGACCTCCTTGTTTTTAATTTACAGTTAGTAATTATATGCGTTAAAATTGCGAAAGTCAAGTTTTAAGGCTTGATTTTTGCATCTAAAAGTATAGAATAATGATGATTAACAGCATAATCGCCGCTTTGGGTCGTCGGTGCCGAAAACTTTATAAACATATGTTAATATAAGGGCTTTCGGACTTTCGGTATCCAAATCAATATTAAAAGGAGACATTTTATGAGACGCTTTCTTATCCCCAATACCCGCCAATATAAAGCAAACCTGCATTGCCATTCGAAACTTTCGGACGGTAAGCTCACCCCGGAGGAATTGAAAGAGGGCTATAAAAGCGCGGGTTACAATATCCTCGCTTACAGCGACCACAACGTGCTTATCCCTCACCCCGAATTGAAGGACGACACCTTTTTACCCATAACATCCACCGAAATTGACATGACCGAACCGAGCGACAACTGGCTTTCGGCGCGCACCTATCATTTCAACTTTTTCTCCAAGGACGAAAACCGCCGCGAATTTATACCGGTGGCGCGTGCTTATGACGCGGACGTCGCCAACGATATGATAAAACGCGCCCGCGCCGAGGGATTTCTGGCGCAATACAACCATCCCCGCTGGTCGCTCCAGCTCCCGGAAGATTACCTGCCGCTCGAAGGGCTTTCCCTGTTTGAGGTGTTCAACACCGGCTGTGAAAAGGAGATGATCAACGGCTACGGCGACGTGGAGTATGAATTAATGCTTCGCCGCGGCAAATTTCCCGCTCCGTCGGCGACCGACGACAATCATAACGCCTGCGGCAGTTTTTCCTCGCCTTTCAACGATTCTTTCGGCGCGTTCAATATGCTGTGCATGGAAAAGTTCGATTACAGTCACGCGCTGGAAGCCATTGAAAAGGGCGACCTCTACGCTTCAACCGGTCCCGTGATAAAAGAATTTTCGGTAGAAAACAACGTCGCCCACATTGAATGCTCGCCCTGCCGCACCATCGCGGTACGCACCGAATCCAGAAGAACCCGCATCGCCCAGTCGAATAACCCCGACCTCACCTCGCATGACGTCGATATAGATTTCAAATATGACTGGAAGTATCTGCGTCTCGTCATTTTCGACGAACGCGGCAACCGGGCGCTGTCAAGGGCGTACACGAGAGAAGAAGTTGAGAGAAGATAACGAGTCAGGAACGTAAAATACAGTAAGTAAAAACCGGCGCTAACGTAAACGCGCCGGTTTTTTAATTTAATTCAAAATCATTAAAAGTTAGGCTTCAGCCTTCCAAAGCCCGTGCTTATTGCAGTACTCATAAGCGGCTTCGATCTCGTCGCCTTGGCAGACGGTGAAGCAAGCTTTGGGCTCGTCGCCGGGTTTGAGAATTTTACGTTGGTTGCCCTGCTTGGTCTGCAAACAAATCCACTCGATATAGTGCTCCGGCACCATGGGATGATCGACCGAGCCGATATGTACGGTCACTTTATTGCCGTCTTTCGCTATCACGGGGACATGCTTTTCCTGCGAGGCGTCAAAAGTGTTGGGCTTGATTTCGCCCATTTCCTCGCCGCAGCAGATAACCTTTACACCCGATTCTTTGAGGTAAGCGATGATGTTGCCGCAATGCTTGCAGCGGTAAAATTTCATTTCCATTTCTCTTTCACTCCTTTATTTTATTTATACCAATCCATTACTAAACCTCGGTTTTAATGAGGATTAGAATGTTTGTGCGATAATTTCCGCGAAAGCTTCGACTTCCGCGAGCTGTTCTTCTTTTAGCGATGAATTGACGGTCAGGATTTTTTCCAGAATATCTAAATTTTTAAGCGGCGCGAGTATCTCTCTCATCAATTTGGCGCTTGACGGAGCCCACGAACCGTTCTGGATAAGCCCGACCGTTCTGTTCTGAAGGTTGTGAGCGGCGATGTCTCGGAGGAGCGCGTCCATTTTTATAAATATTCCCGCATTATAAGTCGCGGAAGCGAACACCAGATGGCTGTATTTGAAGCATTGCGACAGGATTTCAGAAGGATCGGTCACGGAAACGTCGTACATCACGGATTTGACGCCTTTTTCTCGCAGCTTAAAGGCAACGATCTCCGCGGCGTTTTCGGTATTGCCGTATATCGACGCGTAAGCAATCAAGACTCCGGATTCCTCCGGCGTATAAGACGACCATTTGTTATATTTATCAATAATATAACCGATATTTTCCCGCCATACAAATCCGTGCAGCGGGCATATCATCTCAATATCCAGCGCCGCGGCTTTTTTCAGCAGATTCTCAACCTGCGCGCCGTATTTGCCCACGATGTTCGTATAATAGCGACGGCACTCGTCAAGGTAATTTCTGTCGAAATCTACCTCGTCGGCGAAAACGGCGCCGTTTAAAGCTCCGAAAACACCGAACGCGTCGGCGGAAAACAAAACCTTATTTAAACTGTCGTAAGTTACCATCACCTCGGGCCAGTGGACCATGGGCGCCATATGGAAGGATAACGAACGGTTCCCTATGCGGAGAGCGTCCCCCTCTGCGACGATAACCGCCCTTCCGGCCGCGTCAATGCCGTAGAATTGATTTATCATGGCGAGGGTTTTTTTGTTGCAAACGATTTTTGTTTCCGGATAAAACGCCATCAGTTCTGTGAGGGTTGCCGAATGGTCGGGTTCCATATGGTGAACGACGAGATAATCGAGCGGTCTGCCGCCGAGCGCGTGGCGCACGTTTTCAAAGAAAATCCTGCCCACCGCTTTGTCCACGGTATCGAAAAGTACCGTCTTTTCATCGAGAAGGAGATATGAATTATAAGACACTCCTTTCGGTACGGCATACACGCCTTCAAACATGGCGAGCCTTATGTCATCCGCACCCACCCAGAACAGGTCGTCTTTCAATTTTCTGACACAATGCATAACACAACCCCCTTACGTTAATGATAACCTTTGTCATTAGTAATTGCGGTTGCCAAAGCAACCGAATATATTATATTTAGGTTTTTTATTTAATCTATGCAGGCGTTGTTGGCGGCAAGGGTTTCTCTCAGTTTTTGAACGTCGATTTTACCCACCGCCCTGCCTTCCGCCCGGGCGATGGCGGCGGCGGTGCCGGCGGCTTCCCCTAGGGTGCAGACGATTGCCATGATGCGGATGGACGCCTGCGCCTCGTGCGTGGCGGAAATGCAACGTCCCGCGACCAGCAGGTTTTCGCTCGATTTCGGAATAAGCGAGCGGTAGGGGATGGTATAGTATTGCCCTTCCGGGAAGAAATAATGGCTGGTGCCGCTGCCTTCGGGATTGTGTATATCTATATCGTAATTGCCCGCGGCGATGGCGTCGCAGAATTTCGTGCAGGCGACAAGCTCTTCGGCGGTCAGTATATGTTCGCCGTCTATCATACGGCTTTCCCGAACCCCTGTCTGAACGGCGGAGGAAAGCACGCGGCTGTTTTCAAATCCAGGTACGCGGTTTTTCAAAAATTCGTGCAGTTCGAAAACCTGCTCCCGCGCTTCGATATCCGCTTTCGTTATGTCAAAGCAGTCGACGGGGTTGCGTCTGACGACCCGGGTGGCGTTGAGCTGGACTATGCCCGGGAACACCGTGTGAAACACCATTATACCGTCCATTGGATTTTTAATTTTGCCCTTTTTCTTTTCGTCCTGCCATAAGCCGACTATTTTATAATATTGCTCGTCGAATTTTTCCGCGTCCACGCCGGCTATGGAAAAGCAGAGCGTCATGGGCTGGCACAGGTTGTCGGAAGGGCGTCCCAAACGCGTGGGGAAGCCCGCGGCGAAAGCCACGTCGGCGTCGCCCGTGCAGTCGATAAAATATTCTGCTTCAAATTTCACAAGCCCCGATTTGTTTGCGACGGTCACGGAAGTCACGCGATCCCCTTCCCTTTCCGCCGAAACGAAAAAAGAATTGAAAAGCAGTTCCACCCCCGCTTCCTCCATTTTACGGTTTAATATGATTTTAAGGTATTCGGGGTTGAACACATTGTTACGCATGGCGCCCGCGTCCCGAAGAGCGGACACCAGCTCTTCGAATATGCCTTTTGAAAGATATTTTGTCCCCCCGTCCGGCGTTTTGGTGGAATAGCGCATAAACGGATTGACCGCCATAGTGCAGGGCGCACCGCCGAGGCAGTTGAGCCTTTCGATGAGCAATGTATTGGCGCCACCCCGAGAAGCCGCCAGCGCCGCTCCGCAACCGGCAAATCCCCCGCCGATGACAATAACGTCGTATTTATTCATGATAAAGCTCCTCCCTTTTTGGGTTTTTAAATCATTTGAAGCACTTTTTTCTCTATCTTAGATATACAAGCGTATTCGAGGAAAGCTGTTTTAAACAGCGGTTCGGAATATAAAAAACCTTGCAGGTAATCCACTCCCCAGGTTCTCGCTTTTTCGGCTTGTTCTTCGGTTTCAATGCCTTCCAGTACTACTTTTACGCCATAGCCGTGCATCGGGTAGATGGTGCTCTTTACCAGATCCCCGCGCTGCGGCTCCATGGCGAGCCGCATAATGGATTTGTCGAATTTAATGACCGAAAACGGGAGCGATATCAAGCTGGTCATGCTCGAATAGCCCGTGCCGTAATCGTCGAGGTGAAATTCGAAGCCTTTGGTCCTCATCATGTTCAAGTTAAAAGCCAAAATGTCCTTCGACGAAACAGCGGCCGTTTCCGTGACCTCAAAAGCGATGCTGCCCGGCGTGACGCCGTAAAACTCCGCTTCTTTTAAAATATCCTCCATGACCGCCATTTGAACGCATTCGATGGACGAGAGGTTTACCGAAATGTGGTTGATACCCGCGCCGCGGATATTGTATTCCGAAAGCAGCCGCCAAACTTTTTCTCTCACACGTTTACCCAGTTCGAGTATCAGTCCGCTCTGCTCCGCGACGGTTATAAATTCGCCGGGAGGGATTACGCCAAGTTCCGGGTCGGTAATCCGTGCGAGCGCTTCCGCCGCGACGACATGCCCCGAATAGGCATCCACAATCGGCTGGTACGCCACGTTGATGCCGTCCTCTCTTACGGCGCGTGCCACGGCGGCTTTCACCTGCTCCCTGCGGTGATATTTGCGGATATGCTCGTTGTTCACCGCAAGGGTTTGCACTTCGCCCTGTTCCTTGCAGGTGCGGACGGTAAATTCCATAAATTCCAATAAAAATTCACCCGAACCGAAATCCGCGCTGTCGAGTATCACCTTGGACGCGCCGACGGGAATTTCATAACTTTCGCTGCTCCATGCCGAAGGCAGGCTATCGGCGTATTCAACAGCGGATTCGATATTCGCCGCGTCCTTTAACAATACATAAAAATCGTTGCCGTATATTCGAGCAACCTCCCCCGCTTCGCCGAGAGTGTGCGCGATACGTTTTAAAAGCTCGTTACCGCGCTGTTCGCCGTAAATTTTGTTGATGCGGCGTAATTCGTTGACCGAATAACCGAGGATAAAAAAATGTTTTTTGCGTTCCAGATATTCCGAAACAATGGTTAAAAAAGCTGTATAATTATACGCTTTGGTCAGGGGGTCGGAAATTTCGGCGGAAGACTGCATTGCCACATACATCAAAAGCAGCGAAATCGCCGAAGCGAAATTTAAGACCTGGTATTCCGGGCGGTAATACTGCACGGCAAACGCTGCGAATATAATAACCGTCAGTATATAAAAAGCTACCCTGCGTCTTGCCGGTACACGTTTTAACGGGAAGCACAGCGCTGCCGCACTGAACACAATATAAAGCAAACCGACTATACACAGGGAAAATAACAGCGAACCAGCTAAAAAGCGACGCGTTTCGACACTGAATATCGAATTTTGAAGGGGCGTGGAGTATAAAACCGCGGATTCCGCTAAATACGGGACCATGACGGCGGCAATATGGAGTCATTTCATATGGTAAAGCCTGCCGGTTATCTCCAATGCATAAAAAGCCAACAAAACGGTCAGCGAAAGCATGCAAAACAGGTAAAGCAGGTTTAACGAAGCCACTATCGGCTCCCCGAGTCTGCCTTCGGCCAGGACGGTCGCGATATTTAACGCGGCGGCGACCGCCACGGTGACCCCCACGGCGGAATACAGCGCGCTCTGTCTGTCTTTAAGTTTGGGATAAACGAAATAATGCGCCATGGTGATGACCGAAACTATCAGCGCGCAGATGTCATAATCGATAATATACTTCATGTTGTCCCCTCAATGCGGTTTGGTGTAAAAACGCCCCGAACGGTCAACGGACCGCCATAATCGTTTAATGGCGGTCCGCATACTTTACGTTTATGTTTAACGTTTACGTTTCGCGTCGCCGCGGCGTTTTTCAATGTATATTATTGTAAACGGCGATCGGTAAAATAATTTTACCGCTGATAATTAATCGTTGACCCTATCATGGCACATGATAACACTTTAAAGCAATATTGTCAATAAAAAATTAGTTATGGTGTATAAAATTACATTTATGGCAATTAGGCTTTTATACCTAATATTTCGCTAACCGAAACGCCGGTGGCTTCGGCAAGCTCGTCGAGAATGGTTATATCCGGGCAGGAAAGCCCGCGTTCCCATTTGGAAACCGCCTGCGGTGAAACGCCCACGCGGCAAGCAAGGTCCCTTTGGGTAAATCCCGCGGCGCGTCGAAACAGCGATATCCGCGCGCCGAGGGCTGAGACATCAATCATACATTTCCCCCTGTCGTTTGCACAAACGATATATCAACCTTTTATAAAATCAATAAATATTTGATTTTATAATTGATTAATATGAAAATAAGGGCGCATCCGCTGAGGATGCGCCCCCGAAATCGCGGGATCGCGCTATTCGCCGTGAGAAACACCGTTATTATACGGCATAACCCGTGAGGCGAGCGGCACTGCATCCGTTATGATTTCCGATGAACATGACACCGCCTCCTTTTCTTTAAATTTCATACTCGAAGTTGTACTTCCCCCGAGGCTGATACTGATATTATAACACACAAAAACGGATTGTCAATCAACTTTTGGTTTATTTGTGTGTAAACTTTAAAATTAGCCTTAACTTTCGGCTTCTACGCCGTAAACTTCCATCTCCGTGCAGTTGATGAAGGCCGCTTCGCCGCCCGCTGTGCCGGCAAGCCTGATTCCCGCGCAGGTCAAGCCTTCCGTTCCGAAATCAAAGGTAAAGACTTCGAGGCTCGCGCCGAAAACGGAAATGGCGTTGCCGACGGGATACGCCGGAGCAGGCGCGACGTTGATGGTTTGCCAGGTGCCGTCGATTAACGCTTCCACGCGGAGCGTGCCGTCTGCGAACCAGCCGCCGTTATCATAATGGATGCCTTCGGTGTAAACCAGCGAGGATAATTTGAATTCCCCCGTAAAAAGGTAACCGATATAATCGTCGTGCGGCGAAAGCAGTCCCACGAAGGTGTCGTATTGCAGGGTGTTGCCGAAAACTTTTTTACCGTCGCGGATAACATTCACGTCTTTGCTCCCGCCGCCCGTCGGGGTGGTGTCGCTGACCGTGATGGCCGAAAACGGCGCCAAATTGCGCTCCGTCCCGACCTCGCCCGCGTCGCGGGTGCTGTCGGCGGTGGTGACGACGGTCGCCGAAACGGTTTTGACGTTGCCTTCGGTGTCGGTCGCGGTGCAGGTGACGGTATATTCACCCGCCTTTGCATAAGTGTAGCAGGCGATGTTGGATTTAACCACCGTGCCGTCGCCCAAATCAATCTCAAGCGAGGATATCCCGAGATTCGATTTGGCGGCGACGTCGAACTTGACGTCCGCACCGGAGGGCGTGAGCGTCATGCTGATCACGGGCTCCTCCTCCCACTGCTCAAACGGAACGGGGGTTATCCGGTCGATATCGGGTATCAGCCAAACGCCGTCCTCATTCGTCGCGCCGTTATCGGCAAAAATTTGCTTTGTAAGTTTTAAGCAGGCTTTGAGCGTGGTTTCCAGATCGTATTCCGTACAATAAAACTTTGTGCCGGTCATAACCAGCCCGGTTTTGAATTTTTCGGGGATATTGCCATATCCGACAAAATTGCCGAGTATGGCGCCGACGGTGGAGGGATTGCAATCGGAATCCTGTCCGCAGCGCATGGCGATTTTTATTGAATTTTCAAAGTCTCCCTCTCCCCATAAAAGACCCATAAGTACATAGGCGGAGTTGAATTTCGCGTCGATATTGAAGGTCGCTCCGCTGCCGCCGGGACACCTGTCGTCATCTTTCCATTTATCCTCTATGAACTGCCAGCATTCTTCCCAACCGGACCCCTTTTCATATTGGTTTTTGACGTCGGTGATGATTTCCTTAAATTTGGTGCCGTCGGGTATCGCGGCAAAACCGGCTTCGATGACTTCGTCGAGCGTTTCGGCGACATACGCTTTTGCGTGCATGGCGGCAACGAACACCCCTCCGTAAACGCCGTCGCCGTAATTGGTGATATGTCCGATTTCAAAAGCGCGCAGCGCGGCGGCGTTGACCAAGCCGGCGTAAATTTCGCCCACGAAATCGGCTTCTATTTGCCAGTCGATATCGTCGCAGTGGGGGTTGTAGAGGTAGCTGCCGCAAAGCGACGCTTCGATACCGGCTCTCAAATTTTCCCTGCCTTTTTTGTTGGCGTGGTCCAAACCGTATCCGGAATTCTTAAACGCTTCGCCGAGGACGTTTAAATCCGTATTGTAACCGGTTTTCACCATCTGCTCGATATAGGTAATCTCGACGTACAGGTCGTCCTGCGCGAAAGCGTTGTTGACGCTCAGAGTGGAAAAATCCGGTACTTCGCTTTCGGGCATTATACGCCCCATGAACCAGTATTCGTTGTTCGCGCCCTGCTCAACTCCCGCCATCTGCCCGACCCAGGCGCCCAGCAGCTTGTCGTACAGCGCGTCCTCGCTGAGGCTTATGTACTCGACAACCTCCGAAACCTCCGCTGAGGAATCCTCCTCCGAAGCCGAGCCGCCGCCCGAGCTTTCTGTGTCATTGGTGTTTTGTCCGCAGGACACCAGCGCGATGCAGGCGACAAGCAGCAGACAAATAATTCTCTTAATGCTCATAAAGTCCTCCAAAATTATTTATTTTAATTATTGAATTCAATAATTGTAACACCGGTGTCGCCCTCGCCGTAGCGGCCGCTCCGGAAGGAGCGCACACGCTTGTCGTGCTTGAGGTTTTCCCACACCGCGGCGCGCAGCGCGCCCGTACCCTTGCCGTGGATGACGCTGACGGTATGATACCCCGCCGTCAATGCCGAGTCAAAATAACGGTCGATGACGAAATAGGCGTCGTCTCCGGTCAGCCCGCGCACGTCCACTTCATTTTTAACCGCCTCCGCCGAGCGCGTATAGGACGTCGTGGATTTTAAATTTTCGCGCCGCTTTTCCTCGACCAGACGCAGTTTTGAAAGCTTGACCTTGGTTGTGATGATGCCCGCCTTCACGGTGGCGTTTTCGCCGTCGAGCGATTCGATATACGCCTTTTTTTTGATTCCGGAGATCATGACCTCGTCGCCGACGCGCAGCGGACGCGGAGGGATATACTCTTCTTTTTCGTTTTCTTCATCGGCTGACGCCGAGCCGGTCTTTTTTAATTCCTCGCGGATCGCCGCGCGCGCCGCTTCCATGTTATCAAATTTTTTCTCTTTTTCAGCTTCGCGCTTGAGCTTGTTAAGCTCGCCGAAGATATAGTCGCCGGAAGCTTTAGCCTGCGCGATGATGCGTACGGCTTTTTCGCGCGCTTTTTCAATCTCCGCGGCGTTCTCTCTTTCCAGCCGTTCTTTTTCGGCTTTCGCCGCCTGGAGTTGGGTTTCGGCTTCGCGGCGTAGCTTTTCGGTATGCTCGCGCTCCTTGGAAAGACGGTTTTCGGTCTCCTCCAACCGCGACAGGACGTCCTCGAAGCGGGTGCTCTCCTCGCTCATCGCGCTTTTGGCGCGTTCGATTATACGGCTTGGTATGCCGAGGCGGAGCGATATGGCGAACGCGTTGGATTTGCCGGGCAGCCCCGTGATAAGGCGATAGGTCGGTGTCAGGGTTTCAACGTCGAATTCGCAGGAAGCGTTCATTACGCCTTCCGATTCGAGCGCGTAAGTTTTCAGCTCCGCGTAATGGGTGGTCGCGGCCACGACCGCGCCTACGCGTTTCATATCCTCGAGTATTGCCACCGCCAGCGCCGCGCCCTCCGTGGGGTCGGTGCCCGCGCCCAGCTCGTCGAGCAGCACGAGAGAGTTGCAGGAGGAGTTTTGGATTATCCCCACGATGTTTTTCATATGCGCGGAAAAAGTGGAGAGCGACTGCTCGATCGACTGTTCGTCGCCTATGTCGGGAAGGATCTCGTCGAACACGGGCAGCGCGGTGCCGAAGTCGCAGGGGACCTCCAAGCCCGCTTGAGCCATCAGGGCGATCAGCCCGATGGTTTTGAGGGTGACGGTCTTGCCGCCGGTGTTCGGTCCGGTTATGACGAGTATGCCGTCATCCCTGCCGCCCAGCGTCACGGAGATCGGCACGACCTTATCTTTTTCTATAAGCGGGTGGCGGGCGTTTATCAGCTTGATTGTTTTGTCTTTTTCGTTTATCACCGGAGACACGCCGCGGATGTTGAAAGAATAATCCGCTTTGCCGAATATCACCGAAAGGTCGCGGATGACCTTATAGTCCGCGACGATAATTTCCGCGTCCTGCGAAACCATGGCGGAAAGGCGCGACAGTATCTTTTCAATTTCCTCCTGTTCGGCGGATTTCAGTTCCCGAAGTTTATTATTGCCTTCCAAAACAGCCAGCGGTTCGATAAACAGCGTCGCCCCGGAGGAGGAGGTGTCGTGCACCAGTCCCTTGATTTCGTTTTTGAATTCCGCCCTCACGGGGACGACATACCTGCCGTTGCGCAGTGTCACGAGATTTTCTTGGAGGTATTTGGAATAGCTCCCGGAGGTGTATTTGGAAAGGCTGTCGCGGATATCGGATTCGCATTTGCGGATTTCGCGCCGTATGCGAAACAAGGTGTCCGAAGCGTTGTCGGCGATCATATCTTCCGCGATAATCGCGTCGCCTATCGCCCTTTCAAGGTGCTTATCTTCACGGACGGCGGCGAAATATTCATCCAGCGCGCCCAAATTTTCGTTTCTGTTGGGATAATTTTTCACCGAATCCGAGCTGCGCAGCAGTGACTGGATTTCCAAAAGCTCCTTTGGTGTCAGGGTTGCGCCCTTGCCCGCCCTTTCCACCGACGGGATCACGTTTCTGCCCGCGCCGAACGGCGGCATGGAGCGCAGCGCCAACATTTCCTTGGCTTTGGCGGTTTCGGCGAGCCGCCGTTTTACCACCACGGCGTCCGACGACGGTTCGAGTTCCAGTACCGCTTCCCTGCCGCTTTCGGTCCGGACGAATGACGACATGACCTCCATTACTTTATCGTATTCCAGTATTTTACCGGATTTTTTAATGTATTCCATCCATATTCCCTTTTGATATATTTTTATAAAAATCCAGCGACGCCGGTTTCAGGTCGGATGAAGCGATCAGGTATTTTTCGCAAAATCCGCAAAACGCCGCTTTTGATTCGCCTTGTATGACGAAAGCGAGTATCTTACCCGGAGCGCAGCCGTTTAAATAGTTCAGCGCGTCCGATGCGTCGCCGAGCCCGAAGCAGCCCTCCGGGTCGGGAGCGCATTCACCGCAGAAGAACGCGGATTCCTCAAAATCAAACCGATCCCCTTTTTCCCCGCAGATGGCGCAGCAGGAAAAGTCAGGCGCCAGCCCCAGCGCAAGGCAGAGCCTGTACTCGAACACAGCTTTTACCGTGTCCGTATCGGCGATTTTATGCGAAAGCGCGTAAAAGCAGTTCAAAAGCAGCCTGAGTATGCCGTCGTCTGACGGTACGGCGGAAAGGCGCGCCAGTTCCGATATGTACCCCGCCAAAGCGAAGGACGCCATATCGTTTCGTAAATCGTAAAAGCTTTCCAAAAGCGTCGCTTCGGTGAGCGTCAGATGTCCGCCCTTGTCGTAAACCGTCAGGTCCGAATAAGCGAAAAGCTGGGCTGATTTTAAGTAAGATGCGGAGATGGTTCTTGCCCCGGTGGCGTTCACGGTCAAAACGCCCTCGTTTTGCGTTAATATATACAGCAGCTTCCCCTTTTCTCCCGACGGGCGCTCCTTTATGACTATACCTCTGATCACGCGGTTCATCTGTATAAACCTTTCAGCAGTTAATTTTAATCAGTCCGCGCCGCCGTAGCCGAAGCTGTTCAGATAACCGGGGCGGTCGCGCCAGTTTTCCTTGACCTTGACCCAGATATCGAGATATATCCGGGAGCATAGCAGTTTTTCCAAGTCCTCGCGCGCGTAGGTGCCGATTTTTTTAAGCATCGCTCCGTCTTTGCCGATAATTATTTTTTTATGGGCTTGTTTTTCGACATACAGCTCCGCTCTGATGGAGATAACTCCTTTATGTTCCTTGAATTCCTCTATCCCGACCGCCACGCCGTGCGGGATCTCGTCGTCCGTGAGCCGGAGCGCTTTTTCGCGTATAACTTCCGAAACGATCTGCTTTTCGGGTTGGTCGGTGTAAAAGTCCTCCGGGAAAAAATGGGGCGACGCTACGAGGAATTTTTTGATTTCGTCTTTGATAATATTTATGCCGTCGCCGGTAAGCGCGGAAACGGGTATGACCGAGTCGAAGTCGTATTCCGCCGAAATTTCCGCGATATATTTGAGTATAGCGCTTTTGTCGGTCTTGTCGGTTTTATTGATGACGAGGATGCGATTCAAGCCCGATGACGAATACGCTTCGAGCGCGGTTTTTTCCGCTTTGTTTAAAGGCAGCGACGCATCCACGACAAACAGCGCCGCGTCCGCGTCCTGCGTCGCCGAGCCGACCGCTTTCATCATATATTCGCCGAGCAGGTTTTTGGGTTTATGAAGTCCCGGGGTGTCGATAAATACATACTGGTCGCCGCCTTCGGTGACGACGCCGGTGATACGGTTGCGGGTGGTTTGGGGCTTGTTGGACACTATCGCAACCTTTTCCCCCACAAGGGCGTTGAGCAGCGTGGACTTCCCCACGTTGGGGCGTCCGGTTATCATTAAAAAAACGCTTCTTGTTTCCATTTTTATATATCCCTCGTGATTTTCAGGGAGTCGAGTATTTCGTCCTGCATTTTTTCCATTTTTGCCCTTTCGGCTTCGCCGTTTTCGTGGTTTATCCCCATCAGGTGAAGCGCCGAATGCACGCAGAGAAAACAAAGCTCACGCCGGAGCGAATGACCGTATTCTTCGGCCTGCGAAACCGCTCTTTCCGCCGAGATTATAATGTCGCCGAGCATCCTCGGACCCGCGTCGATATCGTCGTCGCACATCGGGAAGGAGAGCGTGTCGGTTTCTCTGTCAATACCCCGAAACCGGGAGTTGAGCTTGCGGATATAAGCGTCGTCGCACAGGGTTACGGTCAGTTCGTTATCACCGCCGTCAATCATTCCCGGGTCAGCTTTTACCGCAACAGCAGCCGCCGCAGCTGCCGCCGCCGCGCTCTTTTTTATGTCCGACGTGATGCTTCTGTCAATTTTAATTTTGGAACGGTTTGTAAAATATACTTTTACCATTATTTTGACGGCGTTTGGACGCCGTTTCTCCTTTTAAATACCCTTCCGGTCGGGCGTTCGTTTTTTACCTTTTTTTCGTAAGCCAAAATGATCTTCTGCACCAACGGGTGACGCACCACGTCCTTGTGGGTGAAACGGAATATTTCAATGCCGCTTATGTCGTCGAGGATATTAATCGCTTCGATCATACCGCTTTTTTTAATAAAAGGCAGGTCGATTTGGGTAATGTCGCCGGTAACGATCGCTTTGGAATTGTTGCCAAGGCGGGTAAGAAACATCTTCATCTGTTCCGGGGTGGTGTTTTGCGCTTCGTCGAGGATGATAAAGGAGTCGTCCAGCGTCCTGCCGCGCATATACGCCAGCGGAGCTATCTCTATGATATTTTTTTCCATATGGCGGGCAAAGGACTCGGCGCCCAGCATCTCGCCCAGGGCATCGTACAGCGGGCGGAGGTACGGGTTGATTTTCTGTTGGAGGTCGCCCGGCAGAAAGCCCAGTTTTTCTCCGGCTTCCACGGCGGGGCGGGTGAGAATTATACGGGAAATCTGCTTTTGCTTGAGCGCCGTCACCGCCATCGCCACGGCTAGGAAGGTTTTACCGGTTCCCGCGGGTCCCACCCCGAAGGTGATGGTGTTCCTTTTTATGGCGTCAACATATTTCTGCTGCCCGACTGTCTTGGCTTTGATGGGCTTGCCCTTGTTGGTGAGGCAGATACAGTCGTCGTACATCCCGGCAAGTTCGGATTCGCGGTTTTCCCTTATCATGGAAACCACATAATTTACCGTGTTTTCTTCAATAACGTCGTCGAGTCTCGACAGCTTTTCAAGCTGCGCCACCGCTTCGCGCGCCATGGCGACGTTTGTTTCGGATTCCCCGGAAATGCGGATCTCGCCGTCGCGGCTGGATACGCGTACCCCGAACCCCTTTTCCAAAATATCCGCGTTGCCGTCGAGCGCCCCAAACAACTTAGAAACAAAATCAAGGCTCAGGTTGTCCAACTTTTTTTCAAAAATATCCGCCATAAATCCCTCCGGAGGACGATAATGTATTTGGTCTTATTATAACATAATAAATTGCAAAAGTACATGATTTTTATGAATATTTTTAAGTATGGAAAGTGTTTTCGGTCAAAACGGACAATTCCATCTTGACAAACGGCATATTTCATGTTAACATGAAATAAAATTTATAAAGGAGAAATGCATATGAAAAAGCTATTGGCGTTTTTACTCGTCGCGGTTTTTGTCCTGACAGCTTTATTCGCCTGCAAAGAAGACCCGAATAATCAAAATTCGGACGCCGCATCCAACCCTGTCCAGAATTCCGGAGATGAAACGGCTGACCAATCCGACAATTCAAGCGATACGAGTGTTGATATTTACGCCCACTTGAGGGATATTAACCTCAACCAGAGAACGATAAAAATCCTCGTTTATGACGACACCAGGGACAGATATAAATCGTCTGAAATTATGCCGCATGAAGACAATGCCGACAAGATCAACGAGGGTATCGAGACCAGAAACGAAATAGTGGAAACCCTCTTAAACTGTAAGCTGGAGGAAGTCAGGGTCCCCGACGTGCTCGCCAGCGCGAGATCCGATATGCTGAGCGACAACCAGTATGACATTATTATGCCCTATATGCCCTACGCAGCCACTCTCGCGCAGGAAGGCTCGCTTATCGACCTCACCGAGTTTCCTGACATTATCAAATTAGATAAACCGTACTGGGACCAGAGAGCGAACTCCGACCTTTCCATAGCCGGCAGACTCTATTTTTCCACCGGTGATTTCTCCTTACTTACTTTTGACTGCACGCACGCCGTTGTTTTCAATAAAACATTAGTCGAAAATACCACGGGCGTGGAAGACCCGTATAAGCTCCTTGCCGAGGACAAATGGACCTTTGACGCCATGCTTCGGAACGCCAAGCTCGTCACCTCAGAATCCGACGGCGTGGAAGGCATGACTTTCAAAGACACCTGGGGACTTTTCCTCAATACCGGTTATACCACAACGCTGTTCATCGGTTCGGGCGAAAGACTCACCGCCAAGAACCAGGACGACTACCCCACCTTAGCCGCCAATACTGAACGCGCCGCTTCCGTCATGGAAAAAATCCGCGAGATTTATAACGATAAAACCTCGACGATTATCATTGAAAATTATTTGCCAACCCTCGGCGGAGCTTATCGCGACGTCTATTACGCCGCCACAGCCGCCACGGGCGAAGACAGAGCGCTTTTCAGAACGATGGCGATAGTGGACCTGAAAGAGCTTTCCGACTTCGAGTGCGCCTACGGCATACTCCCCACCCCGAAATTCAACGAGGAGCAGGAGGAATACTACAATATAGTTTCCGCCATTCTCGCGTCCTGCATCTGCATACATAACCAGGTCGAAAGTCCCGAGGAATCCGCCGCGGTCGCAGAAGCGCTTGCCGCCGCTTCCACCGAGACTGTCAGAAAAGCCTATTACGAGTATGTGCTGAAAGGGCGTAAAATCCCCGACGAAGCCGGCGAAGCCGCGCTGGATATTATCTTCAACAATCACGTTTACGAAGCGGCGACCATATACAATTTCGGCACCATTTCCTCTCTTATCTCCGATTGCGCCGCTGCCGCGACCGACGTGTTCGCTTCCAAATATGAAGGCATGAAGGACAGCGTGGAACAGATGATCAGTAAGGTCGTCGAAGCCTACGAAAATAACGAATGATAAGCTAACAGTTTAGATTTCAAAGCATATAATTATTTAATT
>CAYOGQ010000010.1:20530-26866 GCA_964403645.1 uncultured Ruminococcus sp.
CGGGATGAGAGCTCATCCCGCCCGTTTCTTTTAACTTTGTTATTCTTTAAAAAAGTCAATTGTTTTTTCCATTTGTGTTGTTATAGAACGGTTTAATGAATCCCATTTTGAAGTGAAGTTATTCGTGCCGCCGACTACGGTATCGGTTATAAGGCTTCTTATGTTTCCCCAGTTGTAGATATCGGCGAGGTCATAAACGCGGTTGGAAAAAATGATATCGAGCATTTTTTCAGATTCGTAGTCTTGTATCTTACGGGATTTCAAAAGAATTTCATAATAACTGAATCTTACGGTGTTTTTTGAAGCGGCCGCCATAGCTTCAAGCACCAAGGCAAGGGTTTGAGGGTCTTCGTTCGCAATGGGAATAGTCGCCGCGGTGACTGTCTGCGTGGAGCCGAAGCAATAATAATTATCCTGATCGGCATTGTATTTCGGAGTGGGGAGTATTCCGTAGTCAACCTCAAATTCCGAAAGCTCGTGAAGGTCAACCAACGACAGCGATCTGAGCAGCGCGCGTCCTTCGGCAAATGCTCTGGTAGCCGCATAATAACAGTCCTTTTCACCGTCGGCTACAGCCTGCGTCTGGCAGGATTCAATATAAAACGTCGCGGTTTTATCCTTAACAAGGTCAACGAGACTGCTTACGACGTCGGCGGAGCGTTTGTTGTATACGGTAATATCGGGGAAATCCTCTTCACCCTTTGAAGACATTCGCTCGCCGGAACCGATGAACATAGAAAGTATATAATCCACGTCCACCCAAAAGCCGTAGGAATCTTTATAAGACATACCGTCCACGCCGTCTTTTTCAAATGTCGCTTTCTTCGCGAGTTCAAGCAGCGAATCATAGGTCCAGTCGCCGCTTTCCACAAGTTCATACGGAGAAACTCCGCCCACTTGGTTTAAAAGGGTTTTATTGAAGACGATAGCATGAGTGCATTCGAACGAAAGCAGGGAGAAATCGCCGGTGGCGAAATACAGTTTGTTATCTATCGAAAGCGCCTCTTTCGCCTGCTGGTTCCAGTAATCAGCCCCGAAGTTTATAATATCGGAATATTCGTTGAGATCGTAAAGCATTTTTTCGGTAGTTAAGGTAGCGGCTATGTAAAGGTACGGCATAGCTATGTCGAATTCATTTGTCGAGCTGCTCGCGTCGAGGCGGACTTTGGTCAGCATGTCGTTCGTATTAACCCGCAGCTCCGCTATCTGGATGCCCAGTTTCTGCTCCACAAGACGGTTTCTTTCGGCTACTGCTTCGGATATCAACGTCGGCGAGTTTTCATTCGGCAGTATCTCCACAGACATATATCTGCCGTATTCGTCACCGTTTACGAGGAAGGTCACTGTACGGTCGAGGTTTTGTTGCTCAATATGAGCGAGCGGATCAAGTTCGGCGGAAACATCGCTTTCGGATTCGTCCGAGTTTTCCGCTGTTCCGGTGCTTTCGTTTGATGTGCTTTCAACGGCGGAGGAATTATCCGCGTCATTACCGACTCCGCAGGAAGAAAAGCTGGAAACAATAAAAATCAATGCCGAAAGCAAAGCCACTGTTTTTTTCATAACAAAAACCGTCCCTTTCAATTTTCGCCATTAAATACGGCGAATATAATATTATAAAACTATTATACATTGTTTTAACATTGAATGCAAGAAAGAATTTCCATTAATATTTTTTAATTGTTAATAAGAAAACCGCCGCGGGTTCCCGCGGCGGTCCTTTTATATTTATTTTAACTTTTAACAATAATCGTTGTTGGGCTTTGGATTCAACTCCTCGATAAACACCCGCCGTTCCTCACGCACGGATTTATATATCGCCAAAACGATGTCTACGGCTTTCCGGCCCTCTCTGACGCCGACGGCGGGGGAACGCTTTTCTTTTATGGCTTCGATAAAATCCGAAATCTGGAGCGTGTGGTAGTCGTTTGCGATATTCATCGCCACCGATGCTCCGCCGGTGTACGAGGGTTTGAGGATTAAATCCTCAGAAGAGCTTCCGGCAATGTCCATACGCGTCAGGGCGGTTTCCTCGATGCAGACGCTGCCCCTGTCGCCGTTTATCTCTATTCGCCGCGGGTATCCCGGATACACCGAGGTCGCCGCCTGTATCACGCCTATGGCGCCCGATTCGAACTCTACGTTCGCGCAGAGCGTGTCCTCCACTTCGATTTTTCTGGAAATCGTTTTGGCGAATGCGAAAACCGATCTTATCGGCCCCGCGAGGTATTGCAACAGATCCACCCCGTGGATGCCTTGATTCATCAACGCGCCGCCGCCGTCAAGTTTTTTGGTGCCGCGCCATGCGCCCGAATCATAATATTCCTGCGAACGGAAGTATTTCATATACATATCAGCATACACTATTTTGCCCAGCTCCCCGCTTTCGACGATGTATTTTACCTTTTTGATGTCTTTGGCAAACCTGAGTTGAGATATTACCGCGAGAGTCACGCCGTTGTCTTTCACCGTTTTTTCAACTTCGTCAAGCTGTTCTTTGGTGATGGCAAGGGGTTTTTCCACGACGATGTGCTTTTTAGCCGCCGCGGCTTGGAGTATCATGTCGGCGTGATAGCCGCTCGGGACGCAAACGCAAACGGCGTGAACCTCACCGCAGGCGAGCATATCCCCGACCGAATCGAATATCCTAAGCCCTCCGTGGCGGGACGAAACCCTTTCCGCCGAATCGTGTACGCTGTCGGTCACGCCCACGATTTTCGCCCTGTCGGCTAATGATTCCACGGCGTTTATGTGAAATTCAGAAATCATACCGCAACCGATGATACCGAAACCGATCTTTTTTGTCATAAACGCTTTCCCCTTAAACTGAAAATTGAAACCTTTATATAATAAAAATATTATATGCCGCGCCGCGAGGAAAGTCAATAAAATGAACGCACATAAAAGTCGGCAAAAATTTATTTGTCGTTTTGGTGCGTTCGCGCAAAAGCTTGCGCTTTTGCCAAACATTCGTGCTAAAATGAACGCACATAAAAGTCGGTAATAATTTATTTGTCATTTTGGTGCGTTCGCGCAAAAGCCTGCGCTTTTGCCAAACATTCGTGCTAAAATGAACACACATAAAAGCGGCAATAATTATATTGTCATTTTGGTGCGTTCGCGCAAAAGCTTGCGCTTTTGCCAAACATTCGTGTTAAAATGGATAATATGACGAAAAAGCCTTGCAATGAGCGGATTATATTTATTGTTAAATATATTGACGGCGGAATAAAAAAGTTGTAATATAATAATAACATTTTATAGAAAAAGAGGTTTTACGATGAACAGAGTCTACAACTTTTCAGCGGGCCCTTCGATGCTGCCTCTTGCGGTGCTCGAACAAGCGGCGAGAGAGATGACGGATTACCATGGCAGCGGTATGTCGGTGATGGAGATGAGCCACCGATCTCCGGTTTATGAATCCATTATAGCCGAAACCGAAAAAGACCTCAGGAACCTTATGTCGATACCCGACAACTATAAAGTATTGCTTTTACAGGGCGGCGCGACGACGCAGTTTTCGGCGGTACCGCTCAACCTGATGAAAACCGGAAAAGCGGATTATATCGTTTCCGGTCAGTTTTCGGGCAAAGCGGCGAAAGAAGCCGAAAGATACGGCAAAGTGACGACGCTCGCCTCCTCCAAAGATAAAAACTTCTCATATGTGCCATATGTCGATAAATTTTCAGCCGACGCCGATTATGTCCACATCTGCTGGAACAATACCATTTTCGGCACGACGTATAACTATGTCCCAGAAACGGGGGATATCCCCCTCGTGACCGATATGTCGTCTTCGATACTCTCGCAGCCTGTCGACGTTTCCAAGTTTACCGTCATCTACGCGGGCGCGCAGAAGAACATGGGGCCTGCCGGGCTGACAGTGGTCATAGTGCGTGAGGACCTGTTGGGTCACGCCCGCCCGGAGACACCCGTCATGCTCGACTGGAAGGTTCAGGCGGATAACGATTCCATGTACAATACTCCCCCCTGCTATTCGATCTACGCCGCGGGGCTGGTTTTCAAATGGATATTATCCTTGGGCGGGCTTGGCGAAATGAAAAAAATCAACGAACGCAAGGCGAAAATCCTTTATGATTTTCTCGACGCTTCCGCGCTTTTCAAACCCACCGCCGAAAATGCCTTCCGTTCGCTGATGAACGTGTGCTTTGTCACCGGCAGAGCCGATATCGACGGCAAATTCTGTGCCGAAGCTGCCGAAGCCGGATTCGTGAACATCAAAGGACACCGCTCGGTGGGCGGCATGAGAGCTTCTATCTACAACGCCATGCCGGTCGAAGGCGTGGAGAAGCTGGTCGAATTTATGGGGGATTTTGAAAGGAAAAACGTGTGATGATAAATATTAAGCTTTTTAATAAAATAGACAGCACCGGCACAGAGCTTTTCGGTAAAAATTATTACCTAAACGAAAACGCGGAGGATTACGAGGGCGTGCTGGTGCGCTCCGCTTCCCTTCACGAAACAGAGTTCCCCGAATCGCTTAAAGCCATAGCGAGGGCGGGCGCGGGCGTCAACAATATTCCCATTGAAAAATGCGCCGAAAAGGGCATCGTCGTGTTCAACACGCCGGGCGCCAACGCCAACGGCGTCAAGGAGCTTGCCGTCGCCGCGCTGATGCTCGGTTCCCGCGATATATCGGGGGGTATAGAATGGGCAAAGACGCTCAAAGGTTCCGGTGACGTGGTGAAACTTGTCGAAAAAGGCAAGTCCGCTTTTGTCGGTCCGGAAGTGATGGGCAAAACCCTGGGGGTTATCGGACTGGGCGCGGTAGGCGGGCAGGTCGCCAACGCCGCTTATTCGCTCGGCATGAAGGTTGTGGGCTGCGACCCCTATATCACCGTAAACGCCGCGTGGGGACTTTCCCGCTCAGTAATTAAAGCCAACTCCTACGACGAGGTGTATTCGGTTTCCGACTATATAACGTTGCACGTTCCCTCCACCGACGAAACCAGGGGGATGATCAACGCCGAAGCTATCGCCAAAATGAAGAACGGCGTAAGGATAATAAATCTTTCCAGAGGAGACTTGGTCAACGAAGACGATCTCCTGGAATGTCTCGGCAACGGAAAGGTCGCTTCTTATGTCACCGACTTCCCCAACGATAAAATTATCGGCGTAAAAGGCGTCGTCTGCATACCTCATCTCGGTGCGTCCACCCCGGAAGCGGAGGAAAACTGCGCGCGGATGGCGGCGGAGGAACTTATCGACTACCTTGAAAACGGCAATATCGCCAACAGCGTCAACTTCCCCTCCATAAGCCAGCCCAAGAACACCGCTTACCGCATGGTGGTCCTTCACAGGAACGTCCCCGCCATGCTCGCAAGCATATCCTCGGTACTCGGCGGCGACAAGGTCAATATCGAATCGCTCTCCAACCGCTCCAAGGGAAATTACGCGGTGTCGATCATCGACGCGGATTCCAAAATAACCGAATCCATTATCCGAGACGTCGAGGAAATCGAAGGCGTGATCAGGGTCAACGTGATTAATTAACTTTTAAACATATAAATGTCAATAAAAAGAGGATATATCTCATTTTATATTGACATTTAGCATAAAAAACATTATACTAAATAGTGCGGGCATACAGATAATTTCCGTATGCCCACTTATTTATTTTTATGTCTTTTTAAAACGGCCTTAGAGAAGAATATATGAAAACAATCATCATTTGGCCTAAAAAAGGAGGTCATTGCCTTAATTATTGATATTTTTGAAAGGCAGGAAAAAAAATACGTACTCACTTCCGGGCAATACACCTCGTTATTGCCTTATATAAAGGCGCGCTGTGTCCCCGACGAATACCCAGAATCCGAGGTGTGCAGCATTTATTACGATACAAGCGACAGCCGTCTTATACGCTCCTCGATCGACAAACCTTCTTATAAAGAAAAGCTGAGAATCAGAGCGTACGAGATACCGCGTCCCGAAACAAACGTGTTTGTCGAAATCAAAAAAAAGGTTTGCGGCACGGTTTACAAGCGCAGGATAATGATGAAATATTCCGAAGCCGTGGACTACCTTGAAAACTCCATGCCGCCTCCTTTACCCTGCCAGATCACACGTGAAATCGACTACCTGAAAAAGTTTTACGGCGTTCTTAAGCCCGCCATGTTTATTTCTTACCATCGGCTCTCATACGTCGACCGTGACAACGGCAGCCTGCGCGTAACCTTCGACGACCGGATTCTCTGCCGCGAGACCGATTTAAGGCTGGACCTGGGGATATGGGGCAAGCCTCTCACCGACGAGGGAACCAAGCTCATGGAGATAAAAACGATCGAAAGCATGCCGTCGTGGCTTTCCGCGGCGCTGGAC
>CAYOGQ010000011.1:0-14287 GCA_964403645.1 uncultured Ruminococcus sp.
AAGAAGCGAGAAACCTCATTTGAGATTTCTCGCTTCTTCTTGCCTTTGCAATGCCCGGCTTCTGTACTGTCCTTCAGAACCTCCGTCATTAAGGAGGCGTTTTTTGTACATATAAAGCAAGCATTAAGCATAACGTCTAATTGTTTGACAATTCGTCTATTAAGCGGGAAATTTTGATTTCCACCCGCCGGTTAAGCTGCTTTTCTTCTTCGGTAGTGCCCGTGGAATACGGCAGCGTGCTCGAATGGCCAGAAGCAGTCATCTTATCTTTGGGCATGCTGCATCTTGAAACAAGAAACTCAAGCACGGTCAAAGAACGGTTGCAAGATAATTGCCATGACGCAAAATTATCTTTATCGTCATCTTCCGAAACCCAAGCTGTATGTCCGCTGATATCAATATGGGCTATTTCGTCGTATGCTTCTTTAATCACATCGGCGACAAATGACAATACCTCATAGCTGCCCGGTTTTAAGACGGCGAGGTCGGGTTCAAAAAGAACACCCTCCTTGAACCTGAAATAAATAAATTGGTCAACCAGTTCAACGATAATTTGATCTTGATATCCTTTCGCTTCGATAATCGTGGTTATTTTATTAAAAAATTCATCAAGATCGTCAAGAATTCCGCCTGCGGACGATTCCTCGGAAGCATTGTCTTCTTCGGAGGGTTCTACTTCAGAAACTTCCGATTCGGTTTCAGAAGGTTATTCAAATGAATATTCATCTTCGGAAGGAATTTCATATATTTCGTCATATGAAACATCGGAAGTTTCGGTGACCGTTGTTCCCGGTTTCGTGCCAAAGGTTTCGCCGAAGCTTGACATCAACGCTTTGAATTTTTCAAGGTCCATAATGCTCATGGCGTAAAGTAGCATAAAAAAAACAAGAAGATTGTTCATCAAGTCTGCGTATGTAGTTAGCCATTGACCTGTTTCAACCTTAGGGCTGCTGCCTGATTTACGCTTCACGTTAATTCACCTTATTGCTTTCCGCCGCCGGTTGCCACCCGGTTGGCTTTTTGAAGTCTCTTGCCGCCTAAAATCGCATATGAAGATAATTGTTCTTTCAGCATTTTGGGGTTTATGCCATTCCTTATGGCGCAAACCGCATCAATGATCATTTCTTTTTCAAGTCGATACGCGGCAAGCCTTGCCCTGAGTTTTGTGGCGGAGGGAATGAAAATACAGTTAGCGAATAAACTTCCGTATAAAGTTGTGATAAAGGCGACGCCGATTGCCGTGGTCAATTGATCGGGATTGCTCATGCCCGCCGATAGCATCTGAATAAGTCCGACTATTGTTCCTATCATGCCGAACGCGGGAGCAAAAGCCGCGCACGAATCGAACATGGCGATGTCAACGGATTTGCTTTGCTCGTACACATATATCTCGTTTTGTAGTAAATCGTTTATTTTTTCAGGGTCGGTGCCGTCCACGACGCTTAAGATCCCTTTTTTTAAAAAGGGATCTATTTGTTTCTTTACGTCAGCGTTTATTATCGCTTTTTCAAGGCTCAGCAATCCATTTTGCTTAGCGGTTTGAGAAAGCGATACTAAAAAATCTATGGTTTCATTTATTGTAGATTTCGGTTTTATATATACTTCAAGCAGCAGCTTTGGAAAAAATTTTAAGTGATCAAATCCGTAGCAAAGAAATAATGAACCAAAAACTCCGCCGGCAACTATGACAAAGGCGCTGAGCATAAAAAGCCCTCTTACATTACCGCCGTCCATGCCGTAACCGAAAAGAACAAAGCCTATTCCGGCAAATATACCGATAATACTTGAAAAATCCATAATTTTACCTCATAACCCCAGTGATTTACGAAAAAGTTAATTGTCCTTATAATCTATTATTAATCCCGCTTTTGACAAATTGTTTTTATAAACAGATTTGATAAGCTTGCGGTTTTTTAACGCAAGCATATTTTGTTTTAACTCATTTTGAATTTCATTTACACAATAAGTCAGTTTTTCATTAAGAATTTTACTGTTTCGGAGCAGCTTCTTTGAAGCGGATATATCGTCAGCTATGTTCTTCAATATAAATGAAGCTCCCCCGTCCTCTTCGCCGTTTTTCAGCAGATCAAATATTTTATTTTTATCGTCTTCAAATTTTTCTGTAATTAATCCTATTTGTTCTTCTGCATTATCTATTTCGGCAAGTATTGAATGCTGTTCGTCAAGTTTTAACAAAAAACCGTTATAATCATGTTTTTCGATAAAATCCAAAGCTCCGGTATACGCGGTGTTGAGACATTTTAATAAAGCATTTTCATGTTCGATTTCTTTTTGCAGCTTTCCGGCAATTAAAAATTCACTGTTTTTCATTACATTAACCCATTCTGGAAATCCGCTCCGCAAGGCTCCAGGTTTCAAGAAGCTCATGCGCAAGGGGCTGAATTTCTTTTAAAATATCAACGTCCTTTTTTATGTTCGCCTGTATCAGTCTGTCTATTAAAAAGTTATATAATGACAGCAAATCTGACGATATAGTAAAATTCATATCAAGATTATCGATAAGATAATAATATATATTTTCGGCCTTTATTATCGAATTATGAACGCCGGCGATATCCTTTGAATCGATACAGGTTATGGCCTTTGCGATATTAACGCAGGCCTTTTCCAGCAATAAAACAAGCTGTTCGCCTGATGTAAGGGATGTTACAGATTGCTTTTGATACTTTTGATATTGATTGACCATATTTTCCGTCTCCCCGATATTTAATTTTGCCGGTAGAAAACAAAAGTTTAATTTTTATTTCCGCTCATCATGCTTGTTATCCATGCGCTTTGCTGGCTCAGCTTGGCCAGCGCGGATTCCATAGCGGTAAACTGTTTCCAATACCTTTCTTCTTCGTCATACAGATCATCGTTCATATCGTTTATTTTATCTTTAAGATCATTAAGCCGATCGCTGTATTCGGTTGTTCCGGCAAATATATCGGAAGGGCTTCCGACCAAATTAATCAGCATGCCTTTTTTGTTGCCGGTTTTATTAAGATTAGTTTTAAGTACATCGCAGAGCCTTTCAAGCGCTCCGGATTCATTAAATCGTTTTTGCTGTTGTTCGTCGGTGGAATAAAGCGAATACGATACGCCGCTTTTTTGCGTAAGCAAACCTATTACTTTATCGGCATTGCTGTTCAAGGCGTTTTTAAATATTGTTTCGTTAAATGTAAGCTGTCCCATATCTCCGTATTTCGTAGTTGATATGCCTATATCGGACAATACTCCGAGCGAGGGCGAACTGCCTGTGGGCGAGCTCTCGCCCAGTTGTGAAACGGCAGTGTAAAAAACGCTTCTCAACTGTGTTTGAATGTCTTTCAGATATGAATCGTTTTGCAATAACCCCGTTTTGGCTTTTTTTGTCCAAAGCTCTATATCGCTTTCGCTCATATCTTTCTTTTCGTCATCAGTCAGGGGAAGATAGCTGCGGTCATATTCCTCGGTCAGCTTGCTCGTTATAGAAGAGAGCAGGGTATTATAATCAGATATAAACGCTTTTACTTTTTTTGTAATAGCGTCATTATCATGAGTTAATGTTACGGTTATTTGTTCTTGTGTATCGCCGGGGGCCTTACCGTTCAAGGTGATCGCCGTCCCGTTTACGTTGATGGAATTGGTGCTGCGGGTTACGGTTATTATATTCGGCAAATCGGTCGAACCGTTTGCGCTCAGTTTTACGACAGCGTCGGTTCCCTTTGTTTTAATACCGATCCCAAACAATGAACTCATAAGGGTCCCGGCGGTGTCTGAAACTTCGACCTTTGAAGCCGAACCGGTTTCGGCAGAAGTCATGGTAAAAGTATCGGTAAGAACCGAATAAGTTATTTTAATTCCCGCATCGCTTGAATTTATTGCCGAGATAACGGAGCTAAGCGTGTCCGACGAAGTAAATGAAAACGTTTTTCCGTTAATTATAAAGCCGATATCTTCACCGTCAACAGGAGATGAAAAACCCGCCGAAGAAATGGAAACGTTCATTTCGATTCTATTTGACTCAAAACTGTCAAATATGAGCGAAGACGGCTCCGATCCGTCAGCAGGGGTTTTTAATATTATGGTGCTGTTATCAGCGATTAAAGTCATCGCGTTATCGGCAAGGTCTATTTTTATTTGGCCGCTTCCAAAGGAGGCTTCTATCAGCGATTCAAGCTCCGTTTTGACATCGTTTGCGTCATTATAAATTTTATCGGTAAAATTGAGTGTTTTTTCAATACCATTGAGGTTTATTACAATACTTTTGCCGCCAAGTTCGCTTAAATTATCGGTGTTAATTTCTATCTTAGGATTGGCGCTGACGGAAGCGCTGCTTGTAAGTTTTGCCGCCGACGCGATGCTGACAATATCGTCTATATATATGCTTCCTGTGTCGGATGACATTGTCGTCGCGGTTATATAAGCCGAGCTTGACGAAGCGACTGACTTTGATATTTCATCGCTTATTGGCGATGAGGAAGAGTTAAAATATTTATTTTGAAAACTATAAAGATTTGTTAAAATATTCTGATATTGCTCTTGTTTCCATTCCAGGATTTGCTTTTTTTGTTCAACGGCAATTACTTTTAATCTGCTCGCTTTCATGAGATCCGAAACTATGGACTCCGTATCCATACCCGAAGCTATTATAGATGAAATTTCAACAGATAAAAACGCGATGATTAATATGGTCGATCTGAAAGTTTTTGATGATTATACATATTATCATTGCGTTAATGTCGCTGCTTTGTCGATAATGGTCGGAGTGTCGGCCGGAATGAACAGAACCGGTTTATACAAGCTTGGAATGGGAGCCTTGCTCCATGATCTTGGAAAGCTGTATATACCGAAAGAAATATTAAATAAGCTTGGTCCGCTGACTTATGACGAATATGAAACAATAAAAAAGCACAGCCGATACGGCAGTGATTATTTAAAAAGGCAAAATGAAATTCCGCTTGAATCCGTAATAGCGGTATTGACGCACCATGAACGTTATGACGGAAAAGGCTATCCGTTAGAACTCCCGGCGAACAAGCAGACTTTAGAAGGTAAAATAATAGCTATTTGCGACAATTATGACGCAATGACATCCGACCGTCCCTACCGGAACGCATTTTCACCGTCGGAAGCCATGGAGCATATTATGGGAAACGCGGGAATCATGTTTGATCCTAAGGTTTTGGCTATTTTTATGAAAAAAATAGTGCCGTATCCGGTGGGATCTGTTGTTAATTTGAGTAACGGGAAAAAAGGAATAGTAATAGAAAATTACCCAAACAGTTATGTAAGACCTCGTATAAAATTGATTCCTGAAAAAATTGAAACAGACGGTAATATTATTTATGATTTATGTAACGATCCCACTTTGTTGAATGTGACGGTAATCGGAATAGACAAAAGTAATATTACCTGATAACGGAGGATAAAAAAGTGGTCAGTGTTTTGATTATCGACGATGCGGCTTTTATGAGACTGGCAATAAAAAACGTGCTTGAAAAGAACGGTTTTAAAGTCATTGCGGACGCCAAAAACGGTCAGGAGGGAGTAGATAAATATTTGGAATTTCGCCCGGATATCGTGACGATGGATATTACAATGCCGGATATGACGGGGATAGAAGCATTAAAAAAAATTCGAGAACTGGATCCCAATGCCAAAGTGGTGATGATTTCCGCAATGGGGCAGGAAAGGATGGTCAAAGAAGCGATTTTGTGCGGAGCAAAGTCATTTATTGTAAAGCCTTATAAAGAAGAGCATATCACACAGACTTTGTTAAAAGTCGCTAACAAAAAATAATAATGTGTATCAATAATTTATACTCGATTTTTCAAAAGTTTTATAATTGGGATGAGTATAAACCTAACGGGGGTTTAGCATATGAGCGAGCAAAGCTGCGACAGTTTACTGCTTGAAACGTATATATTTGAAACGTCGCAAAATACAGAACGGCTTGAACAAATTATATTGAATACTGAAAAAGACGACGGCTTTTCAGAATCCGCAATAAATGAGATGTTCAGGATAATGCATACTTTGAAAGGGTCGTCGGCTATGATGTCCTATTCGCATATAGCCGCGCTGGCTCACAAAGCTGAAGATTTATTTTATTTTATCAGGGAAAATCCGTCGGCAGCATATGACTGCTTTAAAATATCAGATATAATTCTCTCCTGTATAGATTATATCAACAGCGAAATAAATAATATCAAAAAAAATATTCCGCATGACATTTCCGGCTATCAAACAGCCGGTCCTCTGATCAAAAAAATAGAAAGCATCCTTAACGACATTAAAGCGCATGACGAAGGTTTTGATAAAACAATCGAAAACATTAAAAAAGATAATGCCAAAACCGAAAATTTACCGGTTCCGGTTATCATAAATAAATTAATGGCAAACGTGTATAAAGCGGTAATACAGTTTGATGCCGGTTGTGAAATGGAGAATATAAGAGCATATTCCATTATCAGGGATCTGAACGAATATGCCACCGATATTTCTTATATTCCCAATAATGTGGATGACGATGAAACGTCGTATATAATAAAAAAATTCGGTTTTACTGTTTTTTTTGAATCGGACAAGCCATACGACGAATTATATAACAGGTTTATTCAAACGCCCTTAGTCAAGGACGTAAATCTTACAATTAACGACTTGGGAAAGTGTTTAAATTTTCAGGATAAAAACGCGAATTATAGCGAAAAATCGGGAAACAACGGGGATAATGCTGAATTCAAATCGGTGCGTTCTGAAAAGAATATCGTAATAAATAAAAAAACAGATAACGAAAAGTCAAAACGAGCGAATGATCGCCCTGATCGCCTTTATCGGCCTTATCGGTCTTATCGACCGGAAGAAACGTATTCGACCGAAAACAAACCTGCGGAAAATCATCAAACCGTTCAATCCATGATAAGCGTAAACGTATCAAAGCTCGACAGGCTGATGAATATCGTCGGCGAAATAGTTGTTACCGAATCGATGGTCGTTGAAAACAACGATCTGCGGGGGCTTGAGCTTCAATCTTTTAGAAAAGACGCGTCGCAGCTTTATAAAATCATTGTCGAGATGCAGGATATTGTTATGTCTATGCGTCTTGCGCCGTTAACTATGATTTTTCAGAAAATACATCGGATAGTCAGGGATATGAGCAAAAAGCTCAATAAGGAAATAAAGCTTGAGTTAATCGGCGACGATACGGAAGTTGATAAAAATATAATCGAGCATCTTTCGGACCCGTTGATGCACCTTGTGCGTAATTCAATAGATCACGGCATAGAAAGCCGGCAGGAACGTCTGACAGCCGGAAAACCCAAATTCGGTACGATCACCCTTGAAGCGTACAACGCCGGTAGCAATGTCTTTATAAAGGTCAAAGACGACGGCAGGGGACTTGATAAAAAAAAGATTCTCAAAAAAGCAATAAAAAATAATCTTCTTGCAAAGCCCGAAAGCGAAATGTCAGATAAGGAGATATACAATTTAATATTTTTACCCGGCTTTTCTACCAATGATACCGTTACAGAATTCAGCGGACGCGGAGTCGGGATGGATGTGGTGACGCAGAACATATCATTTATAGGCGGTTCTGTCAGCGTCGAAAACGCCGAAGGCAAAGGCATGACGACGATTATAAAAATACCGCTCACCGTAGCGATCATAGACGGCATGAACATCTCAGTGGGAAACCGATATTTTACAATCCCGACGTCCGCCATCAGAGAATCCTTTAAACCTGTTTTATCAAGCATTGTCCTCGATACCGACGGCAATGAGATGATTATGGTGCGCGGACAATACTATGAGATTATAAGATTGCATAAACAGTGGGGAATAGACTCGAAAATTAAAAATATTACAGACGGAATACTGATGATTATCGAACAGGAAGATCGGTGCCGTTGTATTTTTTTTGATAATTTGATAGGACAGCAGCAGGTTGTCGTAAAGACCATACCGGATTATATTAAAAAATCTAAATTAGCGGATTGCTTTTCCGGATGCACACTGCTGGGCGACGGAAAAATAAGTTTGATCCTCGATGCGGCGTGGTTGGTAAATACGGATATAAATTAATGGGAGGGAACACAATGGCGGCAATATCAGCAAATACAATATCGGAAAATACAATTTTAGAAGAGGATACCCAATCCGAAAAATATCTCACTTTCAAGCTTGAAAACGAACATTACGGTATCGCAATTGAGTATGTCACCGAGATAATAAATATGCTGACCATCACTCAGATACCCGGATTACCGGACTATATCAAGGGTATCATCAACCTCAGGGGCAAGATCGTCCCGGTTATGGATTTAAGGTTGAAATTCAATATGAACGTCATTGAATATGACGACCGGACGTGCATCATAGTCGCAATGATAGACAATATGGATATAGGGTTCATTGTTGACAGCATATCTGAGGTTTTAATAATACCCGATGAGGATATAGTCCCTCCTTCTGAAATGAGTAAAGAAAGCAAAAAGTTTATTAACGGAATAAGCAAGGTCGGAGGCGATATTAAATTATTGCTCGATTGCCACAAACTGTTATGCTGGGACGATTAAATAACGCTGTCAGAGATTTCAGCGGTTAAAACGCAAATCGTCTGCCGCCTTTTGGGCAGGCGTTTTTTTGTCCTCTACTACCCAATGGGGTTCAAAAGGCGGTTTGAACGAAAATTCTACGACTTTCTTTGTTCCTCACTATCCACTGGAAAAAGGAACGCGGTCGTACATAGAAATACGAAATATTTTTACCTCTCACAGGTCGGTCACGAAAACGGCGGGAGTAAACCCTCTCACTTCGTACAGGACAGGCAGAGGCCCAATCCGTATCAAGGGGTATAATTCGGATAGCAATAGATTTTTTCACACATTCGTGATATAATAAATGCTATGGTCTTGGAGGTGCAATATGGCAGTCAGTTATAAGAAGTTATTCCATATGCTCATAGATAGAGATATTTCTAATGCCCAGCTTCAGAAAATGGCAGGGTACAGTGCGAATATAACCACACGGCTCAAGAACAACACCTATGTGTCGCTTGAGTCGATTGAAAAAATATGCCTGGCGCTCGATTGCAAGGTCGATGATATCGTGGAGTTCATCCCGGAAGATAACAATTCCAAATGATAAAGACCGTTTTATAGGACATCACATGTGATATATTCATTATATACGAGGGATTGATTGCAAAAGTGAAGATGAGATTTCAATGGTAAAAATAGGGCTTGGATTTTTACTTTTCCATTCAATTAAGCTGCAACAAACTGCATCAAGAAAAGGCTGCAGTTGCTAAAGGAGGTAATTATGACAAGTAAAGCGTATCCTATTGTGATGGAGATTGCCGGTCGTACGGCGCTTTGGACAAGACCGGATAGCGGTGATTCTCCATGCAGTTATCCTGCGCCTACATATTCCGCTGTGCGCGGACTCTTTGAGAGTGTTCTTTGGGGACCCGCAGTTCTTGTAATTCCAAAAAAGGTAGAGCTTTGCAACGTACCACAATATCACTCTTATGCCACAAACTACGGTGGGCCGTTGCGAAGCGCAACTTCAATCAAGGGCGGAAATAACTATCAGCTGTTTGCGACTGTGCTGGTGAATGTTTGTTATCGCCTATATGCGGACGTGATACCAAACCCGGATAAAGCCGCTTTGCCCGGAACCGCAAAATCATGGGATCAACGAACGTCATCGCCGGGACACGCATATCAGGAGATATTTACCCGTCGATTAAAACGGGGTCAATCCTATGCAACTCTTTCTCTGGGATGGAGCGAGTTTACTCCGGATTATTTCGGCCCGTTTCGAGAAAAAACACAAATATGCACGGAACTTCCGGACATTTTGATTCCGTCCATGCTGCGCGGCGTTTTTCAAAATGGATACAATTCTGATTATCATGCAGTTTATGATACCGATGTATGCATTCATAAAGGCGTCCTAGAGTACCCAAAACGAGGTGATCGCCTATGATCAATGAATTGAGTAAGCTCGCAGAAACAATGGAAAAAGCGGGTGTACAAGCGCAGAGTTGGCACAGAAAATACAAGCCCATTCCGAACATAAGGGCAAACGCACCGTGCATTCGTATTTTGATCCATGAAGGTAAGGTGACAGGGCTTTCCGCTGTTGATGAAAAGGTTGGGGGAAGGCTTCGGAAGTACGGATCAAATCAGGGCTCATATCCCTGCATGAACCTTGCACCTCTTTATCGAATCACGGATGATGAAACGAAGAAAAAACTGTCATCTCTCCGTCCGGAGGATTTGAATGCTGAGAAGATCAGCGAAATAAAAGCGTGGTGTAAGGAAAACAACTGGGAAGGTAAATTCAAGGGAAAATATAAGATTTCCATGGAAAACACGACATCTGAATTAGCATCTCTTATTCCGGAGTTTGAACCTATAGTGATATTGATAAATGAGAGCAATAGCTTTAGGGATTCAAGTATTCTCCATCAAGAGCTGGAAAATGAAGTTTTCAGAATGTTGAGCAGCAGGGAAAACACCTCGCTGGCATTGAGTATTCTGTTTTATCAAGGTAAATTTAATGAAAACGCAGTTGATGATTATGGTTCAATTTCAATCGCGTTGGAAACACCCCAACTGATTGATATTGGAATGCCAGCGATCAGCAACAAGTTTACTTTGTCACTGAATGCGGCTTTACTGTCAACGGATTCATCGGAGCAGAATAATCTTGATAAGTTCAGCGTTGATGCTTTCGGCATTCCGTTTGAGCCGATTGAAGAACCTATGCCGGATGTAAAACTTGCAGGCGGATTTGAGGTTAAGCTGCGCACAATGTTTAAAGAACAGCGATGTCAAACTAGATACAGCAGGATAGAAAATGCAAGTTATCCGATTTCTCCGCAAATGCGCAAAAAGCTCCAGGCGGCACTCGGCTGGCTTGGCAGTGCGGAACGTAAAAATGTTACGTGGATCAATACAGATAAAAACGAAATCCTGTTCGCATATCCGGCAACACTGCCTGACGCAGAGATCTCATATACGAGGATGTTTAAGCGCCCGGAGAAAAGAGATATCGCCTTTGAAGAACAAGCAAAACAGTTCATTGCTGAAATCAGTCAAGGAAAAAAAGCCGGGACAGATTCACGAGCAGACCTTATTCAGATATTCATCCTGAGAAAGATCGACAAAGCCCGTACAAAAGTCGTCTACACCCGACAGACCGACCCGTATGAGCTGGAAAAGCAAAGCAAAGCATGGACTATGGGCTGTATGAATCTTCCTGCCTTCGCGTTCGGACAGCCGTATGTGCCATTTCCTTTAGATACGGCGGATATTCTTAACCGCTTTTGGAAGCAAAACGGGGAATTGGCTACGGACAAATTCAAACCCGTACCTAAGTATCACGGGATGGAGCTGCTGATGGAGAGCGATGCCCCGGTGACCGCTGACCTGCATGATTTGTCCAAAAAGGCAATGACAATCGGCGCGTTCCTTGGAAACAAACTAGTCAACAGAGACCTGAATCATCCCATATGGGATAAGATTAAAGATATGCTGGCATTGATGGGGCTGCTGCTCTATCGAGAAAGCATAGGAAAGGATACATATATGGAAAGTTTACCTTATCTCTATGGACAGCTTCTTAAGGTATCAGACGAACTTCATGCATTGTATTGCCAGATTGTGCGCGGCGGAGATCTACCGACGCAACTGGCGGGTGGAGGTCTATATCAAGCTGCAGTTGAGGCCCCTATCCGAACTTTGAATTTGCTGGGACAACGAATGAACCCATATATCATATGGGCAAAAACATACCGCACAAAGAAAATATCCGAAAAAGGAAAAGAAAGCTGGCGAGCGGGATGGCTTCTTTCATTGTATGAGAGTATTGCAACGAAACTCTTTGCTGCATGGCGTCCGGAAACACGACTCAACGATGAGGAAAAAGCGCAGCTGTTCATCGGCTACCTTGCTGAATTTCCAAAGAGAGAACAAGCCGGAGATGGCATGGATGATACAAAATTAATTGAGGAGGTAACTGACAATGAGTAACGAAATCAAGCGAGCAACAGGCCTTTTGGTGATCGAGGTTGTCAATTCCAATCCGAACGGCGATCCCGACCGCGAGAGCGATCCGAGGCAGCGCCCAAATGGCTGCGGAGAGATCTCACCGGTGTCCTTCAAACGGAAGCTTCGGGACTTGTTGGATGACCACGACGCTCCATTTTTTAAAGCGCTACCTGAGAAATATAGCCAGCATCCGGACTGTTTTTCCATTTTGGAGCATCGTGGGCGCGACCGAAAAACAATAACAGCAGAAATGGGGAAAGACCCGGCAAATTTCACGGAGAGCGAGTTCGTACGAAAATATTGGGATGCGCGCGTTTTTGGCAACACTTTTTTGGAAGACGGTAGTGATAAGGGCTTTATCAAAACTGGCGTCTTGCAATTCGGAATGGGTGTATCAATAGCGCCCATTAATATTTTGCGCCAAACAAACACCAATAAAGCGGGCGTTCAAGAAGGGAAAAATGCCGGTATGGCGCCGCTTGCCTATCGCATTGTAGAACATGGCGTGTACTGTATGCCGTTTTTTGTTAACCCGAACTATACCCATAAGAGTGGATGCACAGTTGACGATATCGAGCTTCTAAAGCTACTGATTCCTTACGCCTACGACATGAACCGCTCCGCAATTCGTCCGGATGTCCGCTTGCGCCGTGCTTGGTACATAGAACATAAGAATATGCTGGGAAGCTGTCCGGAGCATCTGCTTTTTGAAGCGTTGACGCCGGAAAAACTCGGTAACAAAAATGATCCATCCACATCATGGACCGATTATCAGGACAAGACCAAGCTGCCCGAAAACCTTTTCTCCCGTGTGGACAGCTGTGTTGATCTTGTAAGCCTATGATGGAATACCTCGCACACAGCGCAAAAGCAGACAGACCTCCGCAATCTTATGCGTCTCATGTGGAGGGCGTCTGCCGCAGAGCCGAAAGATATGCCGATGAAGCGGACCGCTATTCACCTAAATGTAAGGGACAGCTGAAAGATATTGTGCGGCGCAGCGCACTCTGGCACGATTTGGGGAAGCTGGATAGTGACAATCAAGCTGTACTAAATGAGATCACAGATAAGCAGCGACATCTCCCGTGGTATCATCAAGATGCCGGAAGCGCAGCTCTGAAGGCAAGCGGCAGTCTGTACTCCGCGCTCATCGTATATTCTCATCATGGCGGGTTGCCTAACATGGAGTCAGAATGTGCAAAAGGCAACAGGACATTTCGTGATGACAGTCCTGCCGTAAGGAATCATTTTGATGGCGAACTGGCAGAACTCCTCAAGCGTCATATGGAGATCCTTCCGGTAGACAACCGTAAACCGGAAGAACCGTTTGAATCAGATCAACAGATGTTTTTTCGCATGGCGCTTTCCTGCATTGCGGATGCCGACCACACGGATACCGCAGTTGCTTACGGACAGGCACCCGAAAATGACGAAATGCCTCAGCTTCGGGCTGGGGAGCGCTTGGAAGCGTTGAATAGATACGTATCGCAGCTGGGTAGTGATGGTGAGCGCAGCCGCCTGCGCGGTGAAATGTATGTCGCCTGCCGTGACGCAAAGGTAACCGGCGCGTTTACCGCATGTGACAGCCCTGTGGGATCGGGAAAAACGACGGCGGTTATGGCGCATCTGCTCAGACAGGCAATCAAACGAAACGCAAGACGAGTTTTTGTTGTTCTGCCTTATACCAACATCATAAAACAATCGGTGGATGTTTATCGAAAGTCGTTGGTGCTGCCGAGTGAGAATCCGGACGAAGTCGTGGCAGAGCTGCACTGCCGTGCGGATTTTCAGGACAAGGATACGCGGTATTTGACATCGCTTTGGCGCGCGCCAATTATTGTTACAACTGCGGTCGCTTTTTTCGAGACACTGGCATCCAACAGGCCGTCCGCCCTAAGAAGGCTGCACAAGCTGCCGGGAAGCGTTGTTTTTGTCGATGAAGCGCACAATGCCCTGCCACTGAAGCTCCTGCCGCTGGCGTGGCGATGGATGTATACACTGTCAGAAGAGTGGAACTGCTATTGGGTGTTGGCGTCAGGTTCACTTGTGCGGTACTGGCAGCTTGACAGCTTGAAATCGGTCGAAATTCCCCGCCCCATTGTTTCCGAACTGGTCAATAAAAATCTGCGCGAACAGCTTATGCGGTATGAACAGCACAGAGTTTCATTTTGTTGGAAGTCCAAGGCTATGAGCCGTAAGGAATTGGTGGAATGGGTACATAGTATGCCCGGCCCTCGGCTGCT
>CAYOGQ010000011.1:14348-26528 GCA_964403645.1 uncultured Ruminococcus sp.
AAGCGCTGCGGTGATAGCAGATGATTTTTGCAACACATATGGGGCAAGTTGCGTCGAGCATCTGTCAACGGCATTAACGGCAGAGGACAGAAGCAGCACAATAGAGCGAGTGAAAGCACGGCTGAAGGATAAGAGCGACACCGACTGGACTCTTGTCGCAACATCATGCGTTGAGGCCGGAGTAGACTTTTCTTTTCAGAGCGGCTTTCGCGAACTGTCGTCTTTACTCTCTCTCTTGCAAGCCTCCGGCAGGGTGAACCGCAATGGGCTTTATCCAGATGCAATTATGTGGAGTTTTTCCTTGCAGGATGATTCTATGCTGAAAAAGAACCCCAGTTTAGATACTTCGCGCGAAGTTTTGAAAAGTTATCTTATAAAGGATATAGAAATTGCACCGGAGCTTAGCACGATGTCGATGAACGATGAGATTATCCGAGATGACAGCTGCCTAAAAACGATCAACCGTCTGAATGAGCTGGAGGACTCAATGCAGTTTGAAGCTGTTTGTGACGAGTTTGTGGTAATCGAATCCAACACAGTGCCTGTTGTTGTAGATGGCGAGCTTGCAAAGTCAATTGAGTATGGCTGTGGCGATTGGCAGTTGATGCAAAAAAAATCCGTGTCCATCCGCCGCGAGAAAGCACAGACATGGAACTTGAAAGAGATCACAAAGGACGTGTTTCAATGGACACTCCGTTATGACTCCTTTATAGGTTATATGCGTGGTGTATTAGACATTGAAAAATGAAAAAACGATATATTTATTGTTTAGAGCCGGTGCTATTTATTATACAGGGTTATCGTACAGCTTTTCCCGGCGGCCCACGGATCAAGATCATCGGAGCACCTCCTTTGTTAAAATGTATTTAAAGCTGCTAATATTTATTCCATTTATCGCATATATAAAGATACACGACATAGAAAATAAATTTTGTTGACTTGACTTTGTTGATTCGACATGTTTTTTACGCATTATGATGTAGAATCATAGAGTCAGAGTAATCTGTGGATTGAAATTATGTCGTGTAACTCGATCTCAGCAAAAAAATACAGGCCATCGAAAGCTGTTTGCTTTCGATGGCCTGTTGCTAGTTTTTATCATCCCTGATTGGATTGTAAGACCACATCAAAGGTTTTATCTTTCGTTGTGGTCTTTACTGTATTGGCTCCGCTTGAAGAGTGTCGGTCAAAAATTACTTGTTTTAAGTAATCCCTAAGTCCAACTCCCTTTTGGGGGAGCTTTTTATAATTCTTAGATTTACCAATGTAGTTATATATAATTCTCAATAAATGTCTGTTTCATAAGCTCGTAAATTTTCATATACCGATCACGAAAAAAGCTCTGCTTTAACAACACAAAATTAAACTCACGCTGTTCATAAAAACCGGGAATGTTAATAATCGAAAGGCTTTCATTTTCTATTTCGCTTTTTGCCGCCACTTCAAACAGAAATGTTATGCCCAAACCATTCGAAACCATTTTCTTTATGGCCGCCATATTTCCTATTTCAATTATTTTTGCAAACGCCTGAAGAGAATAACTGTTTTTTTGCAATATGATTTCAAAGATTTCCCGTGTGCCCGATCCTTGTTCCCGCAAAATCAAGCGGCTTTTTGTAATCTCTTGAAAACTCACTTCCTTATCTGCAAATTCCGATTGAGGTGAGCACACGGGAATAAATTTTTCAAGGCTAAAAAGTTTGGCTTCGTAATCTGATTTATCAAACAGCCCTTCCACGACAATAAAGTCCAGCTCTCCATTGTTCAGCCGTTCAAGAAGAACATGCGTATTTGCAACCGACATATGGATTTTCATATTCGGATACTTTGTAAGCAAATGGGAGAGTATATCCGGCATTACATATTCTCCGATAGACAAGGTCGCTCCAAAGGAAAACTGCATTGCGTCTGTGTTGACTGAACTGATGTTTTCTTTAAAATGCTTTGAATCTGAAAAAACAGTCATTGCAAACTCTTTTAAAAGTTTCCCTTGGTTTGTAAGTATTATTTTTCTGTTGGATGTATCGAATAGCTTGCATCCATAGAATTCCTCAAGATACTTAATATGCTGTGATACGGCTGGCTGCGTAATGTGCAAAAGCTCCGCCGCTTTTGTAAAGCTGTTGCAGGAGCATAGGGTAAGAAACGTTTCGTGTCTGAAATCGAGCATAATATCTCCTTATTATAATTTAATATAATGCAAACATTTGAAACTATAATTTGATATTATCATAAAAATGTGATAATATCAATAGCGAACATTAAAATAACATAAACGAAGGGAATAACACTTAAAATGAATCATCTTAAAAAGCACTTTTCCGGCATTGCGCTTTCGGGGGGAATCGCTGTTATTGCTTATATAATCAGTTTATTTCTTCCTGCAGGTATTCTCGGAGGAACTTTGATTGCGTTGATTTTGGGAATGCTTTTGAATCCGTTAGTTTGCCGCCATGAGGTTTATGATTCGGGAATCAACTGGACTTCCAAAAAAATTCTGCGTGTGGGAATAATCCTTGCCGGAATAACGCTAAGCTTTCCACAGGTAATCAAAACCGGAAAATATGCGTTGATACTGATGGTATTCACCCTTGTGACTTCTTTTGGGGTGGGATATATATGTATGAAAGTTTTCAAAATTAACTGGAAGCTGGCTAGCCTTCTTTCAGCGAGCACTGCGATTTGCGGAGGGACCGCCGTAGCGACGCTGGGTCCTACCATTCGGGCGAAGAACCGTGATATCGCTTACGCAATATCCGCAACTTTTGTTTTTGACATTATAACTGTAATTGCCTTCCCCTGGATAGGTCGCCTCTTAGGCCTCGGCGATACCGGATACGGACTTTGGATCGGTACTGCGGTTAACGATACATCTTCGGTTGTTGCGGCGGGGTATGCGTTTTCCGATGCCGCAGGTTCTCTTGCAACAATCGTCAAGCTTACAAGGACTCTTTTCATTGTGCCTGTTGTACTTATCTTTTCATGGATATACGCAAAAACAGCAACACCAACGGAATCTGCCGAAAAGGTGAATATAGGTAAAATATTTCCGCGGTTTATTCTTGGGTTTCTCGCTATAGTCGGCATAAGAAGCACTGGATTTGTGCCGGATAACATCGTAGCCGGAATATCATTTTTGTCAAAATTCTTTTTGTCAATGGCATTGGCGGCAATCGGGTTGAAAACCAGCCTTAAAGAAGTCGCCGGTGTCGGTATAAAGCCGATGATTGCGGGGGTTATCATAGACACCTCGGTAGTTCTTGTATCTTTGATTGCCCAGGCGGGGATATTGCACTACATGATATAATCCCTATTATAATTTAAATCTTATGCGGCTGTTTTTCCCGCATGGGTTCTTGAGCTTCCTGATATAACAATATTCGCAAAAAAGACTGCACAAAGGTTTTATCCTTCGGTGCAGTCTTTTATTTGTTTTCTAAGCCCAACTCGCTTCAAGGGCGTTTTTTGTATGGTAAACTAATCGTTATTGATGCTGTCCCAACCGTTCACCAGTTTGTAAGAGGTTTCGGCTTTTCCGAGCATATTCAAAATCACTAGGTTTTCAAGGTTATAACAAACCAACGCTTTATCGATATGGAAATATCCGGGGGATTTAATTATATCCAACACGTTTTTACACTGGGCGAGATCAACTATCACCAAATCGAAATGGAGCGCCAAAAACGGCGCCAGCGCGTGACCGAAGGAATCTTTTAGAAGCAGTAGCGTTTGACGGGGTTCGCCGTCTTTTTTGGTGATAAGCGTCAGCGGGTTCGTGCCGGAAAGGAACATGGCGTATTTGTCGCTGCCCTCAAGCTTTTCGTTCAAAAAAGCAAAATCGTACAACCCGTCAAAGGTGTAAATTGTGTCTTTGTCCTCATATACTTCCATTTTATAGCCGTCAAGGCTGTCGCCTTTGAGCGTCCAGTATTCGATGGCGTCTGGGGCGACGGACTTGTTTCCCGATTTGGAATAGGTCGTGCCGTAAAATTCGTCGGAAGCGGTATGAATATCGAAGTCGTCGATATCGTAAAAATCCAGACCGAACGACTTCATCACCTCGACATAAGCGTAATACGCGCCGAGAGCGGTCCAATGGTGGTCGGTCTTAAAGTAGACATATTCGCCGTTATCGTACCTGGCGCGGTAAATTTCGTACATATCTATAAAATTAACGCCTTCGGAATCCATGCCCGACGAGACGAAGTTTATCAGCTTGTCGCTGTTATCGGAAGGGTAGTCAAACGCCGAGCAGGCGACGTCGATCGTACGCGGGGGAAGCAGCACCGAAAACGGCACTTCGATAGCGTCAAATTCTTCCGCTAACTTTTTCAAGGTTCCGAGCTGTTCATTAACGTTATTTTCGTAAAAGTAATCTACCAGGGGGGCAACATAGCCGTCATCATGAATTTTCCCGTCATAAGCGGAAAAGAACCGCACGGCGAGCTGTCCGTTATCGCCGAAAACCACGCCATTGTTTTCTTTTTTAAGCAGCAGTTTTTCGATATCGCACTCAAGCCCGACAAAGTTGTCGCGCAGCGGGAATTGATCGTTCAGGTATTCGTTCACCGCGGAGGTAAAGCTGCCGTCTTTCAACCCTTCCCATGAAAACGCGGGAAGTTGTTGCAGTTTCCGCCGTTCTTCCGTGGAATACACTTTGGCGGGTTTAATGACGAACGCCGCAGCCAAGCCGAAGATTATGCCCAAAAATATTATTACCGTCGTTAAGCTTATGATTCTTTGTTTATTCATGACGCCCTCCTTAAAAACGGAAATACAGGAACGGACTGTAAGTGGAATTGACCATATATGCCACGCAGATTAAAAGCACGCACCCCGCGAGCGCCGGAACGGCGTATGCGAACGCGGAAATTTTTTCCTCCGCTTTATAAAACAGCTTCTTCGGCAGGGGGGTCGCGGCGACGGCGCAAATAACGAATATGGGGAGGTTGCGCATCAGGTCGTAAAAACCGGTGGCGGTGGCGGAAGAAACTGTTCCGAAGCCGAACATCGCTTTAAAACAGCCGAACCCCAGGGAGAGATCGGTAAAGTAGAAGATCAGCCAGCCTATGACAATGGCGAACAGCGCGTAAAGATGAGAGAAAAACCCGGGAATTTTTTCGAGCACTTTTAACAGGAATAATTTTTCAATGATAAGGAGCACTCCGAAATACGCGCCCCAGATCAAAAAATTCCAGCTTGCGCCGTGCCAGAAACCGGTCAGCAGCCAAACGATGGCAATGTTGCGGAACTGTTTGGCAAGCCCCTTGCGGTTGCCGCCTAAGGGGATGTAAACATATTCCTTGAACCAGGTGGAAAGGGATATATGCCACCTCCGCCAGAATTCAGTTACGGATCTGGAAATGTACGGGTAATCGAAGTTTTCAAGGAATTCAAACCCTATCATCCTGCCCAGTCCGATGGCCATATCCGAATAACCGGAAAAGTCGAAATAGATTTGGAAAGTGAACGCCAAAATCAGCATCCACGCGCCGAGCGTCGTCGACTCAAAATCGAGCGACGCGGCGTAATATCTTGCGACCGCCGCCATGGAATCGGCGAGCAGTATTTTTTTTGCCATTCCCGCGATAAAGCGTCGCGTGCCGTTGGCGAACTTGTCTATGTTTTCCTCGCGGCTTATAAGCTGGTCGTCTATGTCCTTATATCTGACGATAGGACCTGCGATAAGCTGTGGGTACAGCGTGACGTAGGTCCCGAAAGGGATGATATTCTTTTGCAGCCGCGCGTCGCCGCGGTAGAGGTCAATGGTGTAGGACATGATTTGAAAGGTGTAAAAGGATATGCCGATAGGCAGCTTGAGCCACGAAATGGTCTTGATACCCGAAAGAAAGGGGAGCATAGCTATATTTTCCAAAAAGAAATTGGCGTATTTAAAAAACAGCAAAAACGCTAAATTGGCGCACACCGAAAGCGTGAGATACAGCTTGGCCTTTTTTATATCGGTTTCGCGGTACTTTGCAATTAGAAACCCGAAACCGTACGCCGCCAGTATGGATACGACCATCACTATAATAAACAGCGGTTCGCCCAAGCCGTAAAAGATAACGCTGTAAATGAAGAGAATAAGCATTCTGAACTTTTTGGGAACGGCGAAATACAAGATAAAGAGGGTGGTAAGAAAAGCGAAAACGAATAAAATTGATGAGAATACCACTGCTATGATTCCTTTCTGTTTAACTTGCTTTTGTCATTTATCTTCCAGCTCGAGCAACGATTTATCTATATCCGTGTCGCTCCTCACTCGCCCGATAATTTTAACGTCGCCCGGAGTGAATATTTTTATGATCCCATTGGCTTCGTTCATCCTGACCTTGATCTTTCCGGTTAAAAAGTTCGATTCGACGATTACTCCTTTACCCGAAGGAGTGGAAACCAGCGAATCCACTTTGGGGAATGTGGCGTATTCCTGTTCGTAAACCTCGTGTTCAAATTTCAGGCAGCACATCAGCCTGCCGCAGGTCCCGGAAATCTTGGCTGATGAGAGCGACAGGTTTTGTTCCTTCGCCATCTTGATGGAAACCTGGCTGAAATCCGAAAGGAAAGCTTTACAACAAAACGGCCTGCCGCATACGCCTATGCCGCCGATCAGCTTCGCTTCGTCCCGGACACCGATCTGCCGCAGCTCAATCCGGGTGCGGAACACGGAAGCGAGATCCTTAACGAGGTCACGAAAGTCCACGCGTCCGTCCGCCGTGAAGTAAAAGATCAGCTTGGCGTTATCGAAGGTGTATTCAATATCTATAAGCTGCATCACGAGACCGTTCTTTTTAACATTTTCCTCCCAAACCGGTCTGGCGGCTGCTTCAAGCTCCCTGTTTTGGGCGTTTTTGACGGCATCTGCTTCCGTCGCCTTGCGGATAACCGGCTTTAAGGGTGAAACTATTTCTTTTTCGGGCACCATCCGGTTTTTAAAAGCGACTTCGCCGTATTCCACCCCGCGCACCGTCTCGACAATGGCGTGGTCACCGGCGGCAAAGGTTATCCCGTTCGGGGAAAAATAATATACTTTCCCGGCGTTGCGAAAACGGATGCCTATTATTTCGCATTCCTTTTCTTTTCCGGCGTTCTGTTTTGCCGGCGCGGCGTCCGTTTCAACGGTTGCCGTTTCGGGGTTGTTTGGTATTGAATGGTTTCTTTTATCGTCACCGTTCATATTATCGATATCCTTTCTTGTTTAAAGGTAAACGGTTTGCGGTTTGCGTTTTAAGGTTTTATCTTGTAAACGCGGTAGGCGAAAGCCGTCAGTATGAGGTTTATGTTGGCGTTGGCGTCAGCTCCCTCGTAAGCGCGTATCGCTTCCTCCGCGATAAACATAAGCTTGGTTTCGGTGGTTAATCTGGCGTAGTTTTCGGCCGTCGTGTATGGTAAAAACGCCAAACGCGGGTACTTTTGCTTGGCGCGGATTACGTCGTCAATAAGAGTAATAAGCGCGGAAAGAAAATCCTTAGCTTTGGTTCTGTCGTACTTTTTGGCTTTGAAAAACGAGACGGTTTCGAACGCTGTCCCGGAAAACATGAATGAAGCGAATTCCATAACTTCGTTTCGTATGGCGGTATAGCGTTTTTCGAGCAGCGTCAGGGCTTTACCGGGGCTGCCCTCCGCCATGCCGGCGGCGTCGTTAATTTCCGCGGCGTCTTTTTTGGGAAATTTTTCCGCAAGCCAACGCGCCACCTCGTCTTTGGGCGCGGGATACAGGGTTATGATCCTTCCCCTTGAAATCACGGTGGGCAAAAGCGATTCTTTTTTGTCGGCAAGTATAAAGAAAACCGCGGAATCGGGCGGTTCTTCAAAGAATTTCAAAAGCGCGTTCTGCGCCTGAACGTTCATCCTATGACCGTCTTTGATTATATAAACTTTCTTTTCCGATTCGTTGGGGAGCAAAAAAACGGTTTTTTTAATCTCCCTTATCATCCCCACGGTTATTTGCGAACTTTCCTTTTCCGGTGAAATGATAAACAGGTCGGGGTGGGCGTCGCCCGATATCTTTTGGCAGCTCGGACAGACACCGCAGGGCTTGTCCGCTCCGCGGCAAAGAATCGCGGCGGCGGCGTAGACGGCGAAAACGGTTTTGCCGAAACCCTCGCCGCCCTCGACGATATAAGCGTGAGAAAGCTTGCCGGACGCCAGTTCGCGGCAGAACGCCGCTTTTTCGCCTGCGTGAAATCGCGCGTCAAAACAAGCCTTATCCATAAAAATAAACCCCGCATTATGATAGCACAAATTTTTACAAATGAAAAGGGAAATAATAAAATTTACATATTAATACATTTGATTATTAACTTAAAAGCCGCTCCTCCCGCTTTTGAACCTGCTTAAAAACGGATTGTTGACTTTGGCGTCCGACAGGGTGGTAGCGTCCTCGTGCCCGGGAAGCACCGCGAAATCGCCGGGATAATAATAGAGCCGTTTGAGCGATTCGTTCAGATCGTCCTCGTCGCCCCCGAAAATGGTGGTGCCGATGCTGTGTTTGAAAAGAGTGTCGCCGGTGAACATACAGTCCTCGAAGATATAGCAAACCGAACCCTTGGTATGCCCGGGAGTGTGGAGTATTGAAAACTCGAACTCGTCGATTTTGTGCCTGCCCTCCTTTGTAAAAACCACGTCCGCGTTATACATCGGGCGGGGGTCGTTTTCGATCATATTGGAAAAGATGTCCTTTTCATAAAGACAATGTTCGTCGTCGCGGTGTATGCAGACCTGCGTCAGCTTGCTGCGGAGAGAATCCGCGGCAAGTATATGGTCAAAATGCCCGTGGGTGAGCAGTACCACCCGGCAGGATGCCTGAATGGCGTCGAGTTTTGCCCGTATCACGGGAAAATCCCCGCCCGGATCGATCACGAGCGCGTTTTTCGTGGTCTTGGATTTGAGTATATAACAATTCGTCTGAAGCGGCGAAACCACCGTCTTGTAAATAAAATAACCGTTCATAAAAATAACCCCCGTATATAATTATAAATATATCGACGGGAAATACAAGAATTTTTTAAATAATCGAAAAATAAAAAAATTTATGCGCCTCTTCATTATGATTTTCACAGAAGAAATAGATTATAACAAAAAGCTGCGTGACCTTCTGGCAACACGGTTTTTTAATTTATCGGACTAAATATTAAAATTTCCCTTATTACGCTATTGAAAACACAGCGCTTATATGTTAAAATATATTCATTAATATTCAAAGGTGTTTAATGCTTAAATGGAACAAATAAAAAAAATCCTGGCATCGCGCATAGCTCCGCACTTAAACGGCGCGCTCGGCGAGGACGAGATTGAGATTGTAAATTTAATGGAATACCCCGCCGATTTTAAAAACGGCGATCTATGCTTCCCCTGTTTCAGGCTCGCCAAAACGTTCCGCAAGCCCCCCGTCGCTATCGCGGAGGAGCTTACGGCAAAAATTGAGCTTCCCGGCGAAATCGAAAAAGCAATTCCGGCGGGCGGCTACGTGAACTTCTATTTCGCCCCGGGTTATTACGCCGAACTTTTAAAAAACGCGGCGGGAAAATCCTCGATAACGAATATCGGCGCGGGCAAAACGGTCTGTATCGATTTCAGCTCCCCGAATATCGCCAAATATTTCCATCTCGGGCATATCGGCTCCACCATTATCGGCAACTCGCTGCGCAACCTGTTCGCTTTCTGCGGGTATAAGGTGGTCGCGATCAACCATTTGGGCGACTGGGGCACAAGTTTCGGCAAGCTCATATGCGCTTATAAGATGTGGTCGTCCAAGGAGAAGGTCGGGCGCGAAGGCGTCGCGGAATTGGAACGGATATACGCCCGCTTTAACGCCGAGGCGAAGGAAAACCCCTCGCTCGACCAGAACGCGCGCGACGCTTTCTGTCGCCTGGAAAAGGGCGATGCCGAATACCTTGAAATATGGCGCTATTTCCGGGAGATTTCCCTTAAAGAATATATGAAAACTTACGACCTTTTGGGCATCAACTTCGATTCCTATAACGGGGAATCGTTCTTCACCGATAAGATGCCCGCCGTGGTCGAGGAGCTGCGCGAAAAGGGGCTTTTGAAAATCGACGACGGCGCGAGCGTGGTCGACCTTTCGGAATACAATATGCCCCCCGCGTTGATTTTAAAACGCGACGGCACGACGCTTTACCCCACGCGTGATATCGCCGCCGCAAAATGGCGCAAAAAGGAGTACGATTTCGACAAATGTATCTATGTCACCTCTGCGGGGCAGTCGCTGCACTTCGCCCAATGGTTCAAAGTGGTGGAGCTGATGGGCTATACTTGGGCGGGCGAACTCGTCCATGTGCCCTACGGAACCATGTCTTTTGGCGGCGAAAAGCTCGCCTCGCGCACGGGTAATATCATCCATCTCGACGACCTGCTCGAACGGGCGGTGGAAAAAGCGGAAAAAATCGTCGAGGAAAAGAACGCCGACCTCCCCGACAAGCACGCCGTCGCCGTGGCTGTGGGGTTGGGCGCGGTGGTTTTCAACGCTCTGTCCAACGCGAGGATCAAGGACGTTGATTTTTCTTGGGAGACCGCTCTCTCTTTCGAGGGCAATACCGGCCCGTATATCCAGTACACCTACGCGAGAGCTTGCAGCGTGCTTCGGAAATGCGCCGATTTTGAAATCAACGGCGGCAGCGGTGAAGACGAAAACGCGTATCTGCCCAACGACGATGAAAAACAGCTAATTAAGCAGCTCAATCTGTTCGACGTCAAGGCGATATCCGCTTTGAACGCCTACGAGCCGTCGATCATAACGCGTTACCTGCTTGAAACCTGCTGGCTGTTTAACCAGTTTTACCACACCTCCCCGGTTTTGCGGGCGGAAGACGGCGCAAAGCGCTTCCGCGTCGCGCTGACCGAAGCGTTCAAAACGATATCTGCGAGGTGCCTTGATATATTGGGGATACAAAGACCCGAAGAGATTTAAAGGAGGAGTTACCATGTCGGGACATTCCAAATGGAACAATATAAAGCATAAAAAAGAAAAAGCGGACGCCCAGCGCGCCGGAATTTTTACGAAAATCGGCAAGGAGATGGCGATCGCCGTGCGGGAGGGCGGACCCGACCCCGCTTCCAATTCCAGACTGGAATCGCTGATAGCCAAAGCCAAAGCCAACAACGTGCCCAACGAAAATATCGAACGCGTCATAAAAAAGGCGTCCGGGAATGACGCCACACAATATGAGGTCGTGTATTACGAAGGTTACGGTATCGGCGGCGTGGCGGTCATAGTCGAGACCACCACCGACAACCGCAACCGCACCGCGGCGGACATCCGCCATTATTTCGATAAATACGGCGGCAACATGGGCACAACGGGCTGTGTTTCCTTTATGTTTTCGGACAAAGGCGTTATCATCATCGACGCCGAAAACGTAAAAGACGAGGAAAAGCTGATGGAGGACGCTCTCGAATGCGGCGCGGACGATATTTCGGACGCCGAGGATTCGTTCGCAATTTACACCGACCCCGACTCGCTGAATTCGGTAATCTCAGGGCTTAAGAAGATCGGATATGAAATTTTTTCATCGGAGGTCGAAAAAATACCGTCCACTTATGTTACCCTGACCGATCCCGAACAGTCGGAAAAATTTGAAAAGATGATAAACCTGCTTGAGGACAACGACGACGTTCAAAATGTATGGCACAACCTTGACGACCAATAATTAAATACATCCGGGAGGTTTATAGACAACATGAACTGTAACAACTGCGGAAAACCCATTCCCAAGGATTCCGAAAGCTGCCCCTATTGCGGGACCACCCAAAACGCGGTTTTGGAAGATTACGAGGAGCCGCGCAGCAATCCATACGCTGTGGCGAGCTTTGCGGTTTCGCTGGTAGGCGTACTGCTATTCGCTTCTTTATGCGGTATCGTAAGCATGATTCTCGCCGGAATAGCATTTTACAATTTCGACAAAACGGACGTTTACGGCAAAAACATTTCGCCTTATCTGAAAGGCAAAGGTTTGATGATAGCCGGGTTTATCATAGGCATCTTCGACTTAGTCGCCGGGGTCGCGTCGTTGATAGTCAATACTACCTCGGCGGAATTTGTGTTCTGGATGCTATAATAAAAATTCAAAAAGAAAAGCCGCGACGGGAAACCGCCGCGGCTTTTATAAATGGCTCTTTGTCAATAGTTGGGGTGAACCCGTAAACAAGAAATCAGGCAGCGGT
>CAYOGQ010000012.1:0-18187 GCA_964403645.1 uncultured Ruminococcus sp.
AGATCGGATTCAGCTTCCTCTTTTTTTAGACCATATCATTGTAACATATACATTTAAAAACTTTTTTAAAATCAATAAAATCCTTGATGACGAGTACGGCGAACGAGGCGAGTTCTTCAAAATTAGCGTTATGTTCTTCGTAAACGGCGGCGATGTCGAACCCGTCGTCGTGCGCCACTTTCGCCCACTCGGTATTGTCTTCGAAAATAATTATATCCTGCGCTTCGAAACCCGTGGTTTCAGCCACTTTTTTATAAAATCCCCCGGTTTTGGAAACGCCGAAATCCCGGCAGCAATAGCAGCCGTCCACATAGCGGTCATAACCCAACCGGGTTATGCAGCTCCCGCAGACCGCAAGGTCGGTCGCCGTGGCGATATAACACTTCTTGCCGATATCGTGGCAGTATTTCACGAACTCGACGCTGCCGGGCTTGGGCGCTATGAAATCCTCGTAAACGCCTCTCATGTATTCGTAAAAGTGTTTCAGATCGGGTTTCGACCTGATATAAATGTCCCAAAAGCCTATCGAGTCGGCGAGCGTGCCGTCGAAATCAAAAATAAAACACTTTTTATCTTTAAAAATATCCATTACTTCATCCCTTTATATTTATAATTATATGTGCGCGCGCCGACAGAAGTTTTGACCGCTCCCGCCGTTCTTATCGGCGTGGGTTTCGTCTTGGGTGTGTATGCGGCGGTGAACACGACAACCTCCCTGACACCCGCAGCCCGTAGCGCCGAAACGCACGCTTTTACTGTCGCTCCGGTGGTATAGACGTCGTCGAAAAGCAGCGCGCGCTTGCAACCGGCAAGCTTTACTTTGTCGGCGCCAAACATCCCCATTGCGTTTTTGCGCCTTTGAGACGCCGAAAGCAACTTCTGCTCGCCCGCCGACTTCGACCGCGTCAGCGCGTCGGAAGCCTTAATGCCGAGCTTGGACGCCAAAGCCGAAGATATCTCCTTGGCCTGATCAAAGCCGTATTTATGGACATTCTTTTTCGATCTCGGCGGGTAAACCACGAGATCGAAATTTTTTCCGTCCTTTAACGACCGATAAATCAGCTCCGCGACAAAATCCGCGCCGTTTTTGTCAAGCCGGTGTTTTACCGATGCGATGACCGCTTTGGAAACGGGCGTATAATAATAAAATAAAAACCTGCCGCTTTGGGCGAATGCTCCCCTGCCGCAGACGCATTCTCTTCGGCTTTCCTTGCAGACGGGGCATATTCCTTCAAAAAGAGAGCAGAAATCCCCGATACAATCGGCGCACACCGGCACGCCGAGCAGCGTCACGCCGCCGCAGACCAGGCATTTGTCGGGCATCAAGAGCTTTAAAATGTCAGTCAACATAATTATGCCCAAACTTTCTTGTCAACTTTTTCTATGGCTTGGGAGTATAGTTCCCAAGCTGTTTATCTTTCAAACAAGTTTAACCGACAAACGGCGTTTTGTCAACGGGTATATTTTCCATATTTTTGAGTATCCTAATTACTAATCCTTTATTAAAACCCTGTTTAAAAATTTTCGCAAACAACCATTTATCAAAGCTTTTTGATCATTTTTAAAGATTTATAATAGGATTAATGTCATTTTAAAATAGGCAAAACGGAGGATATTCGATATAACCATGGAAGTGAACCTGACAAAACTTCTCCGCGATTCGTTCGGCGTTATTAAAAAATTCGGCCGAAGTGCAAGCGGCAGCACGGAAAACGTCACCGTGTCGGAAAACTATTATGTTATACACAAAGCCTACCACGACGCCGACAGGGCTTTTTTGAAAAAAAATTCCCTGTACATGATGTGCCGGAGATATTTCGGCAGGCATGGCTGGGTGCTTTCGGGGGAGAGCTTTTTTAATTATTTCGGTCAGACGGATTTTTCGGTGAGCGACGTTTACGCGCTCGGCACGGTACTGTCCTGCTGCCTTATCGTCTCCGCGGCGGAGGAGATAAATTCACTAAAAGAGAACAACCGTTGCAATTCCTCGAAGCTGATTTCTTCGGTACTTTCGCTGCGGAAAATCGCGGATATCAAAGCCGAGGAATGCTTTAAAAAGCTCTGCGGGACGGAATCGCTGCTCGAATCGAAGCTGGAGCTTTACGGAAAGATGGACCATACCACCAAGGATTTATGCCGAAGCGCCCTGATGCGTTACGCGCAAAAGAAAGGCATGAGGGACGCGGACGCGCTCAATGACCTTGCGAAGCGCGGCGGGACCGTTTATGATATCATCGAGGGCCGGAAAGGACGCGCGCTATACTATTTCTCCTTCTATGCTCTGCTGCTAATAGCGATTTCGGTTTTACTCTTTAACTATTTCGGGTTAATCGCGCTGTTCGCTCTGCCGCCTTTGTATATCGCCTGCGGGGAGGTCGCCGACAAGGTGTTTTCCCAAATATATAAGCCGGTGCCGCCGTTGCGGCTGGGGCTGACGGAGATACCCGACTTTGCGGTTACGCTCGTGGTTGTAACCACTTTGCTTTTCGGAAACGGCAAGGACAAGGCGCCGTTTGACAACCTGGAGGAATTTTACCTAAAAAACCGGAAGAAAAATATTTATTTCGGCGTGCTCGCCGACCTGCCCGATTCGGGAGAAGCAGTTTTGCGCGAAGACACCTCGGTTATCGCTTATGCCGAAGAACGAATAAACGTCCTCAACAAAACGTACGGGAACGTGTTTTCGCTGTTTCTGCGCCCGCGTGAACACAACGGCAAGGACGGGATCTGGGGCGGCAGGGAGCGCAAGCGGGGAGCGGTCTGTGACCTGGTAAAAGCCGCGAGATCGGGAATCAACCCGTTTGCCGTCACCGTAAACGGCGAATATCTCGGTTCGGTCAAATACGTTCTGACCCTCGACGGCGACACCATGCTGCCGCTCGGCGGAGTCGCCGACCTCGTGAATATCATGCTTCACCCAAAAAACCGCCCTACGGTCAAAGACGGGCGGGTGACTGAAGGCTTCGGTATCCTCCAACCAAGGATGAAAACCGGGTTGAAGCCCAGTTATTCGACTTATTATTCGCTTTTGCGTTCGGACGAAGGCGGCGCGTACGAGCGGGCGACATTCGACCGGTATCAAACGATTTTGGGGAGCGGAATCTTCTGCGGCAAGGGCTTGTTCGACGTGGATTTGTTCTATAACCTCGTTATACCGGCATTCCCGGAGGGGAAGATACTGTCTCACGACATACCGGAAGGCTGCGTACTCCGGTGTATGTACGTCCCCGACACGGTATTTACCGATTCGGGTCCGCGAAACCCGGTCTCTTATTTTACGCGCCTCCACCGCTGGATACGCGGCGACGCGCAGAACTGCATTTTCCTGCGCTTGAAAACGATCGGCGGTGACGGCAAATACAAGCTTTCCGAAAACCTGGTGCGTCACCTCACCCCGCTTTTTTCCGCCGCGGGGATGATTGTTTCGTCTTTTACGCCCGGCATGACGCAGGGCAAGGCGGTGCTTTTATTTTTGGCGTTGCAGTCATATAACGCCGCGGCGGCGCTTTTGACGGCGATAGGAATGATAACCAAAAGAGCTTACACGCCGAGACGGTTCTTTTCGGTCGCCCTCAATTCAACGATACGCGCCGCCGGCAATCTCATACTCGAATTCGCTTCGGTTTTTGAATACGCCGCCCGCGCCGCCGATGCGTTCGCAAAATCGTTCTGGCGGCTCGCCGTATCAAAAAAAAGGCTTTTGCAATGGGTGGCGTTCAGCCAGTCGGACATATCCGCCGACGGCATACTCTACCATGTTTCCAACCTCATGTCGAGCGCTCTCGCCGGGACGCTTATGCTGGTATTTTCGCCTTATTCGGTATACCGGCTCGCCGGACTTATCGTATTTTTGTATCCCGTAGCCTCATATATTCTTTCATACGGCATCAAAACCGGCGTGCCGGTGCCTACGCATTCGCAGAAGGAGGAGCTTGCCGGATACGCCGCCGACGCCTTTAAATACTTTACCGAAAGAGTGGGCAGGGAGACCAACCACCTGCCGCCCGACAACGTGCAATTATCCCCTACCGACGTGACGGCGGAGCGAACATCTCCTTCGAATATCGGGCTGTATCTGTTAAGCCTGGTCGCGGGGTGCGATTTCGGCTTTATCACCCCCGGGGAAGCCGCCGAACGCGCCGGAAAAACACTTAAAACTCTCGAAAAACTGAAAAAATGGAACGGTCATTTATATAACTGGTACGACACCCGCTCGCTTGAGGTCATGGGGAGCGGTTATGTTTCCACGGTGGATTCGGGAAATCTGGTGACCATGCTGGTCATTCTGGCGGCGGCTTTGAAGGAATACGCTCTGGCGGAAGCGGATTCGGCGGCGGCGAGGGCGCTTTCGCTCGCGGAAGCGGCGGATTTCACCGCTCTCTACAGCGCCGAAAAGGAGTTGTTCTGGTTGGGGTGGTCGGAGCAGGACGGCTACGGCGAGATCTGTTACGACATCCTGATGAGCGAAATACGCACCACCTGTTATTACGCCTGCGCCAAGGGTATCGCGCCAAAAACCCACTGGCAGGCGCTTTCGAGGGCGATAGCCTCTAAAAACGGCTTTATCGGCATGGCGTCATGGTCGGGGACCGCCTTTGAATATTTTATGCCCGAGCTTTTTTTGCCCACCTTTGAAAATTCCTTTATTGACGAAAGCCTGTCGTTCGCCTTTTACAACCAGCGTATCCACCGCAAAAACCGCGTCTGGGGCGTTTCGGAAAGCGGTTTTTATTCGTTTGATTCGGAGATGAACTATCAGTACAAGGCTCACGGCGTACCCGCGCTCGCGCTGAAAAAATACCGGGACGACGAATTCGTGGTTTCACCCTATTCGTCGTTTATAATGCTGAGCAGAAACCCCGACGCGGTGATACGAAATCTGAGAGCGCTCAAGGAACTTGGTATGTACGGCGAATACGGATTTTACGAAGCGCTCGATCTCTCCTCTGAACCGGGCGGCGTGGTGAGGAGTTATATGGCTCATCACACCGGGATGATAATGATCGCCTGCGCCAACGCTTGTTTCGGCGATATTTTTAAGTCCCGCTTCATGCGCGACAAGGCGCTGGCTTCCTGTCGAGAACTGCTGTGCGAAAAAATCCCCACCGACGTTCACTTATACCCCACCGGATTCAATCCGCCGCGCAGAGAAAAAACGCGCTATCCCGTGCCGGAGCCGCACGAAGGGACGCACACTCTCTCTTCGCCGGATGTTTATCTTTCACAAAGGGGCAATATCACCCTTGCCGCTTCCAGCGACGGGAGGGTTTCCATGCGGTACGGCGCTTATTTGATAAACGCCGCCGAATTCGCGCCGTTTTCCGAATACCGCGGGCTCACCTTCGGCTTCGCCGAAAACGGGAGCGTCCATGTATGCGCTCCGACCTATTCGGCGTCTTCGAGCATTAGGTTCGGCACGGAAGCTCAAGAAAACGGTTTTGCGTTCATTTCTTCCGACCCGTCGTTCCCGTCCTTGGTCAGGGGGAGCGTGTTCCCGGACGGCAGGGCTTTCGTTTTTGAAACGCGCGCGGACAGGCGAAGCCAGCCCGAAGTCTGCTTTTATTACGAGCCGGTATTGGAAAGGCAGGAAAACCATAATTCCCACCCCGCTTTCTCCAAGCTGTTCGTCATTTCGTCGTACCTTCCGGAGGAAAAAATAATCATGTTCCGCCGCAAGGGAAAACCCGCTTCCGGGCGGTACCCTGTGTGTGCCGTGGCTTTGGGAGATAAGCGGCTGCCTTTTCGTTTCCGCACGAATAACGAGGATCTGCGCGCCCACTCCGCCGTTTCCGCAAACGCGTTGTTCGAGCGAGGGTATGACGGCGAAAGCGGCTGCGGCTACTGTATCAACCCCGCCTGCGTCATCAGGACCTCGCCAGCGCCGGGCGGCGAAGTGAAAATAATAGTCGCCTGCGCCTATACCGAAAAAGAATGCGTGGCTTCGATTATAGAAGCGCGGCGGCGCAGGGAGGAGGCAAAGTACGGCGATTACCTTCCGTTCCTCGCCGGAAAGGCGATTTCCAAAGCCGTTTTCGCCCGCGGAAGCGGCGCGTTCCACAAATGCGACGCTTCGGTGCTGTGGAAAGCCGGGATTTCCGGCGATTACCCACTTTTGACGCTGGCGGTTTACAGCGAAAGCCTGCGTTCCGCCGTGAGTATGATAACCGCGTTCCGCAAGTTATCCGGTTCCTTTATACGCTGCGAACTGCTGTTTATTGTATTTGAAAAGAGCGGTTACCTGACACCGCTTGCCTCTTTTATAACCGACTGCGTCGCGGAAATGAGCTGCGAGCGGTTTCTCAAACGCCGCGGCGGGATATTTATAATAAATTCCTCCGCTTTTTCACCGGACGAGATCAGGTTTATCAAGGATTTTTCTTCGTTTTATTATGAAACCGATTCCCTTCCCCCCGAAGAAGCCGCCGTTTGCCCGCCGCCGCCCGCGGTTATCCGCGTCACAGGTACGCCGAGCTCAGGCACAGCGGGCGCCGCATTTGCCGAACGGGAACGGCTCACCGAAAATTCCGTTGAGGTTTCGGGCGATTTCCCGCTTCCGCGCTCGTATATCATGGCGGGCTACGCATGCGGCACGGTTGTCACCCACAAAACATTGGGATTCACCTTTTTCGGCAACGCGCGAGATCGGCGCATAACGCGGTTTGATTCCGACCCATTCGCGCCTTTTTACGGCGAGGAGCTGCTGCTTTTTGAAAACGGCAAAATTTACGACTGCGTCGCCCTGTCATCGAAAGCCGTGTTTTCCGACGGCGTCGCCGTCTATACGGGGGAAATATGCGGTCATGTTTATACCGCGACGGTTTTCGTCCTGCCCAAGCTCCCCGTCAAGGCGGTGCGCGTGAGCTTCGGGGGCGCCGCGGTTAAAACCGGGTTCGCCTGCTTCCCGCAGGACAAAAGAAGCTGTTTCTTCCCGCTTTGCGGCGGCAGGGCGACGGGCTTTAAATCCATGGAAAGCTCGTCCGCCGGTCAGGTTAACTTCTTATTCGCGGAAGGATCGGCGTATTTTAACGATTATTATATGTTTTTGACCGGAGCCCGTTCGGATGTGGTCAACTCCGCCTGCGCGGTATGCAACGGCACGACCGCGGTTTATTATCTCGGCGCCGCTCCGGACACGGCTTCCGCGGAGCGGATTATCGCGCTGCTTTCCAAAGAACGAATCGAAGCGGCGGCGGAAGCTGCGATACGGTTTTCCAGGTCGTTCATACCGTCGTTCAGGCTGTTTTCGGACAACGCCGTCACCAACGCTCTCTATTCGCCGTTTACGCCCTATCAGGCGGCTTTTTCGCGGTTTTTGGGCAAGACGGGCTTTTATCAGACCGGCGGAGCCTACGGCTTCCGCGACCAGTTACAAGATTGCCTGTGCTTGGTGTACTCGCACCCCGAAACGGTGCGGACGCATATTATCCGCTGCGCGTTTCACCAATACGCGGAAGGCGATGTCATGCACTGGTGGTTTTATAAAAACGGAAAGATCAGCGGCATACGGTCCAAATGTTCCGACGACCTGCTTTTCCTGCCGTATGTGACGGCGGACTATATAGAAAAGACGGGAGACACGGGGATTCTGGGAGTGAATGTCGGCTATCTCACCTCGCCGCCGCTGGACAAGCCCGAACGCTTCGAGTCGCCCGGCAGGTCGGAAATAAAAGAAAGCGTTTACCTCCACTGCATGAGGGCGATCGCGAGGTCGTCTTCGCAAGTCGGGGAACACGGATTATGCTTAATGGGCAGCTGCGACTGGAACGACGGTTTTTCAGCGGTGGGTACGGCGGGCAGGGGGGAGTCCGTGTTCACTACCCTTCTGCTGGGGCTGGTTTGCCGTGATTTCGCAAAGGTGAGCCGCCTGTACGGCGACGAAAACGGCGAAGCGGCGCTTCTCGGCCGTTATGAAGGCATAAAAGCCACCGTCACCGCGCTTTTCGACAAGGACAGGTTCCCGCGAGCGTCTTTTGACGACGGCAGGTTCTTCGGCACCGCCGATTCGGAAGAATGCCGTATCGACGTGATAAGTCAGTGCTTCGCCGCTCTGCTTTTGGGTAAAACCGACAAAACGGTCAAGGCCATGGACACGGCGTACAGACTGCTGTTCGACGGTGAAACAGGCGTGTTCCGCCTGTTCGATCCGCCTTTCAACAAAGTGAACGCCGGGTATATTTCGGCTTATCCTCCGGGAACGCGGGAGAACGGAGGGCAGTACACCCACGGCGCGCTCTGGGGCGCGTGGGGACTTGCGGCCTGCGGCGAATACGACAGAGCGCTTGAAGTGCTGGCAAAGATAACCCCCGCCTATCATTCCTCCGACGCCGGAAGAGCGCAGCATTATAAACTCGAATCCTACTCGATCCCAGCCGATATCAGCATCAGCGGGCGCGGCGGCTGGAGCTGGTACACGGGTTCGGCGGGCTGGTATTTCAAGCTGATGACCGAGGTGGCGCTCGGTATCGGTTTTACCGAAAATTTTACCGTCATAACAGTCCGACCGCTCGCCGAATACACTTTTTTCGCCGAAAAACAGGGCTGGCGGGTGAAAATAATATCCGCGAGGGAGGCTGAGGGGACGACTCTCGACGGCGTACCGGCAGTATTTCCGCTGAAAATTCCCTCGGGCGACCACGTTTTAAAAGTAAAACCTATATATTGACAATCCTTCCTAAAAAGTATATAATCAAATAAATACTTCAAGGGGGATGTCAGAATGACCGTAAACCAAGCGCTCGAAAAACTTGTGTCCTACGAAAAGGCCAACTTTGCCCTCGGCCACGCCACGGGGCTGATCTACTACGACGGCGCCACCGCAGCCCCGAAGGGGTCGGCGGATATCAGGGGGAGCACCTTGGGCGAGCTTTCCCGCATGAACTATAATCTGACCACCGCCGCGGAGACGATCGAAATGATCGAAACCCTCAGGGCGGATAAAAATAATCTTGATTTTGTGACCGCGAGAAAGGTCGAGGAGCTGTACCGCGACTATGACAGGGTGCGGCGTATCCCTGTGGAGGAATATGTCGCGTGGCAGGAGCTTGCCGCCAAATCCGACGCGGTGTGGCACGAAGCCAAGGCTAACGACGATTTCGCGCTGTTCGAACCTTATTTGCAAAAGATGTTCGACACCCTTAAAAAAATCGCCCTTTATATTGAGCCGGGCAAAAAGCCTTACGAAACTATGCTCGATATGTTCGAACGCGGGCTGGACACCGAAAAATGCGAGGTGTTTTTCACTTCCCTGCGCGCCAAGCTGGTGCCGCTTATCCAAAAAGTAATATCAAACGCCGATAAAGTGGACGACACGCCGCTTAAACAAAATTTCCCGGTGGAAACGCAGCGGAAATTTTCGGATTTTATCATGGACGTCATGGGGCTGGATAAAAACCACTGCATAATCGGAGAGACCGAGCATCCCTTCACCATCAGTTTTTCCAGGTATGACGTGAGAATAACCACTCATTATCACGAGGATATGCTGGCGTCGTCGCTGTATTCGGTTATCCACGAAGGCGGGCACGCGCTGTACGAGCTGAACGTTGGAAAGGATATCACCCTCACCAATCTGGGCAACGGCGTTTCCATGGCGATGCACGAGAGTCAGTCGAGGTTTTACGAAAATATTATCGGGCGCAGCCGTGAATTCTGCGGCATAATCCATCCGTGGTTGCAAAAAGAATTCGCGCCCAAGCTCGACAACGTCGACACCGACGCTTTTTACCGCATGATAAACAAATCCTCCCCGTCGCTCATACGCACCGAAGCCGACGAGCTGACTTACAGCTTGCATATCATGATACGCTACGAGCTGGAAAAGCGTATGTTCGACGGCACCCTCGACGCCAAGCATTTGCCCGGCGAATGGAACCGCCTGTATAAAGAATATCTCGGCGTGGACGTGCCGGACGACCGCCGCGGCGTGCTTCAGGATTCCCACTGGTCAAACGGCAATGTCGGCTATTTCCCTTCCTATGCGATAGGTTCCGCTTACGGCGCGCAATACCTTGTCGAAATGAACAAGGACTTCGACGTGATGGGCGAGGTTAAAGCCGGACAATTCGGGAAGATCAACGCCTGGTTTGAAAACAGGATCTGGAAATACGGTAAGCTCAAAAATCCCGGCGAGCTGTTCGAGTCGATCTGCGGCGCTTTTGATCCGGACGTTTATATTGGGTATCTGGAAAAGAAGTACAGTGAGGTTTACGGGTTGTAAAAACCAAAGCAGTTTATCGGATAAAAGCAAATGTAAAACCGGCGCAGACGAGCGCCGGTTTTAATTTAAATTAGCATTCAGCTTTTATACATTGTCATTAAACGATCATTTCGGTACTATATGTATCCCCGTCGCCGGCAGGCCCGATTGAGCCACCGCTATTTCGAGTATCTGCGCCACTTCGTCCGCCATAAGACCGTCGGTTTTGACAATCACCGAGCATTCCGAACCGGAAATGACGGCGACGCATTCCGCAAAGCCCTTGGATTTCACGAGCATCTCGATATTCGCCTCGGCGTTCATATCCGCGACCATCGCGGCGATCGAATCCAGGGCGTCCTGTTTTTCGTCGGGCATGGCGTCGGGGGAGTCGGCTATCGTTTGGAGCACCTCCATCGCCTCGTCACGCGTCCTTTCGCGGTTGATCACCGAAACGGCGAAAAAGCTTTCCGCTTCCGCTTCGGCGTTCGTGTCCGAAACCTCGTTGTCCACAAGCGTGGTGTTGCCGAGAGTCTTGGTGCCGCTCTCTTTATCGGCGATATTACCGCCGCCGGTCGCGGCGCTGTAAACGATAATACCCGCCCCGAGGATTAACACGCAGCACACGATAATGAAGTTCCTGCTTGTGAAGAAGGTTTTCCAATCGAAAGCCTTTATTTTTTTCTTTACATCGTCGAAATTCATGAATTTACCCTCCATAAAGATTAATATCGTTATTTGTTATCTGTAAAAGCTATCCGTTAACCGTTACCTGGTGACGCTGATACGGTTTGTCGGCAGATCGAACAGCGCCGACAGCATTTGGATGATTTTATACTCTGCGGTCGCCGACACGCCTGGGCACACCACCGCCACCCCGCTCACTTTTGGCATCCTTTCTTCGATTAAAACAGGCTGCTCGTTGCCTCCGTAATTTGCCAGCACATATTCCTTGCGGCTGTCGGAACCGTTATCGCCGCCCGTCACCTGCTGGTCGGTGGCGTAGTAGTATTCGTAACCGCTTTGTAAGGTGATAAGGACCGTACAGGAATCCACGCCGGGAACATCCCTGACCAGCTTCGCAACGTCGCCCTCAAGCGCTTTACGGTAAGTGTCGGCTGAGTTGTAGGTAAATTCCCCGTCCGTCGAAACGGCTTTTTCCGCCGTAGGCCAGAGCAGAAGTATAACGCCGGCGACGAGAGCCACTATCACAAAGCCCATGCCTTTGGTCTTTTTCAGCTTCTCAATCCAGTCGTTCACCGAAAACCACCACCTCCACGGGGCCGCCGAGCGTTTCCAAAAGAAAATCGCTCACTTCCCCCGCGTATTCCCCGTCGCCTTCTTCCAGCGTCACGGTTATGCCCCCGACAACCGCCGCTTCGTCCTCGCTATATATTTCTATGCTGATATCCCGCACGGTTATTCCGAATTTTTCATAAACTATGCGTTTAATATATTCGCACGCCTTTTTTTCCGATTCGCCGAATATATATTCGCCCGCGGAATATTCGGAAACCTCTATTGAATAATCGAGATTCAAATCCGCTTCACCGCCGAAAAACGCGGTTATCGGCATTATCACCGCCACCGCGCAGATGAGCGAGCAAATGTATTTGACGTATTTTTCCAACCCGCCGGAAACCAGCGACGTGCATACCGCCGAAAGCACCGACGCGACGAGTATGCAATAAAAATAATCCCTCAACTCAATCCCCCACTCCTATTCTGATAAACAGCGCCAACGCAATGATAAAAATCACACCCGTGCCGACGAGCAGCGACATCATCACGCTTAAAAAGCCGTTGACGTCGTACAGCATACCCGCTTCCCGTTCCAAACCGAGCATACGCGAAATCATCGCCGCCATCAGGATGAACACCTTGTACATAATTGTATAAATTATCGGCGGCAGAATCAGCGCCATCACCGTGACAAGCCCCGTCGCGCCAACCGACGCCTTGACCACCCCCGCCGCGGCGGAAACCGTTTTGGCAGATTCGCCGATAATGCTGCCGATTACCGGGATAAACACGCCGGAGGCGAATTTTACCGTGCGGAAAATATAATTATCGGCGGCGGCGGTGATAATCGTCTGGAAATACATGACGACGCCGAAGATAGTGAACACGAAAGCGAGCAGCGTGGAGAGTGCGTTCTTTAAAAAGTTCGAAACCGAGCGCATATCCGACGAACCCGGCAGCGCCGACATGAGAGAAATTACAAAGCCCGTCTGCAAGAGCGGCCGGAGCATCATACCCGCAAAACGCTGCGCCGCCGCCAAAAACACCAAAAGCGCGGTCGAACCCGCCACCCCGGATGATATATTCCCGCCCAGCGTGTACAGCGCCGCCGTGACGGGCAGCAGCGCTGTCATATACACGCACAGGCTGTTTAACGATTCGGCGGCATAGGTGAATACCGAAGCGAGCCCGGAAAACAGCACCCCCGCAAGCACGAGCACCGAAACGAACTCGAAAACGGTCTTAAGCGAGGAATTGTCGCTTGTCCACCTGAAAGAAGCGAGTGCCGCCGAAATCACTATAACGGCAAGGAGCGAATAAAAAAATTTTACCCCGTTTTTATAAAACCCCGTGAGAGAAGACCTGATCACGGCAAATATTTTGTCCGCGACGTCAATCTTTACCTCGCCGTTTTTTTCGTTATCGTTCACATATTCGTTTCCGGGGAGGTTGTCCGCTCCCGCTTCCTCGGCGATATCCTCCTGTTCGGAGGTATCGTAGGCGAAGGCGCGGACCGAACAGGCGGCAAAAATGATAAGTACAGCCGCCGACAGCGCGGCAAGCCTTCTCACAGCAGTCCCCTCGCGAACGACACGAGGTTTTTAAGCACCGGGAGCGATATCACGATTATACCGGCTTTACCGGCAAGCTCTATCCTTCCGCCCACCGATGTTTCCCCGCAGTCGCGGCAAATTTCCGAAGCCAATTGGCAGACAAGGGCTATGCCCAGCGCTTTCACGGCGACGGTGAAATACGCGGTCATCCCGCTCTGATAGGACAGGGTTTTCACATATTCCAGCACGGGTATCACCTGTATGGCTATATAGGCGAGCATAACAACGCCCGCGGCGGCGGCGACCATGGGTTGGAACGGGCTTCCCATCTGTTTTAATATAACCGCGATACTCACCGCGCACAAGCCGAACCCGCATACCGAATAAATATTCATATGCCGAACACACTTCTAATGGAGTTAAAGAGGGACCCTATCTCGGATATCAGCATCAACATGACGATGATAACCCCCGCCACCGAAACGTAGGTCGCCTGTTCATCTCTCCCGGTCCTTTGAAGTATCTGGCAGGTTATCGCCACCAGAAGCCCCACTCCCGCTATTTTAAGCACCAGCGTTATGTTCATGCTTATGCAAATTCCTTTCTTAAATCAACCGCGATGTTTGCGGCGGTTTCGCCGCAGGCATATCGCAGTCTTTTCAAAAAGCCTCTCAATACAATATGATCGCTGTTAAGCACCCCGTCAAAGCGCCGAGATAACGGTAGCTCTTGACCTTGCCCGCAAGCGCCGCGCGCATATCCTCCCGCTCTCTCGCAAGAAAAGCGATGCAGCCGTCCAGCCTTTCGAGCTGGGTTTCGCAGTCGACCACCCCCAGAGTCGAGCCGAAGGACGACAGCACGTCCTTTATGTTGTCGCCGACCGAGAGACGGTCCACCGCGGCGCGCCAGACCTCGTTCGCGGGGGTGAAATCGGAACCTTGGAGCGCGGCGGTAAATCCGCAGTAATCCAGCGCTTTATCGGAAAAACCCGCGAAAATGCCGTACAGCTCCGCTCTCGAATAGGAGATGGAGCTTTTCATCGCTTCGAGGAGCGACATCAAACCGCAAAGCTCCATATAGCTTTTCTGCTTGAAATCCGCGTATATCCCCCCGATAAACCAACCCACCGCTATGATTAAACCGCAGGCAATGATTTTTAACATAATATCAGCTCACTTCCATATTTACCGTTGCCGTCGTACCACAGACGCACGAGCAGCTTAAAAATTCCTTTTTCCGTCATGCGGGCAATATGCGGGCGTTTCATTATGCCCTCCGGACTTTCCCCGTGGCAGGAAGCGATAAGGCATACGCCGCTGTTTTGCGCCGCGATAACGCCGTCCGCCTCGGCTTCGGATATTTCGTCGCATATGATAATCTGCGGCGACATGGTGCGGGTGAGCAGGTCTATCCCGTCACGTTTACGGCAGCCCCTGACGTAGTCGATAAGGCAGCCGGACATTTCTTCCACATAAAGCTCGCTCCTCTCGTCGGCAATTCCCACCCGGTAGGGCTTGTTCCCTCTCGAAAGCAGGTACGCCGCGGAGCGGAGATAGGTTGTCTTGCCAAGCCCGGGAGGCGAAAACACCAGCGCGCCGCAAACGCCGTTTTCGGCGTAATATTCGACAAGCGGCTTTGCGAGATCGGGAAACAACCGGCTTACGCGCAGAGAAACCGATTTTATGTCCGAAAAAGTTTTAATCCCGTCTTTACCCGCCACGGCGTCGCCGCAGACCCCGGCGCGGGCTCCGCCTTCAAGGGGAATATAGCCGTGCCTGATGGTTTCGTCGAAGGAATACAGCGATGATTTTGTGAGCTTGGATATACATTCCCGCATTTCCTCCTCGTTGACCGCCGTCCCGTCTTCGGGCTTGCACAGCTTGCCGCGATCGTTTAACGAAAGGTTTCGGCTGCCGCAGGAGAGCGAAAGCGGTAATCCCACGCGGAGTCGTATCTCGTTGAGCGACCTGACCGCACCTTCCGGGACGCCGGTCATCAGCAGGTGTATCCGCAGGGGGAGATATTTATATAACTTTTCGGCTTCCAATTTTATTCACCGTTATAAACGAAACGAAATATATCGCCGCAAACAGCGCGCAGCCCGCCGCCGAGAACGCCGCGGGGGATTCGAAGCCCAACATGACGGCGGAAAGCCGCGACAGCAGCCCGGACAGGACGGCGCACAAAAGCGGCGTGACGAAGTGCCTGATAAATCCTATGCGGACCGAACTCACTTTAAGCATACGCGTAAGGCACATGACAAAAGAAAATGTGTTTGACACAATCAGAAGCCACAGATAACCATCCGCGCCCGTGGACGGGATGAACAAAAACACCGAGGTTATGCGGAAAACGCAGTTGTATAATGTGACGCGCATGGTAAACTTCTGCTCGCCTATGCCTTTGAGCAGTCCGTCGGTTATGGTTTCGATATACATGAACGGCGTCACCGCGGAAAGCAGGCGGAACGCCCTCGTCGCTTCCGCCGAATGATAGAACGCCCGGCTTATCTCCGCCGGGAAGAAGAAGAATATCCCCCCGGCGGCGATACCGAATAAAAAGGAGACGCGGAGGGTTTTCTGTATCTTGGCGTCGCGGGCGGTCTTGTCCGGAAAAGTGTTAAGGCGCGAAATTTCGGGTATAAGTATGCTGATTAACGCCGAAAGGAAAGCGAACGGGAAAAATAACAAGGGTATGACCATACCGCGTATCAGACCGAAATCCGAAAGCGCCTGCGACTCGTTCCCGCCGTACAACGTGAAGCAATAAGGAATCAGCAGGTTTTCGGTCGTGTGCAGCACATTGGTGATCCAGCCGCCCGCGGCGTTGGGGAGCGCCACCTCCGCGATGCGCCTGAGTGAGCAATATCTGCTTTCGCCTTTATTAAAACGGTATCTTTTGCCGAAGAACCAGAAACAATATACATAGAAGAACGATATGACCTCGCCGCAAGCAAGCCCCGTGGTGATGCCCGCGCAGAGCTTGCCGATATCGGTCGTCGAGGAAAGCAAAAACGATATAATGCACATGTTCAGCCCGATTTTGCACAGCTCTTCGAAGAGCTGGCTCGAAGCGGGGATCATGACCTTGCGCGAAGCTATGAAATAGCCCTTGATGCACGACGACATCGACATAAAGGGCATACAAAGCGACAGCACGCGCAGCGGCAGCAGCGTGCGGGAATCGCCGAGCAGCAGCTTTGAAAACGGCGCGGACAGCGCGAGCAGCGAAAACATCGACAGCACACCTAGGGCAAGCGCCAACCGCGACGCGGTTTTTAAGGCTTTTTCCGCGCCCTTGCCGCCCCCGCCGCCTTCCAGTTCCTCGGCGGCTATCTTGGAAACGGATATCCCCACGCCCGCCGTTGCGAACGATGCGAACAGCGAATACACCGACAGAACGAGCTGGTAAAGCCCGATGCCCTCGCTGCCTATTCGGTTTGAAAGATACAGCCGGAACAGCATCCCGCTGCCTCTGCACGCCAGGGAAAACGCGCAGATAATGGCGGCGTTGCCCAATAAGCTTCTTTTCGCCTTCAAAACCGACGTCCTCCTTCTTTGTATTCCTTTAATTTTATGGGGGAATTATAGAAAAAAGACTTGTTATTTTTTCGGCAAAATGATATACTTGAAAGGGTGTTGTGACCATATGGAAAACTGCAAGCGCCAAAGGGCGTTCCTGATTATACTCGACAGCCTGGGCGCGGGGGCGCTCCCCGACGCGGGATCTTACGGCGACACAGGCTCGAACACGATATTGTCTTTAATCAAATCAAAAAATTTTAATTGTCCTAACCTCACAAAAGCCGGGCTGTTCAATATCCCCACCCTAAACTGCGGCAGGGAGACGGCGTCGCCTTTCGCCGCATATGGATATGCCGCAGAACGTTCCGCCGGCAAAGACACCATAGCGGGTCATTGGGAGATCGCGGGGGTTATCACGGACAGGCCTTTCCCCGTTTACCCGGAGGGTTTTCCCCCGGAGGTGATAAAGACGTTCGAAGCGGCGATAGGCACATCCACGCTCTGCAACAGACCCTATTCCGGCACCGAGGCAATAAAAGATTACGGCGCGGAACATTTAAAAACCGGATATCCCATAGTTTATACCTCCGCGGACAGCGTGTTCCAGCTTGCCTGCCACGAGAGCTTGTATTCCGTGGAGAAGCAATACGCCATGTGTCAAAAAGCGAAGTCGATCCTTAGCGGCGTTCACGGCGTGGCGCGGGTCATCGCCCGCCCTTTCGCGGGGGAACCGGGTGCGTTTTACCGAACCGCCGGACGCCGTGATTTTTCGCTCGAACCCTCCGGCGAAACCATACTCGATATAATTTCACGCGAAGGCATGGAAGTAATAAGCGTGGGAAAGATAGCGAACATTTTCTCCGACCGGGGGATAACCAAATCTTTCCACACCTCCTCCAACGCGGAGGGTATCGAATATATAAAACGGTTGCAGCGCGAGGATTTCCGCGGCTTGTGCTTTATAAATCTCGTGGACTTCGACGCCGTCTACGGGCACCGCAACGATGTCGACGGCTACGCATTGGCGCTTTCGGAGTTTGACGCGGCGCTGGGCGAAATTGTAAAAAACAAGCGTGAGGGCGACTTCTGTATCGTCACCGCCGACCACGGCTGCGACCCGGCGACGCCCTCCACCGACCATTCGCGGGAATATATACCCATTTTGTGCTTCGGCGACGGGATAAAGCCGGTAAACATCGGCGCGCGGACCACCTTTGCGGATATCGGCTGTACGGTCTGCGAATTCCTCGGCGCCCCGCCGCCCGGAAACGGCGTATCTTTTCTTGAAATTATTATTTGATATAAATGGAGATCCGATGAACAACGACGCGGAAATAGCTCTCGGAATAAAAAAACTGCCCATTACGCAAATAGCGGCGAAATTAGGACTTTCGGACAACGATATCGAATGTTACGGCAAATATAAAGCGAAAATTGCACCCGAGGTTTACGAACGGTATCAAACCGAACCCGACGGCAGGCTCATCCTCGTGACCGCCGTATCCCCCACCCCCGCCGGGGAGGGCAAGACCACCACCACCATAGGGCTGGGTCAGGCGCTCGAAAAGATAGGCAAAAAAGCGGTCATAACGCTCCGCGAACCCTCTTTGGGTCCGGTTTTCGGCGTAAAGGGCGGCGCGGCGGGCGGCGGCTATTCGCAGGTCGTCCCCATG
>CAYOGQ010000012.1:18197-26416 GCA_964403645.1 uncultured Ruminococcus sp.
ACAACCATCTCCAACAGGGCAACGCGCTCGGCATCGACCCCAACAGAGCGGTATTCCCGCGGTGCGCGGACATGAACGACCGATCGCTCCGCAACATCGTCATAGGCTTGGGACCGAAATCCGACGGCGTGACGCGGGAGGACCGTTTCATCATATCCGCGGCGAGCGAGGTCATGGCAATCCTCTGCCTTGCCGAAAATACCGGCGACCTTGTCGAAAGGCTCGGTAATATCGTCGCCGCTTATAATTATGACGGCAAACCGGTTTTGGCACGGCAGCTCGGCGCGGCGGGCGCGATGGCGGCGCTTTTGAAGGACGCGATAAACCCCAACCTCGTCCAGACTGCCGAAAACACGCCGTGCATCATTCACGGCGGGCCTTTCGCCAATATCGCCCACGGCTGCAACTCCGTGCGGGCGACCAAGCTCGCGTTAAAGCTGGCGGATTACTGCGTCACGGAAGCGGGTTTCGGCGCCGACCTTGGAGCGGAAAAATTCTTCGATATCAAATGCCGTAAGAGCGGGCTTGTTCCCGACGCGGCGGTGCTGGTGGCGACCGCCAGGGCGTTGAAATATCACGGCGGGGTAAAAAAAGAAAGATTAAACGAGGAAAACCCAACCGCGCTTTCGGATGGATGTTCCAACCTGAAAGCTCACATTGAAAATCTGCGCGGTTTTGGCGTCCCAATCGTCGTGGCTTTAAACCGTTTTGAAACCGACACCGAAAGGGAGATCATTTTTATCGCCGATTTTTGCGGAAAGCTGGGCGTCAAAGCGGTGGTTTCCGAAGCGTACGCGAAAGGCGGCGAAGGCGCAAGGGAGCTGGCGCGAGAAGTGTGCGCGTTATGCGAAAGTGAAAAGCGCTTCACCTTTGCTTATCCGGACGATTACGACGTCAAACAAAAAATAGAAGCCGTCTGCACCAAAATATACAGGGCGGACGGCGTTGACTACACCGCGGCGGCGGAAAACGGGATCGCGGAAATTCAAGCCGAAGGCTATTCGCGGCTTCCAATCTGTATCGCCAAAACGCAATACTCAATCTCCGACGACCCGGCAAGGCTGGGATGCCCTTCGGGTTATCGCGTGACGGTGCGCGAAGTCGGGGTTTCCGCGGGCGCGGGCTTTATTGTCGCCCTCGCCGGGGCGGTCATGACCATGCCGGGACTGCCCAAATCCCCCGCCGCCGAACGAATCGGATTGGACGCGGACGGGAATATTACGGGTATATTCTGATGAAAAAAACATATATTTCCAATTCCCCGGAGGAAACGCAAAAAATCGCCGAAGCCAACGCCAATTTGGCGCTCGAACGCAAAGTCGTCTGTCTTGTAGGCGGACTGGGCGCGGGCAAGACCGCCTTTGCCAGAGGATTGGTGGCAGCTCTCTGCCCCGAATGCCTGCCGCTTGTGCATTCGCCTACCTTCGCCATCGTGAACGAATATATCGGGAAAAAACATCCGGTTTTCCATTTCGACCTTTACCGTATCAAAAGCGCGGAGGACCTGTACTCCACGGGATTTTACGATTATGAGGACAGAGACGGCGTGATCGTCGCCGAATGGAGCGACCTTTTCCCCGAATGTTTCCCCGAAAACGCGCTTACGGCGGAGATTATAACCGAAGGGGAAAATAAAAGGATAATAACCATAACATATAAGGATTAAATTTATAAATGTATATACTGGGAATCGACACCTCCGCCGTTACGGCGACCGCCGCGGTCTGCGGCGCCGGAGACGGGACAATAAACAAATACGCGCTGTTTTCGCTGAAAAACGGGCTTACCCATTCGGAAAACCTGCTTCCCATAATAGATCACGCCATGAAGACCATGAAAGTTACCGTCGCCGACCTCGGCCTGATCGCGGTTTCGGCGGGCCCCGGTTCGTTCACCGGCGTGAGAATCGGCGTCGCAATGGTAAAGGGGCTTGCCCTGCCGTTCGGCACCCCCGTATGCGGGGTTTCGACCCTTGAAGCTCTCGCCGAAAACTGCGCTTTCCCCGGAGGAACCGTCTGCCCCGTCATGGACGCAAGGCGCAGCCAGTTCTACAACGCCCTGTTCAAAGACGGGGAAAGACTGACAAACGACCGCTGTGCTTCGTTTGAGGATATTTACGAAGAAATTCAAAAATCAAATAACCCTGTGCTGCTCTGCGGCGACGGAGCACGGCTTTTTTTCTCGCTTTGCGAAAATAAAAATAATATATACCTCGCCAATCCCTGTCAGACCGACCAGAACGGGCTTTCGGTCGCGGTCTGCGGGTATAAAAAATATCTTAATGGCGAATATACAACCCACTCGGCTCTCAGACCCGTATATCTCAGACCCTCCCAAGCCGAAAGGGTTAAATCGGATAATAACGTCACGAAAGGCATATGAAGCGTATGAAAATTGCCATCGGCGCCGACCACGGCGGCTTTAAGTTAAAAGAAAAGCTTGCCGAACATTTGAAAAGCAAAGGTTATGAGATATCCGACGAGGGTACTTACGACACGCAGTCCTGCGACTACCCCGTGTTCGCCAAAAAGGTTGCCCGCAAAACGGCTTGCGGCGAATGCGAATTCGGCCTGCTCGTCTGCACTTCCGGCATAGGGATGACTATCGCCGCCAACAAGGTGAAGGGCGCGAGGGCGGCGCTCGTCCGCGACGCTTACGACGCCGAGATGAGCCGCAAGCACAACGACGCCAATGTGATCTGTATCGGGGAAGCTGTGACAAATTTCGACAAAGCCGCCGAACTTTCGGAAATCTTCTTCAACACCGCTTTCGACGGCGGAAGGCATATCCGCCGCGTGGGTATGTTCGACGAATAACGTATAAACATATAACGATAATACGGCAAAAACCGAGGAAACTATGAAATATATCGTGATACTCGCGGACGGCATGGCGGACTACCCCATAAAAGACCTGACGGGGAAAACTCCGCTCGAAGCGTCCGGCACCCCATACATGGATTATATCGCTCAGAGAGGTATCGTCGGAAGGGTGAAAACCGTGCCCGACGGGATGGTTTCCGAAAGCGACACCGCCAACCTTTCCGTGATGGGATACGACCCTACGATTTATTCGAAAGGACGCTCCCCGCTGGAAGCGCTGAGCATGGGCATCGACCTGAAACCCAACCAGACCGCAATCAGAGCAAATCTGGTCGCGCTTTCGGAAAACGGGGAACCTTACGAGCAAAAAACCATGCTCGACCATTCCTCCGACGAAATCCCCACCGAAGAAGCGAAGGTGCTCATAGAGTGCTGCGACAGGCTGCTTTGCAAACCGGGTCAGCGCCTTTATCCCGGCGTGAGCTACCGCCATTGTTTGGTGTACGACGACGCGCCGAAGCTCGCCGACTGCACGCGCCCGCACGACATACTCGGGCAGACCATAGGGCAATACCTGCCGAAGAGCGAGGCGAGCAAGCCATATCTTGATATCATGAAGGCTTCGTACGACCTGCTCTCCACCCATCCGCAAAACGTTCAAAGGGCGGCGAGGGGGTTGAAAAAAGCCAATTCGCTCTGGTTTTGGTCACCGGGCAAAAAACCGGTCCTGCCGTCGTTTAAGGAAAAGACCGGGCTGGACGGTTCGGTCGTCTGCGCGGTCGATTTGTTAAAGGGTATCGGCAAATGCGCCGGGCTGGACACACCGCCCGTGCCGGGCGGGACGGGCGGCTGCGTCACCGGTGATACCGCGAAGGCAAAAGCGGCGCTGGCGGAACTGGATAAAGGCAAGGATTTCGTCTACATACACGTCGAGGCGCCGGATGAATGCGGCCACAAGGGAGACCTGAACGCGAAGATTGCGGCGATAGAGAACATAGACGAAAAAATTCTCGGCTATATCATGCGTGAAATGCGGCGCAAAGGCGAACCTTATAAAATAATGGTGTTGCCCGACCATCCCACGCCTATCGCCACGCGCACCCACGCTCCCGACCCCGTGCCTTTCGTCATCTATTCCTCTGAAATGGAGTCGGTACATAGCGCTGCGGGCGCTTTCAGCGAATCTGAAGCCGCAAAGACCGCGCTTTACTTAGAACGCGGGTACGAGCTGATGGAGTTTTTCCTTTCAAAACAAAGGAGCCTAAAATGTTAAAACGGATAATTTGTTTAATTTTAATATCGGCGTTTTGTCTTTCGGCATCCTCCTGCGCGGCGGAAACGATAACGCCCGACAGTGAGATTTCCGACGCAGACAATTTGTTCCCCCGCCCGGAAGACAGCTCGGACATAACCGATTCACCCGTTACCGTCGCTTTCCCCGCCGCGTCGTCGGGCGGCGTTGAGCTGCCTGAAACTATCCCGCAGTGGCTGCTCGAAGTTCTCGAAAACCGCTTGAACAGCGCTTCTTTCGCCTGCGCGATGTATTACTGCGACCTTACGACGGGATTTACCGTTTCCTATAACGAAACCCGCCTTTTCGGCGCGGCAAGCCTGATCAAAGCGCCGTACCTGCTCTATATCTTCGAGATGATTGAAAAGGGCGAGATTTCGCTGGACGACAAGCATACCTATAAAAAAAATCAACACCTGTTCGGCGGCACCGGAAAAGTCAAGGATATGCCCGACGGCACCGTCCTCACCCTGAAACAGATTATCGAATATATCGTTTATTATTCCGACAACACCGCTTTTAAGATGCTGTATAACACCGCTTCCGCTTCCGGCGGTGTGCTCTCGCTGCAGGATTTCCACGACAAGGCTGATAAGGAATATAAAGCTCCGTTCCTCAACTACCCTTACGGCACCGTGCTCAATGCCGGCGGTGTGGGGCGGATGTTTTGCGAAATATATAAGCGTTCGCAAAACAGCGAGCTTTACGCCTGGTATGTGGAGCTTTTAAAGGACGCCAACGAAAACGTTTTTATTAAAAAGGGTATCCCCACCGATGAAAGCGGCGAAAGCCTGTACGTCGTCGCCCACAAATACGGTATGGATATCAAGGCTTCCAACGACGCCGCGATAGTTTTCTACGGCGACCGCCCGTATGTCCTGGTAGTCCTCACCGACTACCTGCTCGCGGGTTCAAACGCGGATTTTATTGCGAAAATTTCGTCGGATGTTTTTAAGATACAAAGCTATATCTGCGACGAAAACGCCTGGAATTAATTTTTATTGATCCCGCGCTTCTCCCCCGCTTAATCAGCTTTTTAAACGTTATATTTTTAGTGAAAATGCACAATAAAAATTATCGTTTTTTTGGCAGATGCACAAATGTGAAATACGCAAGTTTTTACAATTGATATTTCGCGACCGCGGTGTTATAATGTGTTGTGAGATGGAATATTATATCCCACACTAAAAGCGGCTGACGGTAAAAATCATACCGCCGGTCGTTCGCGCCTGCCGAAGGCTCACTCGGGAGCGCGTAAAAGCCATCCACTTACAAGTGAGCCGGAAAGGCATTGGTATCCCATATGAAAAAAATCGTAGCGCTGTTACTCCTTATTTGCCTTTGCGTCCCCGTCATAGCAGGATGTACGACGCTTCAGGGCGACAATGACAAAGGCGCGAATATAAGCATGTTTATAACAACTTTCCCGGAAAGTCTCGACCCCGCGGCGGTTCAGCTTTCCGCCGAAACCGCCATGCTTTTCGGGCTTATCTACCAGCCGCTCACCTCGGTAAACGAGAGCGGCAAGGTGGAAGGCGCGCTGGCGGAAAAATGGTACAGTTATTTTGACAACCGCGAAGACCTTTATAAAATGTACTTCGTCCTCAAAGAGACCAAATGGAGCGACGGTATCCAGGTCACCGCGCAGGACATCGTTTATGCATGGAAGCGTATACTCTCCCCCGAAATACAGTCCCCTTATGCTTCCCTGCTTTACCCGATAAAGAACGCCAAGAACTATAAATCCGGTGTTATGACCAGCGACGACGTGGGGCTTGTCGCCGAAAGCGAAACGCTGCTCTGCGTCACTTTCGAAACCGATTACGATGTCGCCATGTTTGCGGAAGCTGTGTCCTGCATAGCGCTGACCCCGCTTCGCGAAAACGTTATCGAAACCGCTGTCAAGAACAACCCCAAAAACGACCCCAACAAAAAATACAATCGCGACCAGGACTGGGACAAAAACGCAGCTATCATGGTTTGCAACGGACCGTTTAAGGTTCAGGGCTTTGAAGAAGGCACAAAGCTGGTGCTGGAAAGAAACGCCTTCTATTACAGGGACGAAGAAGATGACTACCTCGACGAGAGCGTGGTGCCTTACCGTCTCACCTGCATTTATCAGGAGACAACGATCATCGGCAACGTCACCGAACCTATCGACGAATACACTTTCCAATACAATAAATACCTTGCCGGAAGGAACTTTTTCCTCGGCGCTTTCAAACCCGAAACCTATGATGCTTTAAAGGGCAAAATCAAGACGAAAAAGCTGCTTTCTTCATATACATATTATTTCAACACCGCTCATGACATCACCTCCGACGCCAAGGTAAGGCAGGCGCTGTCCTGCTCTCTCGACCGTGCGGAAATCGTAAAAATAATGGGAACGGGCATGATCGCCTCCACGGGCTTTGTACCCTCCGGGGTGTTCGATGTCAAGCAGGGCAGTGATTTCAGAAAAGCCGGCGGCGATATATACCAGACCACCGCCGATGTCAGCAAAGCCAAAACTCTGCTCCAACAGGCGGGGGTTTCCGGCGGCGAAATCAAGCTTTGCTATCTAATCCCCTGGACCTCTCTTATGTACTCCGACAGCGAGAAGCACGACAATGTTAAAAATAAGGTCACCCATTATAATCCGTATGAAAAAATCGCCGAATACACCAAATCGGTTTGGCAGGAGCTGGGCTTCACCGTGACGCTTTCCGGTGTTTACACCGAAAATTATAAGAACGTACTTTCCTCGGGCGACTGGGATGTTATCGGCTTGGATTATGCCGTCAACTCGGTCGACGCCTTCGCGTACCTCGCGCCCTTCGCCACCTATTACAGCGGGAACAGCGTATCGGTTTCTCTCGATTCCGCTACCTTTACGCCCCATTACACCGGGCTTCAGAGCGCGGAATACGACGAACTTATAGATTCCATAGTTTATAACAGCAACCGGTCCGAGAGGGTTGCGCTGCTGCACGAGGCGGAGACCATGTTGGCCGAGCTTTGCCCCGCGACGGCTCTGTTCCAGTACACCAAGAGCTATGTGATCTCCTCCAAGCTCGATAATATGGAAATCACAAGCTGGTACGGTTTCTATGATTTTTCCGATTTACGGCTTGACGACTATATCGCCGTCAATTCCAGGGAAACCGTGGAAAGTCTCGCCGCCGCCGAACTCGCCGCTTCCGCCGAGGAAGGCGACAGCATTGATGTAAACGAGTAAGCTTAACTATTTAAAAGCCAAAAAAGGCTGTTGTGTTAAAACAACAGCCTTTTTAATTTTTGTTTTCATAAATTAAATCTTGCAAGAACGTATAATTACTAAATTCTAACCTCAAATTCCTCTCCGCACCTGGGGCATCTTGCGGTGTGCTTCCCTTTCCTTGCCGGGAGCCTTAAGGTGGCTTTACATTTCGGGCAGGAGCGGTACCTGTACATGTCCCTCTCTTTAAAACGGGTACGGCGGGTGCGGAACCATTTCCATATAGGCGACCATATTTGCAAGAAGATATCGTTTTCCCTCCTCCGCGCGTGGATCTTGCGCGAGAACGCGCGGAACATTTCCCATAAAAACAGGACGGTCACGATAAAGGTGAGTATATACGATTTTATGAAAGCGTTGACCAGAGCGACGACCAAACCCGTAAACATAAGAGCGATATTAAGCTGGTCCATCCCGTATCTTCCGTACATGAACTCTTTAAATTTTTGCTCTATCACGCCGCCGCCCCGCTTTCGTTTTGTTATTATATATATTAACATATATAATAATATAAAAATTTAAAAGCGTAATACCGAATTGTAAATATTTTCCCCTGACAATAGTCAGCAGACGCCGGAATCAGCAGACAGTAATATCCGAACCGTTCGGGGTATAATATATTTTGCTTCCCGGCGGGACCGAATGGGTGAGCCAGACGTTGCTTCCGATGACGCTGTTGTCGCCCACGGTCGTCTCGCCGCCGAGTATGGTGGCGCCGGCGTAGACGATGACGTTGTTGCCGATATCCGGGTGGCGTTTTATACCCTTGACCGGATTGCCTCTGTCGTCGAGTTTGAAGCTTCTCGCGCCCAGTGTCACGCCCTGATATAATTTTACATGGTCCTTGATG
>CAYOGQ010000013.1:0-7055 GCA_964403645.1 uncultured Ruminococcus sp.
GATCGGGTTCAGCTTCCTCTTTTTTTAGACCATATCATTGTAACATATACATTTGAGGAATATTTTTATTTTACGTTAACCGCCGCAAAAATCGGACGATGTTTTAAGAAAATATTAAAGAATTATAGCTGCATTTGCCCTGCGGGGTTGATTTTTCGCTGATTTTATGTTATTTTGTAACATATACGATGTATAAAGGCAAATCTTCAAGCGGAAGCATAAGGGAGAATTAATATGCACGACATCGAAGCCTTTGAATTCCCCGCCATACTCCTCAACGCCAAAGGTGTGATAATCGCCAAAAACAAAGCGGCGGGCGTGAGGTGCACCCCTTTCCGCAAGGGCAGCGGTATCGCGAAGCACCTGAACAAGAGCGACTACAAAGCGCTGAAATCCCTCGCCCCCGGCGAATACACCATAGTCACCCTAAACGGCATCGGCTTCATCCCCGCAATCGCATTCTACGACGGCGAGCACTACCTGATCCGGACCAGCGTCATGGCTGTCGCTTTAAACAAGCGGCTGGAAGCGCTGTGCCGCTGCCAGGAGCGCGGGCTGCTCTCGCTCGGCGTGCTGTGCTCCCCTTCGGTTATGGAAAAGCCCGGTTCCGACATACTCTGCCGTCACGCGCTGTACACCCAGCAGCGGATAAGCGAATATATCAGCCTCGTTATCGGCGCCGCGCCCGCCGCGGGCCAGGCCTGCGATATCGGGCGGATGCTGCGCGATATCTGCGAGGGAGCAAAAAACGTACTGCGCCATATCGGCGCCGACATACTCTTCATCGAATCCGCAAGCGGCAAAAAAGCAATGGTTTTCGCGGGCAAGCGCGACCTCGAATATGTGCTCTTCTCCTGCATAACGCTGTGTTTTCTGCTCTCTTACGGCAAACGCATCGACGCCAAAGTGACGAATATAGGCAATAAGGTGATCGCGTCTTTCTGCTTCGACGATTTCAAATCCCCGGACCTTGTGAAACAACTGGAAAAATTCGCGGATGATTCCAATTTCGAAGGCGCGGACGGCGAACCCGCTTTTATACTGTCATATGCCCGCACCCTGTGCGGGTTCCAAAACGGAATGCTCACGCTTGCGAGGCTGCCTTCGGAAACCAAGGCGATCATCACCGTCACGCTCCCCGCACTGGAACAGCTGCAAAACGGAAGCTTTCAACCCGGCGCGGGGCTTGGCGGCGAAATTGCGGTGGAATCGCCCGAACCCGCCGAGGACTATACCGGGAAAGCCGCGTCCGCTCTCGCCGGGGTGCTTGAAATGTACGTTTACAAAACACAATAAAACAAGATTGTTTCAGGATTATACCATAAAAATTAATTTGACTTTCCGCGCAAGGTGATATATAATTATCTCCTGATGACGCTGTCTGACATCCGATTAAATCGACAGACGGAAAGGAGAAAAGCCATGTCCGCCGCGTTCAGGAACTTTATACTGACACTTGTCATAATGCTCGGCATTTTTGCCTATACGGCGCTGAAAATTCTTCCGGATATCGAAGGTTTGCTTTTCTTTGACGACGTATCGTCCGGGGAGGAGTCGGAAACCGTATCGGAACCCTCGGCGCCGGAGGACGAATCCGGGGAAGAAACCTCGGAAGAATTCAGCGGAGAAGAGCAATACGACGTCTTTTCCTGCATATTCGCTTCCAAAAACGAAAAAGGCGACATATGCTCGCTCATCTATGTGGAAGCGCTGGAAGAGACTCAAAAATACATAACCTGCCGTATCCCCGTGGACATCTACCTCGACGACAGCGGCGTGCCCAAGCTGTTATGCGAGCTTATGGGGGACAACGACGCCGACTATATGATCAAAAAGATATCGCCCTTGATCGGCAGGGATGTGGATTTCTACATCATCTGCGACGGCGAGACCTATAAGACCGCCGCAAAGACCGCCGAAAAGGCGGGGAGCGCCATAACCGTCGACCTGACCTATGAGATAAGATATATCGACCCCGATTTTGCCGGCGTCATAACTTCGGAGGAGGCGACGGACGAATATTACATAACCCTCCCCGTCGGCAAGACGGCGCTGACCGAAACCAACGCGGTGTATATATTCAATTCGCTTCGCGAAGGCGACGCGGCAGGCTATCCGTTCCAGGAATCCATGGGGCTTTCGGTTTTCCGGCAGATCGCATCGGTGGGCGCCTTTTCGTCAAACATAGAGACCCTGACGACCTTTTACAACTCCGTGCGCACCAATATTCCCGTAGCGGAGCTGTCGAGGTATGCCGGGCTGCTGTTCGCCTATTCTTCATACGGCAATACGCATATAACCTACCCCACGACTTTCGACTATAACAGCCCTGAGATGAAGATTGCCGATTGGTCGAACGGCATAAAACAGATAAAATCGGCGGAAAGCTGAAATATAAAAGGAATATATTCTAAGCATGAAAAAAGAAACGCAATGCATCCATTCCGGTTATAAATCCAAAAACGGCGAGCCGATGGCGATGCCGATATATCAGTCCACGACCTTTACCTTCGATTCCACCGAGGATATAGGAAAACTTTTCGACCTCAAGGGCGAAGGGCATATGTATTCGCGCATTTCCAACCCCACCGTGGCGAATTACGAAAAGAAACTGGCGGAAATGGAAGGCGGCGCGGCCGCGGTCTGCACCGTGAGCGGACAGTCGGCGCTGTTTGTTGCGCTGTTTAATATTTTAAGCTGCGGCGACCATTTCGTGACCGGCACCAAGATTTACGGCGGCGCGACCAACCTTTTCGCCGTCACCATGAAGCGCATGGGCATCGACTGCACCTTCGTCGACCTCGACGCCGACGACGAGACCATACAAAAGGCTTTTCGCCCGAACACCAGGGCGGTTTTCGGCGAAACGCTGGCAAACCCCTCCCTCGCGGTTCTCGACATAGAGCGGATTGCCGCTCTCGCCCATAAAAACGGCGTGCCGCTTATCGTCGACAACACCTTCCCCACCCCGGTGCTGTGCAACCCCATCCGTTACGGAGCGGATATTGTCGTCCATTCAACCACCAAATACCTCGACGGACACGCTCTCCAGGTGGGCGGAGCGGTGGTAGATTCGGGCAATTTTGATTGGGAAAACGGCAAATACCCCTGCCTGACCGAGCCGGACGAATCCTATCACGGCGTCGTATATACCAAAGCTTTCGGCAGAGCGGCGTACGCCTGCAAGCTCCGCGCCCAGCTTGTGAGAGATTTCGGTCTGTGCCCGCCCGCGCTGAGCGCGTTTCTGACCGACACCGGCACCCAGACGCTGGGCGTCAGGATGAGGGCGCACTGTATGAACGCCATGAGAGCGGCGGAATTTTTCGAAGCTTCCGACAAGATCGAAAAAGTGATATATCCGGGGCTTAAAAGCAGCGAATACCATGCGCTGGCGCAAAAATACCTCCCCAAGGGACAATCCGGCGTGCTTTCTGTCATATTTAAGGGCGGCAGGGAAGCGGGGATAAAATTCATGGATTCGCTGAAACTCGCCAAAAACGTCGTCCATGTGGCGGACGTGCGAACGCTCGTGCTGCACCCGGCTACCGAAACCCACCGTCAGCTCACCGACGAACTGCTTGAGGCGGCGGGCATATCGCCGGGGCTGGTGCGTATCTCCGTAGGCATAGAGGACATAGACGACATACTCGCGGATTTCACCCGCGGACTTGACGCCGTATCAACTTAATAAGAAAATATTATAAAACACTTGAAAAAACCATTTGGGTGTGCTATCATAATTATACGAAAAACGGAGGTGTGGTAAATGGCATATATAATTGACAAAGACTTATGTATAGGCTGCGGAACGTGCGAAGCCGAATGCCCCGTGGGCGCGATATCGGTCGACGAGGACGGCAAGTATATTATAAACCCGGACGAATGCATCGATTGCGGTTCATGCGCGGCTGTATGCCCTGTTGACGCTCCCAAAGGCTGATAAAACAGAACAACATAACGGTGACTTACCCATAGATGCAACAATCTATGGGTAATGTTATATGTACATCAATATTTTACCCTCCGTTTAAGCCTTCCTAACATTTGAAAGGTATCATTAAATGGAAAGTGTTGTCACCACCAAAATCAACTCCGGCATAACGCTCGACGAATACAAAGGCGGGATGCGCTTCGGGACCGACACGCTGCTTCTGGCGCACTTCTGCGGTAAAAACAGGGGTAAAGCCGGCTGCGATCTCGGATCGGGAAACGGCGCGCTGTCGCTTTTGCTTTTGGCAAACTCCAAAGCCGCCCGCATGACCGGGGTGGAGCTGATCAGGGAATACGCCGAGCTTTCGGTTGTAAACGCCGAAAAGAACGGCTTCGCCGACAAGTTCGTGTGCGTCAACCGCGGCGTGGAGGACGTTACGGGGATTATCGGCGCTGGGAGCATGGATTTCGTGGCGACCAACCCGCCGTATCTGAAATCAGCCTGCGGCAAAATAAACACAAATCCCCTCAAATACGCGGCGTTCCACGAAACCACGGCGGATATCGACAAATTCTGCGCCTGCGCGGGGTATATACTTAAATCCGGGGGCAGGTTTTACTGCGTTTACCGCCCCGAATATATAGCAAAGCTCATTGCCGCCATGGACAGGAACGGCATCAAGCTCAAAAAGCTGCGCTATGTCTATCCTTCGGCGGGCAAACCGCCCTGCCTTATACTGACGGAAGGCAAAAAAGGCGGGAGCGACGGGACCGTGAACGTCCCGCCCTTATATATCTATGCCGACGGCTCCCATACCAAATACTCGGCGGAAACGGACGGTATATACGATGAGCTGGCTTGAAGTTATCGCCGTGGCGCTTGTGCTCACGCTCGACGCTTCCGCCCTGACCTTGGCGGACGCCGCGGCGTACCGCGGCGGGGATATCCGGAAACTCATCGTGCCGCCTTTGCTTTTAGGCTTTTTTCAGGGTATCATGCCCGTGGCGGGATATTTTATAATGACGTTCGCCGGGTTTAACCTCGGCGCGTTTTCCGGACTGTTGGTTTTTTTGATATTGTCTTTTATCGGTTTCAGGTTAATCTTTTCTTATTTCAGACCCGATAAAAAAAGTTCCGGCATAAAAAACGATCTGCCCGTCACTTTCCTTGTCAGGCAGGCCGTTTTGGCCGGCGCCGACGCCTTTGCCGTGGGTGTCGGTCTTGCCGTCAAAGGCGGAGCCATATTCGTCCCTTCTTTGATATTCGCATCCGTAACCGCGTCGGTCTGCTTGGCGTTTCTGTTTGTCGGCAGGCGGCTGGTTTCGGCGGCGGGCGGCAGGGAGCTTATCGTCGGCGGCATATTAATCATAGCGGTGGGGATAAAAAATTTGTTGGGTTAAAAGTTTTACCGGAGTAAATCATCAATGAATAAAATTAAGAGAGTGTTCGCGTTTCTTTTAATAGCCGCGCTGCTGTCGCCGACTCTTTTATCGCACGCTTTGAATGCGTGCGGTATGGGTCCTTTCGCGCGGAACGAAAAAGATTCGGCGAACCCTTTCGCGTTTTACGACAAGCTCCGCGACGCATACATAAAGGGCGAAGACATTAATCCCGATAAAACTATAAACGCGTCGCCCATGCCCTCCGGGGACGCCGTTTCGTACATAATCGCCTTCGACGACGACGCCCCGCTTTCAGAAATTTACGACGCGGTCTGCTTTTATGATTTCACCCTGCTTTCTTACAGCGCCGAGCGGATGTTCCTCGTGCGCCTTGACGATATCGGCGGTTTCGTCGCCGAGCACGCGGCTATCGTCGATTACGCCGTCCCGGACGGGGAAATTTACGGCTTTTTCGAGGAAACCGGATCCGATTCCGCGTATTACTGGGAATTAAGCGAAATCAAAGCCGACGCCGCGCTTACCTCCGGGGGCAAGGGCGCCGTGGTAGCGGTGCTCGACAGCGGCGTAAACCGTTCCCACGAATACCTGTCGAAAGCTTCAATACTCGAAGGCTGGAACGCCGTCACCGGAAAACCGGGGGTTGACGGCGACGAAGCGGGGCACGGCACCAAGATTACCGGCATTATCGTGTCCTCCGTCGCCGGGATAGCCAAGGGAGCGTCCATACTCCCCGTGAAAATCACCACTGACGGCAGGAGCATACTGACATCCAGCCTGGTTGGCGGGATATACTACGCCGCCGACTACGGCGCGGACGTGATAAATATGTCTTTCGGCGGGTACGAGGAAAACAAGGCCGAAAGCGACGCTGTGGACTACGCCGCCGCCAAGGGCTGCATAATGGTCGCCGCCGCGGGCAACGAGGGGCGCGACCTGGGTTATGCCGGCAAATTTTCCTACCCCGCGTCATACGAAAGCGTGGTGAGCGTGGCGTCGTCGGGGCGGGACGGCAGGGCAAGCCCGTTTTCGCAGTACAATTCCCGCGTGGATATCGCCGCTCCCGGCGAAGACCTGACGGTTATCGAATTCAATAACGGAGCTTCGGGCACCGTTTCTGAAAACGGCACCTCTTATTCCGCCGCTTTCGTTTCCGGAGCCGCGGCGCTCGCCGTCAACAGCTCGCCCCGCAAGCTCGATTCGGCGGCTTTCAAAAAGCTTATCGAATATTCCGCTTCGGGCGACAGGAACGATTCCGTCGGCTGGGGCGTACTCGACCTGAAAAAGCTGATGCTTAACCTTTCCAAGCCCTCCGTCACGGGCGTCAGCGACGGGGGTGTATATTTTGAGGAAGTCAGAGCGGTTTTCACAAACGGCTTCGCCACCCTCGACGGGGAGGAATACCTTTCCGGCGAAAGCATATTTTCACAGGGCTTTCACACGCTTGTCGTAAGCGACAAGTTCGGCAAGGTGACGATAACCTTTGTCGTCGATACGGTGAAGCTGAGCTATAACATTCAAAAATTCGGCGATTACGTGACGATAACCTTCGCCCGCGGATACGCCACGGTGGACGGCGAGCCTTATGAGTCGGGCGAAGCAGTAACCGGCTTCGGGCAGCATACTTTTGTTTTAAAAGGGCCGTACGGCAACGAGGTCAGCGAAACCTTCCTCATATCCTCGGATATCCCGGCGTTGTTCGGCGTGACCGAAAACGGCGTGTA
>CAYOGQ010000013.1:7065-25649 GCA_964403645.1 uncultured Ruminococcus sp.
CCACCGCGTCAAACTCACCGTGGTGGGGGACGGGTACGCTTTTATCGACGGGGCGGGTTTTACCGGGGACGTGGTGGTGACCGACGCCGGCGCGCACAGCGTGGTGATAACCGATCCGACCGGGGCGAAATACCGCTCGATTGATTTCACGCTCACCGAAACCGGAGCGGAAAACCTCGGCGTTTCGCCCGGAAGCCGGGTCATAAGCGGCGGGAACAACAACTGGACGGCTTTCTGGGATCAAAACGAGGGCGGTATCAAAGTATATAAAACAGGCGATTTTTCCCGCATATACAGATACATCTCCACGCCCGGGGTGGTTTTGTGCGCCGCACGCGACGTCAACAGACTTGTCGCGGTGTGCGAAAACGGCTATGTGGTGTACGATTCGGCTCTGCTTACCACAACGAAAAATCCTTTCGTTTACGAATTCCACTCTCTCCGCGCCGTAGTCGCGGGAGCGGTCGGCGGGGGTTATGTGTTCCTCAAAGAAGCGGACGGCAATGTCAGGGCCTGCGTCACCGGCACCGAAACGGCGACCGAGCTTGCCACGGCAAGCTCCGAATCAGCGCTGTTTTCCGACGGCGCGACTACCTATGCCTACTCGCCTAACAACCCCAAGATGATATACGTTTTTACAAACGGCATCTGGAGCCTTAAACCGCTGGAAACCGTTCCGGGGGAAAGCATTCCGTTCGCCGCGCCGGGCATGGTGTTCATGGGCGGAATGGCGTTTGATTCCTCCGCGCCGAGCCTCGCGCTTCTGTATCAGATAAGCGGCTACGACAAAGTCGTTTACCGCGACGAAAACGCCCTGATCGCGGGCGGTAAAGTCTGCTCCTCGGTGACGGGCGAGCCTTTCGGCGAATATTTCTCCGCGGTCGTTTCGGCTTCCCGCGACGGCGACCACATATATCTCGTCTACGCCGACGGAACCCTTGAAAGGGTAAAGGCCGCCGGGCTGTACGGAGCCGCGCCCGTCAACGTCGCGGTGACGGGCAAGAAGCTGACCACGCGCGCTTACGAATACACCGTCCCGCTCGCTTCGGGCGGCGATATAAAGGACGCCGCTTACGATGCCTCGTCGGATACCGTATCTGTGCTCAGGTACGGCGACAACCGGCTGTACTTCCTCAACCACGGCGACTGCTCGCTGAAATATACGGTTTACCTGAAATATGTCCCTTCGGCGCTTATAGAAATCGAAGGCGGCGTCGCCGTGCTGTTTTCAAACGTCAACAAGATTTACCTCACCGCTTTCAAGGAATATATAAACTTCCCCGCCAAGGTCTCCTCCGTCTGTGTCAGCGGCGGCAGGCTTTTCGCCGTATGCGGCGGCAGGGTGTGCGAATATATCCGCTCCTCCGGTACGCTTGCCTATCCCTTCGGAGAAATGGAAGCGGACGGCATCGCTTGCTCCGGGAGCAGGATCTATGTCAGCACGGTTTACGACGTGACGGGCTACGACGCCGCGACGCTTACGCCCTTTGCCGTATGCCAGAGCATGTACAGCGGTAATGTCGCCGCTTCGGGCAAATACGTCATCGCCGGCAACTTTATCTACGGCGCGGACGATCTCGGCTATACCGCAGCGGTTATAGGAAAGGTTTTCGATTTCAAAGGGAACACGCTGCTCACGGACACGGGGATGTTTTCGCTTTCTGAGGGGATGTACATAACCGGCTACGCTTCGGATTCGCTGCACGCCGTCATGCTCCCCGGTTATACCGCCCTGCTTTTCGGCAAATTGTCAATAAAAGTGATAAATTCGCAGGGGTACGACCCCACAAGACCGGCGACGGTCACCGGGGTTTCCGACGGCGGCGTGTATTACGGATCGGTTTCGGTGCGCTATGACCGAGGCACGGCGTATATGGACGGCAAAAAAATCGAAAGCGGATATAAAGAATCAAAGGCGGGCAGGCATACTCTGACGGTGGTCACCGCCTGGAACCTGCATACGGTTATAACCTTTACGGTAAAATACAACCCTTCCTCGATAGTCATCCAAAGCGGCGACCTTAAACTGGGCGTAGGGCAGACCGCGACGCTCAAAACGCAGTTATTCCCGGAAGGCGCGGAAGGCGCGGTGGTGTTCACATCCGCAAGCGCCAATATCAGGGTGACTCCCGCCGGGCTGGTCACCGCGCTTTCGCAGGGCGAAGCCGTCGTGCGCGCCGAGGTTTCCGGCACGAACATATACACGACCTGTAAAATCACGGTCACCGAAGCGCAAACGATATGTTCCAACCCCGATTATGTCATCGACAGGGGCAGCGGTGTGCTCGGCATGGTTCCTTCCGGCACGACCGTGGACATTTTCCTTTCGTATTTTACGGCGGCGGGCTTCCGCTTCGCGGTGGAGGACAAAACCGGGGCGAAGGTGACGGAGGGTATCGTCGCGACCGGCATGAAAGTCGTGAAATATGATATGAACGGCAACCTCACCGACGGCCTCGTGATTTCCGTCAGGGGCGACCTGGACGGCGACGGGCGTGTGACGGTGAACGACGCGGATATCCTTTACAGATATCTGCTGTTGAATTATGAACTGGAAAACTGCGTCTTTTCCTCCGCCGACTACAACGCGAACGCGCGCATTACCTCCGTCGACCTAAAAGAGCTCAAGCCCGTGTTGGACTATTCGGCGTCCGGCGGCGCGATCGACAGCGAGGTTTATTTGAACATACCGCTGTTCGGTTATAAAGGCTCCGAATTTTACGTCACCGTCCAAAACGACCGAATGCCGGGCGCCGGTTCGGTGGCGGGCGCCGTATATTTCGACGATGAGAAGCTTTATGTTTCAAGAATCACTTCTTTCGGCGGCGAGGTTTACACTTTTAACAGTAAAGGCAGGCTGGAATACAGCGTGCTGGGCATTAATAATCTGGGGGATAAAGCCAAGTTTTTGCGCGTGTATTTCGGCATCAAAGCCGAAGCCGCCCCCGGCGTCACATACGTGGACTTCGCCGATACGACGGTCTCCCAAACCGGCTTATACAGCATGAAACCGCAGCGCGAGGAGTTTGAAATCAAATCAACACCCGCCGCCGAGCTGAACGTCACCTCCAAAAATTCCGCGTTGAAATTTCGCCGGGATATTTACGAATACAACGTGCTGATACCCTACGGCGACGACTACCTCGACCTCAGCTTCGACTGCCCCGCCGGCTGTTATGTGTATTTCAACAACCAGCCGATTTACGACGACGCCGAAAAGCGGCTGACGCTGACCTACCTGAACCAAAAGGGCGAAGTTTCCGAATATATCATATGGGTTTCCCACGGGGAGGAACATATCCCCGAAAACAATTCGCTACTCGCTTCGCTGGAAGCGACCGGACTTGTCATAACTCCCGTCTTCGACCCGCTTGTCACCGACTACACCGCCGAAGCGGAATACGCGACGGAAACGGTTATAGTGGCGATTCCCGCCGGGGAGCGCGCCACGGTACTGCGCGAGGGACCGAATACCCTGTCGGTCGGCGAAAACGTCTTTATATTAAGCTGTGTGTCGGAAAACGGAAGCCAAACGGTATATAGACTGACCATAACCATGCTCCCAAACCCGGACGAGAGCGCAAATCAGGAATCGTCGGAACAATCGTCCGGGGATACTTCGTCCGAGCAGACTTCCTCCGAAGCACCGCACGAATCGTCGCCGGACGAAAGCAACCCGGACGGCGGCTCCGGGGAAACCCCCGAATCCTCTTATAAAAGCGAAAGCCGTGATACCGAAAAACCGGAAAAGTCCAAAACCGCGGGATATGTTCTTATAATTGCCGGATTGGCGATCATAGCGTCGACAGCGCTCGTAACGGCGGTTCGGAAGCGCTTTAAAAACAAAGAAAATTTTTAAATCAAAATATAAAGCCGGCGCGGGAAACGCGCCGGTTTTATTAATGAAATTTTTGTATTCTTTTAAACCCTCATCGGCTTAAAGTTTATAAAATCCGCCGAAACGCAATAAAGGCGGGTCGAGCCGGCGAATCGCTCCTGCTTTTCGGGCGGCGCGGAGTGGATGTGACCGTAGTAGCAGCGTTTTATTTGGTGTTTGTTCAAAACCTCGGCTATCGGTTCGCAGACGACGCCGTTATAAGCCGGGGGGTAGTGCAGGAAAGCGATAATCTCGCTTTCGGGGCGGCTTTCTTGCAGTCGGTGCGCCTCCGCGAGAGAAAGTTCAAGCCTGCCCGCCTCACGCAGTACGATTTTTTCGTCCTCCGGGGTGTATTTGCCGTCGACAATCCAGCCGCGCGTGCCGCAAATGATGTAATTTTCCGCGGCGTAAGCGTTGTTGAACAAAAACTTTATTCTCGACGAATTTATTTTTTTTAAAAAAGCGTCGAGCTTTTTCATGGACGCCCACCAATAGTCGTGGTTGCCCTTGCCGATAATCTTCGTCCCGTTCAGGGCGTCGACAAATTTCAGATCCTCCGCGGACGAGCCGAAGTCCATGCCCCACGAAATGTCGCCGGGAATGACCACGGTGTCGCCGGGATCAACGGTGTTCTGCCAGTTTTCATAAATCCTCTCCGTATGGTTTTCCCATTTCGCGCCGAAAACGTCCATGGGTTTTTCGGACGTCCGGGAGAGGTGCAGGTCCGCAATGACAAAAACCATCCGGAGTTTTCCTTCCTTGCATTATTTTAAACATATTTATGGGAATAATTTTCATAAAACGCCGCAGAATAATGCGGGAGGCGATAACGCTGGATAACAGAGAAAACAATAAGGTAAACAAAGGTATTGCGTGCAGCGTCAGGAATTGCAGCTATAATGACAACAACGGTCATTGCACCGCGAGCAAGATCGCGGTCGGTCCCTCCTCGGCAACCTGCTGCGCCGACACTGTCTGCGCGACCTACAAGCCCAGAGACATAGGGTGAGCAAGGGACGGCGCAATAAAATTTAAGCTTGCGCCGCTTTGTCATATCGCCTCGACCGCTTTTGCGGTTGGGGCGATATATTATTGTTCAAGCCTTGCGGGGGACGATCCCATCGTCTCGGCTTGCGGGGACGCCGAGCCACCTTCCCCTTTGGGGAAGGTTAAGAGGAATTTTGATTTATATTTATTCGTTGGCGAACATCAAAACTTCGTCGTTCATTCTATCGGAGGTGACGACTTTATAAAAACGGTTTTTTTCGTATCTCAGCCCTCCGAGAGCGTAGGGAATTTCAAGATGCGTATATTCGCCCAGACGGTCGGCTGCGTCGAAGCCCTCGCCGCAGCATAATCCAAGCGCTCTGCAAACGGCCGGAGCGAACTTGAACGGCGAAGCGGTCGAGACTATAAGCATTTTACGATTTGAAGCCGTCTCTTTTTTATATTGTCCGGCGGCGAACGCCCCCGCGGCGGTGTGGGTGTCCATGAGGTAGCCGAACTTCTCGTATTTTTCCCTGATCGCGGCGAAACAATCTCGCTCGTCGGCATAATAAGCGGAAAAATCCTCGCGCAGCGCTTTCATGGCCTCTTCGTCGACCTCAAAAAATCCCTTCTCTTTGAGCGACGCCATGAAAGCGGCGGTTTTTTCGGGCCCGCAGGCCAGCCAGAGCAGGCGTTCGAGGTTGGACGATACGAGGATATCCATGGAGGGGGAAGCGGTGAGATAAAATTCCCGCCGTCTGTCGTACACTCCCGTTGCGAAGAAATCAGTCAAAATTTTATTCTTATTGGACGCGCAGATCAGTCTGCCTATCGGCGCGCCCGCCTTTTTCGCCATATACGCGGCGAGTATATTGCCGAAGTTCCCGGAAGGCACCGTCACATCGACGGTTTCCCCTTCCTTGAGCGGCAATTCAAGACAGGCTGAAATATAATAAACCACCTGCGGGACCAGTCTGCCGAAGTTTATGGAATTGGCGGAGGATAAAAAATGCCCCGATTTTATAAGCTCGCCCGCGGTTTTTTCGTTGCCGAAGATGTTTTTGACTCCGGTCTGGCAGTCGTCAAAATTTCCCCTGACCCCGAGCACGCCGACGTTTTTGCCCTTTTGCGTCAGCATCTGCTTTTTTTGTATGTCCGAAACCCCGCCTTCGGGGTAAAACACCAGAATTTTCGTACCCGGGACGTCGGCAAAGCCTTCGAGCGCCGCTTTGCCCGTGTCGCCGGAAGTGGCGACGAGTATGAGCGCGTCCCCGGCGGCGCCCGATTTTTCCATAGAAAGGGTGAGAAGTCTCGGCATGAGCTGGAGCGCCACATCCTTGAAAGCGCAGGTGGGCCCGTGGTACAGTTCGAGATAATTGTCCCCGCCCGCCTCTTTGACCGGCGAAGGCATCAACGGGAATTTTTCCTTGGAATAGGCCGCTTTGCAAGCGGAAAGCAGTCCCGGAGAAGTGAAGTCGGTGAGGTATTTAGAAATCACCGCCGCAGCTTTCTCCGCATAGCTTTTTTCTTTGAGCAAATTAAGCTCGTCTTTGGAAAAATTCACGTTATCCTTTGGAAAAAACAGCCCCCCGTCGGGAGCGATTCCGGTTTTTATAACCTCGTAGGAGGAATATTCTTTGGCGTACTTATCCCTGGTGGATACGAATTTCATGGGACTACCGTCCTTTCAGAAAGCGTTTTCTATAATATCTATATGTTCTGTGACAAGCTTCTTTGTCATATAAACCTCGATAATATCGAAGCGTTGTCTTTTGACTCTCCTATATATCCGCCGCCGGAACAGGCGCGAATAGACGGGGATTTTCCCGTAAAGCGACTGTTCGCGCAAAAAACCCGAGGCGGCGTCCTTGATTCTGGCTCGCTTGACGTCGGTCACCGCCTCTGCGGGCGAGCCGAATTCCGGGCTTGAACGCGCCTTGACCTCCGCGAACACGAGGGTGCCGCGGCGGTACGCCACGATATCCAGTTCTCCGCCGCGAGCGGCGTAATTTTCGGCGATAACCGCATAACCTTTTTCTTTCAAAAAGGCGCGGGCCTTTTCCTCACCAGCTCTGCCAAATGTCGAGCTGTTCAATCGCGTCACCCAATGTCTTTCTCAAAAAGGATTTTCTGTGCACCGGGGCGGGACCGTTTTTCAAAACCGCCGCTTTGTGCTCCTTGGTGGCGTAGCCCTTGTTACGGGCGAAGTTATAGCCGGGGTAAAACCGGTCCATCTCATCGCAGAACCTGTCGCGTTCCACCTTGGCGAGTATGGAAGCGGCGGCTATGGAGGGGGATTTGCCGTCGCCCTTGATAACCGGGATCGCTTTTATGGGGAAGTCGCGCGCGACATTGCCGTCGACGAGCGCCAAATCGGGTTTCGTCCTAAGAGCGGCGACGGCGCGCCGCATGGCAAGCATGGAGGCGTTTAAAATGTTTATCGCTTCGATCTCGTAAACTTCCGCGTGGGCGACCGCCAGATCCACGGCAAGGCGGCGGATTTCGACGTAAAGCTTTTCGCGCTTGGCGGGGGAAAGCTTTTTGCTGTCATCCAGCCCCTCTATTTCGCAGCCTGCCGGGAGTATCACCGCCGCTGCGAAAACCGGGCCGGCGAGCGGGCCCCGACCCGCCTCGTCGCAGCCGCAGATCACCTTCGCTCCGTCGGAATACCATTGGTTTTCGATGTCCCAGTTCAACATTTTTATGTGCTCCCTCTCTCGTTTTAACGGACGGATAAGGATATATATGCGTTATGCATCAGTCGAGCGTAATTCTGCCTATTTTACCGGCGCGGAATTCGTCAAGGAACACCGCGGCGGCGCGGGAGAGGTCGATTTCCCCGCCCGAAATCAAAAAGCCGCGGCTTTTGCCGATTTTTTCGAGTATATTCGCGTCGGTTTCGGATTCGCTTATGCCAATTTTATATCTCGATTCCAAAAAAAGCGGGTATTTTCGGCGGATCAGCCCGATCGTGTCGCAGGCGAGAAGGTGGAGGTCGAGTATCTCATCACGTACCGAACCGACAGCGGCGAGCTTTATGCCTACCGACCGGTCGTCGAACTTGTGCCACAAAAGCCCCGGGGTGTCGAGCAGCTCCACGCCGTAAGGCGAGCTTATCCACATATTTTGCCGCGTGACGCCGGGACGGTCCTCCGCTTTCGCTTTTTTGGTTTTGGTATAGGTGTTTATAAAGGTGGATTTGCCCACATTGGTGATCCCGGCGACGACGCACCGCACCGGTTTGAAAACGCCCTTTTCGGCGTTCCTTTGCAGCTTGGCGGCGACGAGCTTTTTTATTTCCGCCGTGATCTTTTTCATGTCCGGGTTTTCCTTGCAGTCAACGGTGACGCAGGGCGTGCCGCCCGCCGTTATTTCGGCGGCGAAGTATTCGGTTTTGGCTTTGTCGGCGAGCGAAGCTTTGTTTAACACCGCGATGGCGGGCTTGTTTTTGAACAGCTCCGCGAAATCGGGGTTCCGCGACGACACGGGCAGCCGCGCGTCGACCAGCTCTATCACCGCGTCGATGAGCGGGAGCAGCTCGGCGATCTTCCGCTTGGCTTTCGCCATATGCCCTGGATACCAGACAATTTCCCCCATCATTTCACCTTTCCGAAGGTCTTTAACGGGAACAGGCGGTAGACGACTTCGCCCAGGATGTTCCTTTCGTCTATGCAGCCGATGCTGCGGCTGTCGGAGGAACCGTTGCGGTTGTCGCCCATGACGAACACCGTCCCCTCCGGCACCACGACATGGCCCGAAAAGCCGTCGGTTCTCATGCTCACCCCGGCGATGCGTCTGACATACGGCTCGTCGAGCGCCACGCCGTCCACGTAAACCGTCCAGTTGTCAAAGTCAATGTCAACCGTCTGCCCCCCGAGAGCGATTATCCGCTTGACCAGCGGCTTTTCCTCGCCCGGTTTGCAGATAACAACTATGTCGCCCTGTTTATATTCGGTAAGCCCGGTTATGATGAGCTTTTGACCGTTTTCGAGGGTGTTGAGCATGGAAGTGCCGTCCACGGTGACGTACTTGAACGCGAAAAGGAACAGCGCCACCATAAGCGACAACGCCAGGCAAAAGGTTTCGAGCCATTCGTACACGCCGATTATTGTCGCCGATCCCGACGATGCCGCCCCCGGCAAGGCCTCCGCGAGCTGTCCGCTCTGCGGGGCGATGTTTTTTTCCCTGTGCGCGGAGGGCGTTTCGGGCAGGTCTGTTTCTTCGTTTTCGTTATTGCTATATTTTTCTTCGCTCAAGGGTTTATATCTCCCGCTCGCGTAAAACGCGCGCTATCATTATTTGCGATATATTTATGTTGCGCCCTGCGTATTGTCCGATATGCAGAAAAAGCGCCTGTGGTTTCAGGCACTTTATCAGACGGCGAAGCCGTTTTGGGCAGTTATCTGTCTTCCTTGACCTTGGCGGCTTTACCGACTTTCTGGCGGAGGTAATAGAGTTTTGCCCTCCTGACCTTGCCTTTCCTGACCACTTCGACCGACTGAACGTTGGGCGAGTGGAGGGGGAAGGTTTTTTCGGTTCCTACGCCATAGGAAACGCGGCGGACGGTGAAGGATTCGCTAACCCCGCCGTTTCTCCGCGCAATGACGGTGCCTTCAAAAATCTGTGTCCTGACCCTGGTGCCCTCGACGATGCGGCAGTACACCTTGACGGTGTCGCCGATACCGAACTGAGGGACCTCTTTCTTTAACTGCTCTTCCGTAAAAGCCTTAATCAAATCCATGGCTTTTCCTCCTTATGTTCGCGGGCGTTCTTACAGAGCCGCATTGGACCGCCCTAAAATGACGAGGCATTATAGCACAGATTCTTCCGTTTTGCAAGGGTTTTTAAGGATTTTAACGAAAAAAATCATATTTCTTGACATATCCGTTACATCTTGTGCCGGAGGAAAACATTAATACAATATGTTGATGTCAAATAAAATTAGGCGGAGTAGTCGCCCGCGATGGCGAATAAAAATTCGCCGCTGCCGGGGAAGTTCACCGTAAAGCGTTTGACCGGCACTCCGTTTATCTTACCGTAAAAGCGTTCGCCGTCGGTGACCGAAAAGTTTGGAAAATCAACCAAGCCCTTGCCGGTGTATTTGCAATAAGCCTCTTTTCTTATCCAAATTTTGGCAAACCTCATGCCGGTGTCCTCGCCTTCCCGGACATAGTCGGCTTCCTCCTCGGTAAAGAACCTTTCGGCGATACCCACATAATCGGTTCTCGATTCGCCGGAAAAACGCGCCAAATGCTCGCCGTCAATGCCTATCGGGGTATCCGATATGGCGCAGACCATGACATTTTCCGTCGTGGTGACGCTGATATATTTGTTTATGCCCAAAAGCACCGGCTTCCCCTTGGGGGTGTATTCGATTTCCAGTTCGGGGTTGTTGAAATGCTCGCGGAGCGCATCGAGCAGAAGGGCGTGCCGTGCCTCCCTGCCCTGCTCGTTTTCAAATATGAGAGATGTCACTGCCATTTAAATTACCCTACTTACCTTTCATTCTTCGGACGGTCCCGGCAACCGTTCTTCGGAGATTTCTTCTTCAGCTTCGGCGGTTTCAGCTTCGGCGGTTTCAGCCTCGGCGGTTTCAACCTCGGCGGATTCGGTTTCCTTATCGGGGCTGACCTTGGTAAAGCCGGTTATGACCGAGTCTCCGGAAGTGCGCATGACTATGACGCCGGCGGTGTTCCTGCCGTAGACGGGGATCCCGCTCGCCGCCGTGCGGATTATTACGCCGGAATCGGTGATGAGCATGACGTCGTCGTCGGCGCCCACCAGCGAAATGCCCACCAGAAGCCCTGTCTTGTCGTTGACCCCGTGGCAGATTATGCCCTTGCCGCCCCGGTTTTGGAGCTTGAATTCTTCCGGTTTCGTCCGCTTGCCGTATCCGTTGGCGGTTATGGTGAGCACCGTTTCGCCTTCGATGTTGTCGGGTATGGCCACCGCGCCGACCACATAATCGTCATCGGAAAGTTTTATCGCCCTTACACCCCTGGCGTGCCGCCCCATCGGGCGGATGTCATTTTCGTCAAAGGTTATGGAAAGCCCGTCCCGTGTGGCGGCAAGGATGGAATAACTGCCGTCGGTTTTTAAGACATAGAGCAGCTCGTCGCCCTCGTCGAGGGTGACGGCGTACAAGCCCGCGGAGCGTTTGGTGTTGTATGCGCCGAGCGCCACGCGCTTGACCACGCCCCTGCGCGTCAGCATGACCAGATATTCGTCATCGGAAAACTCCCGTATCGGTATGGACGCCGTGATGACCTCGCCTTCGCCGAGCGAAAGCAGGTTGACTATATTCGTGCCCTTGGCAACGCGGGACGCCTCGGGTATTTCATAGCATTTCTTTATATACATCCTGCCGCGGTTGGAAAACAGAAGCAGGCAGTCGTGCGAGTGGGATATATATACGTTTTGGACGAAGTCTTCCTCCTTGGTGGACATGGCGGTGATTCCCTTGCCGCCGCGCCGCTGCGCCGAGTAGGTCTCCACGGGCAGCCGCTTGACATATCCGGCGTCGGTGACGGTTATGACGCAGTCCTCGCGGTCGATGAGGTCCTCTATGAGTATATCGTCCTCGGCCTCCTCGATGGCGGTGCGCCTTTCGTCGCCGAACTTATCCTTGACGTCGAGCAGGTCCGCCTTAATGATGGCGTCGATTTTCGATTCGTCGGCGATAATGCCCTTCAATTCCCCTATCTGGGCGTAAAGGGCGACAAGCCTTTCCTCGATCTTGCGGCGTTCCATGCCGGAAAGTCTGCCGAGCGTCATATCGACTATGGCCTGCGCCTGCGCGTCGTCCAGTCCGAAACGCTCCATAAGGCTGTTTTTCGCGTCGGAAATCGAATCCGAGGCGCGGATTATTTTTATGACCTCGTCCAGATTATCTATCGCTATCCGGTATCCTTCGTATATATGCGCCTCCCGTTCCGCTCTCGCAAGCTCGAAACGGGTGCGGCGGACGATCACGTCCCGCTGGTGCGAGAGGTAATACGAAAGCATTTCTTTGAGATTGAGCGTCTTTGGCTCGCCGTTGACCAGCGCGAGCATATTCATCGCGCAGGTATCCTGCAACTGGGTGTATTTGTAGAACAAATTCAGGACTATCTGGGGGTTGGCGTCGCGCTTAAGCTCGACGACGATCCTCATGCCCTTCCTGCCCGATTCGTTGCGGATATCGGAAACGCCCTCGATACGCTTGTCCTTGACCAGCTGCGCCATGTTGCCGAGCAGCAAGGAACGGTTGACCTGATAAGGCAATTCGGTGATTATTATAGCGGTCCTGCCGTGCTTTTCCTCGAATTCGGCTTTCGCTCTGACCTTGACCCGTCCCCTGCCGGTAAGGTAAGCTTCGAGTATGCCGCTCGTGCCGTGTATAATTCCCGCCGTGGGGAAGTCCGGGCCTTTGATAAAGTTCATGAGGTCGCGCACGGCGCAGTCGGGGTTTTCCATGCAGTAGATCGCCGCGTCGATCACTTCGTTCATATTATGCGGCGGAATGTTGGTCGCCATACCCACCGCTATGCCGATCGAACCGTTGACCAAGAGGTTGGGGAAACGGCAGGGCAGGCAAGAAGGCTCTTTCAGGCGGTTATCGAAGTTTGGCACGAAATCGACGGTATCCTTTTCGATATCCTGGAGCATGAGGTTGGAAATTTTCGACATCCTCGCTTCGGTATAACGATAGGCGGCGGCTCCGTCGCCGTCGATGTTGCCGAAGTTGCCGTGGCCGTCGACGAGCGGATAGCGCAGCGAAAAATCCTGCGCCATTCTGACCATGGTGTCGTAGACCGCCACGTCCCCGTGGGGGTGGTAGTGACCTATGACGTTGCCGACGGTGGTCGCCGACTTGCGGTAGGCGGTGTTGTAAAAGAGCTTGTCGTCGTACATCGCGTACAATACCCTGCGGTGGACCGGTTTTAAGCCGTCCCGCACGTCGGGGAGAGCGCGGTCGATGATAACCGACATCGCGTATTCGATAAATGAGGTCTTTATTTCTTTTTGTATGTCAATATCCACGATCTTCTGTTCTTCGTGGGTTGAATAATCGTAATTTTCAAATTCGTTTGCCATGCGGTGGTCTCCTTACACGTCTATGTTGACGGCTAATTTGGCGTTGCGCTCGATAAATTCGCGCCGAGGCTCGACCTTGTCGCCCATGAGCAGGGTGAACATGGCGTCCGCCTCGATGGCGTCCTCGACCGTGACGCGCTTTAAGATGCGCCGCTCCGGGTCCATGGTGGTGTCCCAAAGCTGGTCCTTATCCATTTCGCCGAGACCTTTATAGCGTTCCGCGGATACGTTGACGCCGCCGAGTTGAGCGATATATTTATCCCTTTCGCCGTCGGAAAAGGCGTAAAATTGCTGTTTACCCTTGTATACCCGGTAAAGGGGGGGCATTGCCGAATAGATGTGACCCTGCTCGATAAGCGGGCGCATATGCCGGAAGAAGAAGGTCAATATCAGCGTCTTGATATGAGAGCCGTCGACGTCCGCGTCCGCCATGATGATAATCTTGCCGTAACGCAGCTTGGAAAGGTCGAATTCTTCGCCTATCCCGGTACCGAGCGCCAGTATTATCGGCACTATCTGCACCGACGAATAGATCCTGTCGAGGCGTGCCTTTTCGACGTTGAGTATCTTGCCGCGCAGCGGAAGAATCGCCTGGAACTGACTGTCCCTGCCGTCCTTGGCGGTGCCGCCTGCGGAATCGCCCTCGACGATATACAGCTCGGTGAATTCCGCCCTTCGCTCGTTGCAGTCGGCGAGCTTGTCGGGCAGCATGGACGATTCGAGCAGCCCCTTGCGGCGGGTCAACTCCCGCGCTTTCCGCGCCGCTTCCCGCGCGCGCGCCGCGCCGATGGATTTTTCGATAATCGCCCTGGCGGTGGCGGGGTTTTCTTCAAAATAATCGTTAAGCTTTTCGGCCATCATGCTCTCGACCAGTGTCCTGATTTCGCTGTTGCCGAGCTTTGCCTTGGTCTGCGAATCGAACTGAGCGTCCTCCAGCTTGACCGATATTACGGCGGTGATGCCCTCGCGGGTGTCCTCGCCCATCAGCTTTTCTTCGCCTTTGAGGATGCCGTATTTTTTGCCGTAGTCGTTGAACACCTTTGTGAGCGCCGACTTGAAGCCGGTTTCGTGCGTCCCGCCCTCCACGGTGTGCATGTTGTTGGCAAAGGAGAACAGGGTTTCGTTGTAGGTGTCGTTGTACTGTATGGCGACTTCGGCTATCGAGGTGCCCTTTGTGCCCGAAACATAAATAACGTCCTTGTGGACCAGCTCCGCCGCTTTTTTGGTGTTTAAGTATTCCACGAAGGATTTGATTCCGCCCTCGTAGTGAAACACCTCCGTTTCGGGTGTGCCGCTGCGTTCGTCTATGAGCGTCAGCCTGACTCCGCCGTTGAGAAACGCCTGTTCGCGCAGGCGACTTCTGATTATTTCCTTGTCAAACTCCACCGTTTCAAAAATTTCGTCGTCGGGCCAGAACCGCACGGCAAGCCCGTGACGGTCGGTGTGCCCGATATATTTGAGAGGTTCGACGGTCTTGCCGCGCTCGAAAGCTATGGTGTATTCCTTGCCGTCGCGGCGGTTGATCGCTTCCAGCCTTTTGGAAAGCGCGTTGACCACCGACGCGCCCACGCCGTGCAGCCCGCCCGCGATGGCGTAGCCGCCGTTGCCGAACTTGCCGCCCGCGTGGAGAGTGGCGAAGATGACCTCCAGCGTGGGAAGTCCCAATTTTTCGTTCATCCCCGTGGGCACGCCGCGGCCGTCGTCTTCGACCTTCACCGAGCCGTCAGGGCATAATATGACGCGTATGTCGTCGCAGCAGCCCGCCAGCGCTTCGTCTATGGAGTTGTCGGCTATTTCATATATCAAATGGTGCAGACCCTTGGAAGAAGTGGTGCCTATATACATTCCGGGGCGTTTTCTGACCGCCTCCAGCCCTTCGAGCACCTGTATCTGGCTGTCGCCGTAGGTTTCGGTGGCTTTTTCAAAATCATTGTTCATCTATTGGTAATCTCCTTGCGTGTAAACGTGTAAACGTGTAAGCCTGTAAATCAATTTTATGGTTTGCTGTTTTCGCCCTTTTAGCCGTGGCGGCGGGCGAGATTTGGGTTATATAAACCGTGTCGGTGCGGTCGTTGTCGCACAGCACGAAAGTTTTGGGTATGTCGTCGCAGAGCGAAACCGTTTTCATGTCCGATTGCATTTGCTTTAAAAAATTTACCGTGTCCCTCGAACGTGTGGCGGAGTCCATATCGAATATACCCACGATCTCTTTTTCGTCGACGGACTCGTTTTTACCGAGATGCAGAAACAAAAACCTCGCCCCCTTTAACCTCGAAAATCCTGCCTCCCGTGGGGCAGTAGTCGCAGCAGGTGATGATGAACTGCCGCCCTTTCAGCTTTTCGGTGACATATTCCCTCCGACCGGCATCCAGCTCGGAAAGCACGTCGTCGAATAAAAACAAGCCGTCTTCCCCGGTGTATTGCTTGGCAAGCTCGCCTTCCGCAAGCTTGAGCGCCAGCACCGCCGACCGCTGCTGCCCCTGCGAGGCGTACAGCTTGGCGTCCCTGCCGTTAATCAATATGTCAAAATCGTCGTGGTGGCAGCCGATGAGAGTTATTTTTTTCGCCAGCTCGTCCTCGCGCTTTTTTGCGTACAGGTTAAGGCCGTTTTCGCGGAGCTTTTCGCGGGTAAAGTCTTTGCCGCATTCCGAAACATAGCACAGCTCCAGCTTTTCGCGTCCTCCAGTCATCTCAGAAAGGTACTCGGATGCCTTTTCTCCCAATTTTACGGCGTAGTTATAGCGGTTTAAAGTTATTAAAGAGGATAGTGACGCGAGCTTTTCGTCGTAGACGTCTATCAAAGGGAGAGACAATCGGGTGACGCCGGCTTTTAAAAGGTTATTTTTTTGGGCGAGCACACGGTTATATTCCGAAAGCGACGCCACGAACCGGGGGAAGGACTGGCAGATTGCCATGTCCATTAGCCGGCGTCGGTTTTCCGGCGATGATTTAACTATTTTAAGGTGCTCGGGGGTAAACGCCACCGCCCTGAAAAGCCCCAAGTATTCCGAAAGCTTTTTGACCTCGCAGCCGTCCTTTAAAAGCCGCCGCTTTTTGTTCTTATAAAGCTCCGATTCCAGGGTTCTGACCGAGAACCTGTCCTCGAACACCAGCTTTAAGCGAGCCGTATCGCAGCCGAAGCTTATAAGCTCGCGGTCTTTCTGTCCCCGCAGGGACTTGCCGGAAGCGAACAAAAATATCCCTTCCAAAAGGTTGGTCTTGCCTTCCCCGTTGCCTCCGGTCAGCACGTTTACACCGGGGTCGAATTCGGCGCGGGAGGAAGCGTGGTTTCTGAAAGACACCGCCTCAAAGGATATAATTCTCATTTAATGTATCCATTCTTCTTATATCCTCACTCTGACCGCAAATCAGTCTTTAAACCTCATTGGCAGCACCAAAAAGAGATATTTACCGTTTTCTTCTTCTTTGATTGCGGTTATCGTCATGGACATGAGCGGCGACGACATGGAGAGCCTGACCTCGTCGTCTCTGCACGCCCTGAGCGCGTCCAAGAGGTACCTGTTGTTGAAACCTATCTCTATGTCATCCCCTTCGATTTCCGCGCTTATATTGTCGTTCACGCGCCCGTATTGGGTGGAGCAGGAGATGTTCAGGACGGAGCCGGTAAATTTGCAACGGAGTGCGGTTTTCAATTTTTCGTCTATCAAAAGCGACGCGCGCTCTACGCTTTCGATAAAAGCGAGCCGGTTTATCTTTACATAGGTCTTGCCCGTCTGAGGGATTACCTTTTTGTGATCAATAAATTCGCCTTCCAGAAGTCTTGAAAACAAAATTACCTCCGGACAGCGGAATATAACGTATTTTCTGGTAAACTCTATATATATCTCATCGTCGCCGTCGGTAATAAGCCGCGCGAGGTCCGAAAGCGCCTTGCCGGGGACCACGAAGGAATATTCGGTCTTTTCTGCCTCGACGCAGTTTTTGATCTCCCTCACCGCCATGCGGAAATTGTCCGTAGAAACCACCGTGAGGTTTCCGTTTTCGAGCTTGAACAGCTCTCCCGTCAAAAGCGGGCGCGCGTCGCCCGTGGCGACGGCGTGGTTGGTCGTGAATATAAGGTCGCGTAAGACCCCGGCTTTGAGCTTCATTTTGTTTTCCCCGCGAAGCTCCGGCATCGCGGGGAATGCGGCGGCGTCTATGCCGTGGATGACAAATTCCGATTCGCCGCCGATGACGGTGACGAGGTTTTTTTCGTCGCCTTCGAAGTAAATATCGCATTCCGGCAGGTTTTTGATTATTCCGGAAATCTTGGCGGCGTTGAGCACCACCGCGCCGTCCCCCTCACCGCGGACGACGGCGGAGGTTTGTATGCCTTTTTCCAGGTCATAGCCGCAGACGGTCAACACGTCGCCTTCGAGCTTAAACAGCAGTCCTTCCAGCGCGGGGAGCGTGGATTTGTTAGAGGTGGCGTACAGCGCCGGAAAGATGACCGACGAAAGCGCGGATTTATCGGATGTAAATTTAATTGCCATTTTTTAAAGTCCTCCGTATGGGTGTATGTTTATTAAAAAATCTTTCGTTTTTTCATCATTTCGTTTTTTCGTGCGGCTTTTCGTAAACGCGGTTTTTCAAAGAAAGAGAGCGTAGCTTTAAGACGAAGTAGTAGTATTCGCAGAAGTAGGCCGTGTCGAAATGTTTAAAACTCCCAAAAGCCTTGAAACGGCTGGGGTTTTCGCAAAACGGATGTTAATAAGTACAGGCGTAAGCGATGGATAAGTGGTTTTTAAGCCGCCGGTTTTCCGTTTTCGCTTAATTTTGCTCACCGGGCGTGTGGAAAACAGTATATTATCTGCTTTCCAGTTCTTCTTTTATCTCGCTCAATTCTTTGTTGAAAAGCGTGTCGGTTTTCATGCGTTTCATAACGTTGTCGCGTGCGGAAATGATGGTGGAATGGTCGCGGTCGAAAAGCCTGCCTATCTTTTTAAGGGATAAGTCGGTGGATTCCTGTATAAGATAAATCGCCAGGTGGCGCGCGTAAACAATGTCCGCCGTGCGCTTTTTGCCGGTCATCTCGTCCTTTGAGATATTATAGCGCTTTTCGAGAAGCTTGAATATGGTGTCGGTCGTTATGACCGGCCTGCATTCGCGGAAATAATCGACCAGAGCCGACTGCGCCATTTCGAGAGTTATCTTTTCGCCGGTGATAAACGACTGCGCCCACAGCTTTTTGACGGCGCCCTCTATCTGCCGGACGTTGGATTTGATGTTTTCCGCAAGGTAGGTCAGCACATCGTTGGGGATGTCGAGCCCGAGAGTTTTGGTTTTTTGTTTGAATATCGCGGTCCTAAGCTCGGTTTCGGGGGGTTGTATGTCGGCGATAAGCCCCATCTCGAAGCGCGTTTTAAGCCTTTCTTCAAGAGGGTTTATGTCCTTGGGGGGCTTGTCCGAAGTCAGGACAATTTGCTTCTGCATTTTATACAGGGTGTCGAAAGTGTGGAAAAATTCCTCCTGTACCACCACCTTGCCCGCGATAAACTGGATGTCGTCCACCAGAAGCATATCGACCCCGCGGTATTTTTCACGGAATTCGGCGGTATTTTTGGCGGTGATGGCGTCGATGATCTCGTTGGTGAACTGCTCTCCGGTCGCATAAAGGATGTTGATATCTTTATTGTGGCGTCTG
>CAYOGQ010000014.1:0-24301 GCA_964403645.1 uncultured Ruminococcus sp.
TTGTTTCAACTTTGTAGATTATTTTGCTTTACCCCAACATTTATTATAGAACCTTAAAATATTAATGTTGTTTTTCAGCTTGCATCCCTCCCTTCGGGGAGGGCGCCCTCCCTTCGGGGAGGGATTTTTTTACCCGTTTTAAGCCTTTTCGGCGAACAGGTGTTCGTTTACATAAAACCATCTTGATTTTTGCGAGGTTTGACGAAACAGGCTGAAACATAAAGGGTTTTGTCGGAAAGGGTTGGTTTACGTAATACAAAAAAATTTTAAGAAAATCTTAAAAAGGTATTGCATTTTAAAATCCGTTTGGTTATAATAAAAATGCGGTGGGAAATTGTGGCACAAAGTTCCACAAAATCCCACAAAAAGACATAATCTGACCATATAAACACACGGAAGACCTTTAAAAGTCTTGGAAAGCCTTGGAAAGGGGGGCGGATATGTTTACCGGCGAATACTGGCACACAATAGACCAAAAGGGCAGGGTGTCGATACCGTCGAAGCTGCGCGACGAGCTCGGGAGCGAGTTTATGATCTGCAAGGGCTTCGACAAATGCCTGAACATCTACCCCGTAAGCGAATGGGAGGCTTTCGCCCGCAAAATCAAGGAACTGCCCGAAGCGAAGCAACGCCACGCGAGGAGATATTTCTTCTCCGGCACCGGGGAAGGTTCGCTCGACCCGCAGGGGCGGATCGCCGTTCCGCCGGTGTACCGGCAGTTTGCCGCGCTTGACAAGGACGTCGTCATTATCGGCAACGAGAACCATATCGAAATCTGGTCGGTTACCGAATGGGAGAGCGAACAGCAGCATATGTCCTCGGAAGGCGTCACCGGCGACCTGATCGAATGCGGGTTCTGATATGGAATTTAACCATTATCCCGTCATGGCGGACGAGGTTATCGACGGGCTTGACATCAAAAAGGGCGGCGTGTACGTCGACTGCACTCTCGGCGGCTGCGGACATACCAAACGGATATTATCCCGCGTCGGCGAATCGGGTGCCGTAATAGGCATAGACCTCGACGGCGACGCCATTGCGAACGCGGAAAAAACGGTAAACGACAAACGGTTGAAGCTGTGGCAAGGCAATTACAAGGACCTGCGCCGCGCCGCGGAGGACTGCGGCTTTACCTCGGTCAACGGCGTGTTGTTCGATTTGGGCGTTTCGTCCTATCAGCTCGACAATACCGAAAGGGGCTTTTCCTATATGAAGGACGCTCCGCTCGATATGAGGATGGATCAAAGCGCGGGAATAACCGCCGCAAGGGTCGTGAACACATATCCGCCCGAAGAACTGGACAGAATATTCCGCGAATACGGCGAAGAACGCTTTTCCCGGAAAATAATCGCAAAGCTGATTTCATACAGGGAAACCAAACCTATCGAAACCACCGCCGAGCTGGCGAAGCTTATCGCGGACGCCTGCCCCGGTTATTACAGGAAAGACGGGCATCCCGCCAAGCGCTGCTTCCAGGCGCTGCGTATCGAGGTAAACGGCGAGCTGGACGGGCTTGCCGAGGCGCTTGAGGACGCGGTGCGGCTGCTATCACCCGAAGGCAGGATAGCCGTCATCTCGTTCCATTCTCTTGAAGACAGGACAGTTAAAAACACCTTCAATTCACTCGAAAAGCCCTGCGTGTGTCCCAAGGACTTCCCGATGTGCGTCTGCGGGAGGAAACCCGCGATAAAAGTGATAACCAAAAAAGCGCTTGTCTGTTCGGAAAAGGAAAACGCCGAAAACAGCCGTTCCCATTCCGCAAAGCTTAGGATAGCACAAAAACTGTAAAAGGCCCCGCCGTCGGTGCCAATTCCGACATTAACATAAAATTTACCGTTAATTCAAAAAGAGGATAGATTATGGACACCAATAAAAATGAAAATAAAGCTATAATAAAAAAGTCGAATAATCAGCCGATTAGGGGCGGCGAGGGGCAATCGGTCGAATTGCGGCGCAGAGGATCGAAAAACGCGAATGTGCGTCCGGAACAGACGGCAAACCGCGTCGTGGTTGTCGAAACCAAAAAGAGAAACAAAAAGCCCCTGCCGGTAGGTTCCATATTCACAATCGCCGTAATGACGCTTTTGTTTATATTCCTTATAATGAATTACGCGGAGATAGACAATAACAACAGGGAAGTCGCATCCCTCAAAGACCAGCTCACCGACCTGCAAAAAGCCGCGGACAAGCTTGAGCAGCGCCTTGACAAAAAGAACGATCTCGTTTATTTTGAAGAATACGCGGTCGAGAATTTGGGAATGGTCAAATCCACCGATCTGACGCAGATCAACATTACCGCCCTGCCGGAAAACACCGGAGAAGCGTTCCGGTACGATGACGAGCGCACGGGAATCGGCGTTCTGCTCGCCGGCTTCGGTGATGTCCTGCGGGATTTCTTCGATTAAATCATGATTTGCCGCGCTTGTTAATATAATTGTTAATATAACGGCGGCAAGTCGCGGATCCGGCGCTTGCGTTATCGTTTTAACGTAAATATAAAGGAGATCCCGCAATTGAAAAGCAAGAATAACGTTACGGGAAAAGTAATATTGGCAAGAGGCCGCGTCGCTCTGGCGTTCCTCTTGCTGTGTCTTTGTTATCTGGTTTACCGCTTGATAATACTCCAAATAATTGATGCGGATACCAACCGCAACGCCGCGATAAACCAATACACCTCCGAAATCACCATCTTCGCCAAGCGCGGGAACATTTATGACCGGAACATGAAGCTGCTTGCCACCAGCTCCACCGTGCAGACCGTTTTTATTTCCCCCAAAGACATAACCGACGACGAGCAGGCTTCGCAAATCGCCGACGGACTTTCTGAAATTTTGGGCGTGGACAGGGATTTCGTGTTATCCAAAGCCGCGTATAAGCATACCAAATACCAGATAATCAAGCGCAATGTCGAGGAGGAAGACGAGCTTAAAGTCAGAGATTTTATCGAAAAAAATAAGCTGTCAAGCCAGGTCTGCCTTGAAGAATCGACCAAGCGCAAATATATTTACGGCTCCCTCGCCTCGCAGCTCATAGGTTTCGTGGGGGCAGAAAACAACGGCTTGAACGGACTGGAGCTGACGTATAACAAAGTGCTAAACGGAATCAACGGCAGAGTTATACAGGGTCAGGACGGCCTGGGCAACGAACTGCCGTTCCCCTTTGAAAGTTACATAGACGCCAAGGACGGCACCGGCGTGGTGCTGACCATCGACTATACGATACAGTCCATTCTTGAAAAAAGCCTCAAAGAGTGCGTTGAGGAGCACCACCCCGTTTATGGCGCGCGCGGGATAATCATGGACGTCAATACGGGTGAAATCCTCGCCATGGCTTGCGTGGACGATTACGATCCCAATAATTACAACAACCTTACCGGCGATTACCTTGAAAAGTACAACGCCTTTGTCGGCACCGACGAGGAAAAAGCGGCTTATAAGGTAAAGCTTTTGTATGAAATGTGGAAAAACAAGTGCGTCACCGAGCTTTACGAACCGGGTTCCACATTTAAAATAATCACCACCTCCATAGGCTTGGAGGAAGGCATTTTTACCCTTGATTCCCATTACAACTGTTCGGGTTCATACACCGTCCTCGGTGAAGTCATTCATTGCCATTCGGGGAAAGTGCACGGTTCGCAGACGGTCGCGGAAGCGCTTCAGAATTCTTGCAACCCGGCTCTGGTGCAGATGGGGCTGGATATAGGCGGAGATCTGTTTGCCAAGTATTTTGAAGCCTTCGGCTACACCAAGACCACCGGTTCGGATATCGTCGGCGAAGGACCGAGCATATATTATGCCGATCTGAGCAATAAGCTGAACCTTGCGACCAACGCTTTCGGGCAGTCGATGTCGATATCAATGCTGCAGCATATCGCGGCAACCTCTTCGATTGCCAACGGCGGTTATGTGGTGACGCCGCATATCGTCAAAGCCTACGTTTCAGCCGACAAAACGGTCACGGAAGCCACGGAATACCTGAAAAAACGTCAGGTTATAAGCGAAAAAACCGCCGACGGCATCCTCGGCGTCCTTGTCAATTCGACAAACAACGCGAGCGTTTCGGGTTATAATATATCCTCGAAAACCGGCACTTCACAAAAACTGGGGCGTCCCGGCGCGGAGGAAGGCGAGTCTTTATATATTTCAAGCTGCGTATCCTTCGCCCCTGCGGAAAACCCGCAGCTTGCCATACTCATAGTCGTCGACGAGCCTACGAGCGGTATATATTACGGCAGCCAGGTGGCGGCGCCGGTTATTTCTCACGTGCTTTCCGAAGCGCTGCCCTATATGGAGATAAAACCGAACAACGAAAATTCCATTAAAAAGATAAAAGTCGAAGACTATAAAAACTCCGAACTTGAGAGGACAAAATACGCTATTGAAAAACTCGGTTTAAACTGCGTGGTTAAGGGCAACGGCGCGACCGTGATCGACCAGCTGCCGCGCGTGGGCACGACGATATCCGAAGGCGGTACGATAATTCTCTACACCGAACCCAACCATACCGTCGACAGTGTAAAAATCAGGGACTTTACCGATATGTCGCCGGAGCAGGTGTTTGCCTGGATAAAGACCAACAAGCTGAACATATCCGCGGAGGGTATATTCAACAAGGATTACAAAAACTGCTATGCCGTGAGCCAGTCGGTGCAGCCCGGAGATTCGGCGGATGTCGGAACGGTCATAACGGTGACGTTTATATATAACGAGGAAATACAATGATAAAACTAACCGCAAGAGAAGCGGCATCCGCAACGCGCGGGGAGATAAATTGTGATCCCAACACAATTATAACAAACGTATTCACCGACAACCGCCGTGCGGTCAAAGGCGGGCTGTTCGCCGCCATACCCGGTGAACATACCGACGGGCATATGTTCGTCGCGGAGCTTACCGCGGCGGGATATATCTGTCTGGTGAGCAAAAAGGAATATTTTATTCCCGGCACCATACTTGTCGAAAACACCAAGAAAGCGGTTTACGACCTCGCCGTATATTACCGTAATGAAAAAGTCGGCGCGGTCAAAACAATAGCTATAACCGGCAGCGTCGGCAAGACCACCGTCAAGGATATGACCGGGTTGGTGCTGTCTTCGCGTTACAATACCTTCGTCACCGAAGGCAACAGCAACAGCCTTTTGGGCGTGCCGATTTCGGTAATGTCAGTAAATACCGACCATGAATACGCTGTGCTGGAGCTGGGTATGTCGGAACGCGGCGAAATATCCGCTCTTTCTCGGTTGGTTAAGCCCTCGCTTTCGATAATCACCAACATCGGCAGTTCTCATCTCGAAGCCTTGGGCAGCCGCGAAAATATCAGAAAAGAGAAGTTTGATATCTTATCGGGCGAAGAAAAAGGCAACGCCGTGATACTCGACGGCGACGCCGAATATGAATTTTCGCAAAAAAACAGTCTGAACCACAAAACCGTCTATTGCGGCATAACGAACAAGGACAGCGATTTTACCGCCGAAAACATAGAAGCAACAAACGGCGCCACCGCCTACGACGCGGTATGGGGGGATAAGCGCCGCTCTCGCCTGGCGTGTCAAAAGATCGTAATCCCCGCGGAGGGCTTACATAATGTCAAAAATTCGCTTTACGCCTTCGCCGCGGGCATTTTATGCGGCGTTTCACCGGAATCCGCTGCCGCCTCGCTCGCGCGTTTTATTCCGACAGGCGACCGCCAGCGGATATACGAAAAAGGCGGCATTACTGTGATCGCCGACTGCTACAACGCCTCGCCGGAATCCATGAAAGCGGCGCTCGGCGTGCTTTCGACCAAAAGCGGCAGGAAGATCGCAGTTCTCGGCGATATGCTGGAACTGGGCGAGGACGAAAAACGCTTCCACGCCGATAACGCGCGTTTGGCGGCTTCGTCGGCAGACATACTCATTTTTTACGGTAATTTCGCCGCTCTCTGCAAAAGCGCCTTGCCCGATGAAAAAGCGGCATACGCGTTCGGTTTCGGCGAAAAAGCAAAAGCCGTGTCGCTCTTAAATTCCCTGTTGCAACCCGGCGACGTTGTACTATTTAAGGGCAGCCGCCGGATGAAAATCGACGAAATAATAAAGGAAGCGACATTATGAGTTACGGAATCGTCTTCATATCGTTTGCAGCGTCTTTCATAATCGCTTTTATACTGTATAAACTGTTTATCCCCATACTCAGAAAAGTTAAATTGGGACAGAAGATACTTGAAATAGGACCAAACTGGCATAAATCCAAAGAGGGCACTCCCCTTATGGGCGGGCTTTTCTTCATCACCGCGACGCTCGTCACCGTGCTCGCGGTATATTTCGGCGGCGCTTTCAGCGAGGTAGGCATATTTTTCCCGATAAATCTGTGCTTTATCATTTTAAACGCCGGAATCGGTTTTATAGACGATTATATTAAGCTGTTTAAAAAGCGAAACCGCGGCCTGAGAGCGCGCACCAAGCTTATGCTTCAATTTGCCGTCACGGGTGCTTACCTCGCTTCGCTTAAGTGGTTCGGACTTATTAATACGGAACTCAAAATACCCTTCATAGAAAAATATGTCGATTTCGGCACGTTTTATTATGTGGCGGCGGCGTTGATTATCATCTACATGATTAACTGCGCCAATCTTACTGACGGGCTGGACGGGCTCGCGGGGAGCGTGGCGTTCGTCATAGCGGTTCTCTTCTTCATCATCGGCACCCGCGAGGGGATGAAAGATATATATATCACCGAAGCCGCCCTCGGCGGAGCGCTGACGGCGTTTCTGGTGTTCAATTTCCATCCCGCGAAAATCTTCATGGGCGACACCGGCTCTTTGTTTTTGGGGAGTATGCTCGTCGTCTGCGCCATGCGTATCGACAGCCCCCTGCTGATGCCGCTTATCGGGATCATTTATCTGTTGGAAGGCATTTCCGATATTATTCAGGTTGCGGTTTACAAGCTTTCCGGCAAAAAGAAGCGCTTTTTCAAAATGGCGCCCATTCACCACCATTTCGAGCTGTGCGGAATGTCGGAAGTGACCATTGTAACGATATTCCTCGCAATCACGGTGGTTGCGTCAGCTTTGGCTTATTATATATACTATACGAATTAAGGCGGGTTCATGGAAGAAAAACGGCTTGTTTCCCCCGGAAAAGATGAAGGTGAATTTACAGAGGATACCAAGCGGAAGGGTGTGCTGATACGCTGGATAGGCGAAGTCGACAGACCTTTCATGTTCCTTGTCATCGCGCTGGTTTGCATCGGGTCGATAATGGTCTTTTCCGCGAGCTACGCCTACGCCCGCACCTGGTACCACGACAGCTATTATTTCGCCAAAAAGCAAATCCAATATGTGGTATTCGGGCTTATCGCCATGATGGCGATTTCAAAATATATCCGTCACAGGCTGATATTAAAATTGACCTGGATAGGCTATTTCATCGCCATCGCCATGAACATGGCGGTCGTGATGATAGGCTTTATCGGCAACGGTGCGCAACGCTGGATCAACGTGGGACCGTTCAGCGTCCAGCCTTCGGAAATTTTAAAATTTATGACCATACTTATCTGCGCCAAATACATAAGCGAAAACCAAAACCGCATTAAATCCTTCCGTTACGGCATATTACCGTTCGCGGTGCTTATGGTCCCGAGCGTGCTGCTTTTATACCTGCAAAGCCACCTTTCCGCGATAATCATAACCGTGCTGCTCATCTATTTTATGATGTTTTTGGGCGGTTCGAGCATGAAATGGCTCGGCACCATAGGCGGGGTCGGTTTTGCTTCCGTCGCGTTTGTGATCACAAATGTCGATACCATAACGGGCTGGAAATTCGTGCAGGAAAAGTTGGGTCACGTCTATAACCGCCTTTTGGTTTGGAAAGACCCGTTTTCCTATATGAAAGACACCGCTTCCAGAGACGCCGGCTGGCAACCCTCTCAGTCGCTCTTCGCCATTTCGTCGGGGGGATTATGGGGCGTGGGCTTAGGTCAGTCGATGGAAAAACACGGCTACCTTCCCGAACCGCAAAACGACTATATTTTCTCAATATTGTGCGAGGAAATGGGTTTCGCCGGAGCGATAATCGTCATCGGATTGTTTGCGGCGCTTATAATGCGCGGCTTTTACATTGCCAAAAACTGCAAGGACAAATTCTGCCAGCTTGTGGTTTCGGGGTTGATGGTTAAGATGGGCCTTCAGGTCATACTCAACATCGCGGTCGTCACCAACACCATACCCTCCACGGGAATAAGCCTGCCTTTCATAAGCTGCGGCGGTTCCGCGCTGATTATCACGCTCGTCGAAATGGGGATAATACTTTCGATATCGCGGTATTCATATACCATGAGAGGTGACTCCGAAAACTGAAGCTTTCGGAATGCGGTTTACGGCTTTGCGTTAAAACACGATTGCCCGCGGCGAAATCACCGTAAAATGCGGCTTATTTATTGCGAAAGGAATGGTCACGAATGAAATATTTTATATGCGGCGGAGGAACCGGCGGGCATATCAACCCGGCAATCGCCATCGCCAAAGAGATAGAAAACCGGGATAAGGACGCGGTCATAGAATTCGGCGGCACGTCGCACGGCATGGAGACCAAACTCGTCCCGAACGCGGGTTATAAACTGAACACCGTGGAGGTTTACGGCTTTAAGCGCAAACTGACGCCGAAGAATATAAAAGCCCTGATAAAAGCTTATACATCGGTTAGCAAAGCTAAAAAAATAATCAAAGTCTTTGCGCCCAACATCGTTATCGGCACCGGGGGGTACGCGAGCTGGCCTTATGTCAAGGCGGCTTCGCATTTGGGCATACCCACCCTCATTCAGGAGCAGAACGCTTACCCCGGCGTGACAACGAAGAGACTTGCCCGCTTCGCCGACACTGTCTGCCTGAGCTACGAGGAATCGCGTCCCCTTTTGGGCGGTGCTGCGCGGGAAAAAGCCGTGCTGACGGGCAACCCCGTAAACGTTAACGTTATAAAAAACGGATTAAGCAGGGAGGAAGCCCGCAGAAAGCTGGGGCTTAAAAAAGACGACATCTATATCTTATCGTGCGGAGGTTCGCTCGGCGCCGATCGCGTCAACGCGCTGTGCATCGAAGCCATGGAAATCTACGCGAACAAACCGGAAATCAAACAAATCCATGCCGTCGGGCATATAGGATGGAAAAAATACTCGGCTTTGGTAAAGGCAAAAGGGCTTGACAAACGGGCGGGTTATGAAATAGTCGAATACATATACGATATGCCGCTGCGGCAGGCGGCGGCGGATATCGTCGTTTCGCGCGCGGGAGCGATCACGACGGCGGAACTCGCGTGTATCGGCAGGGCAACGGTGTTCATACCTTCTCCCAACGTGGCGGAAGACCACCAGTATAAGAACGCGGCGGTGCTGAAAAACGCGGGAGCGGCGGAGGTTTTCCGCGAAAGCGTCCTCGACGGCAGGATATTGGCGAAAACCATAACCGATTTGGCTAAAGACGGCGAAAAACGCCGCGAAATGGAAGAACGAATGAAAGCGTTCGGCAAACCCGACGCGGTAAGGAAAATTGTCGACGAAGTTTTCAAGCTCGTCTGACGGCGGTAAAACACCGGGATGAATGTGGATGGGGAAAGGGATCTGAGCGACGCGAGAGTCGTAAAATTTGAGACGCTTAAACAGCAGCAGGAACGCAAAAACAAGCGGAGGAGGGCTTTTTATATCACCCTTGCCGCCGCGGCGGCGCTGTCGTTTTTTGTCGTGGTTTTTACCGTTTTCCTGAAAGTGGGTAAAATCGAAATTAACGGTTGCTCTGTCTATAATACCGATGAGCTTATCGCTGCCCTGCCGGTCGCAGTGGACGATTCGCTGTACGGCTTCGACGGCGGCAAAGCCGAACAGAGCCTGCTCAAACAATTCCCCTACCTAAAAACGGTTTCGGTTTCACGCCGGCTGCCTTCGACTGTGGTAATCGACGTGACCGAAGAAGCACCCGTGTTCCGCATAAAAGCAGGGAGCGATAATTATCTGCTTTCGGAGGATTTTAAGGTGCTGTCCAGGACGGACATAATCCCGGAGGGCACAGGCCTTGTCGAACTGGAAACGGGTTATGTAAAACGCTGCGTCACCGGGGAAACGCTCTCGTTTGCCGGAACCAAGCTGATAAATACGTTGGACGAGCTGTGGCGGACGCTTTGCTATTATGAACTGGACGATAAAATAAACTATGTGAACGCCGCCAACCGCTTCGATATCTACCTTGGTTACGAAGGCAGGCTGAGGATATATATCGGCGATATCGACGACTGTGACACCAAGATCAGATTTTTTATAGGCATCATGGAGCATATATATGACGATCAATTCGGACTCATCGACATCTCTAATCCCAGAGAAGCCACTTTTTCTCCCGATTTATACGATACAAGCGGATAAATTCATAAAAATACGTTAAAACAAGTTATTTTTTTGAAAAAGCTATTGAAAAAATACGTAATTTGTTTTATACTATACTAAATTATTATGAAAATCTGTGCCTTCATATGGCGGGAGGGGAATTATCAAAATGGCGGAACAGTTTGAAGCTTTCGACGGCAACGTGATAATCAAGGTTATCGGCGTGGGCGGCGGGGGAAACAACGCGGTGGACAGGATGATCGCGGACAACCTTGCCAATGTGGAGTATATCAATATCAATACCGACACCCAATCCCTTTACAAAACCGCGGCTCCGACCAAAATTGCCATTGGCGGAAAAGTTACGAGAGGGCAGGGCGCCGGCTCGAACCCCGAACTCGGCAAGCGCAGCGCGGACGAATCGTCCGAACAGATATCCGGCATCATCAGGGGCGCGAACATGGTGTTCATAACCGCCGGTATGGGAGGCGGCACGGGCACGGGTGCGGCTCCGACTATCGCCAAAATCGCCAAAAGCATGGGTATCCTCACCGTCGCCATAGTCACAAAGCCTTTCGGTTTTGAAGGCAAGCACAGAATGGCACAGGCGGAAGCGGGTATCGACGCGCTTTCCGAAAACGTAGACTCCCTTCTCGTCATCCCGAACGAGCGCTTGAAGCTCCTAACCGACAAAAAAATCACCTTTATGAACGCTTTCCAGGAAGCGGATGATATTCTCCGCAAAGGCGTGAGATCGATATCGGAACTTATCATCAACGAAGGCTATATAAATCTCGACTTCGCGGATATCGCAGCCGTCATGACCAACGCGGGGCTGGCGCATATGGGCGTCGGCAACGCCAAGGGCAAGGACAAAGCCGAACAAGCGGCAAAGATGGCAATGTCGTCCCCGCTTTTGGAAACCAACATCTCCGGAGCGAGGGGAATCATCGTCAATATCACCGCTTCTCCCGATATCGGGCTGGACGAAATCGATCAGGCGGCGACTATGATAACCGACGAAGCGCACCCCGACGCCACCGTCATATTCGGCACGGTGTTCAACCCGGACCTTGAGGACGAGATGAAGATAACCTTGATTGCCACGGGCTTTGAAAAAGAGAACAAAAAGAAATCGTCACAAGCCGCGCCGGCGGCGGCAGCCGAACGCAAGCCTGCTGAAACGACCGGCAACGAGCAGGAATTCAACGACATTTTTGAGCTGCTCAACAAAAAACGCAATATCTGAAAAATAAACTACACATAAACCGGAGGACGTCAAAATGCCAAACGAAAGCGGATACAATACGAAAGTGGTTATAAAGGTTATCGGGGTGGGCGGCGGCGGCGGGAACGCGATCAACCGCATGATCAACATGAACGTTAACGCCGACAACGTCGATTATATAAACATCAATACCGATACACAAATACTGATAAAATCATTGGCGTCCACAAAGCTCGCCATCGGCGAAAAGGTGACCAAAGGGCACGGCGCCGGCTCCAACCCGGACTTGGGTGAAAAAGCCGCGGAAGAATCGCTGGACATCATCACCGATGCCATAAAAGGCGCGAACATGGTGTTTATCACCGCCGGCATGGGCGGCGGCACCGGTACGGGCGCGGCTCCGGTGGTGGCTAAGGTGGCAAAATCCCTCGGTATCCTGACGGTGGGCATTGTGACCAAACCTTTCAAGTTTGAAGGGCGCACACGCATGATGCACGCCGAGGAAGGAATCGAAAAGCTGGCGGCGTATGTGGATTCTCTGCTCATTATCCCCAACGAACGCCTGAAACTTCTCACAGATAAAAAAATAACCTTCCTCAACGCCTTCCAGGAAGCCGACGACATCCTCCGCAAAGGCGTCCAGTCAATCTGCGAACTTATCACCACCAACGGTTATATTAACCTCGACTTCGCGGACGTTTCCACCGTCATGTCGAACGCCGGGCTGGCGCATATGGGCGTCGGCGCCGCCAAGGGCAAGGACAAAGCGGAACAGGCGGCGAAGATCGCCATGTCGTCCCCGCTGCTCGAAACCAAGATCGACGGCGCGAAGGGCATTATCGTAAACATCACCTCGTCGCCGGATATCGGGCTGGACGAAATCGACGAAGCCGTGTCGCTCATAACCAACGAAGCGCACCCCGACGCGACTGTCATCTTCGGTGTCGCTTTCAATGCCTCCCTTGAGGACGAGATGCATATAACCCTGATCGCCACCGGCTTCGAGCAGGAAAAGAAGTCTTATGAGTACAGAAAAGCCGTCGCCGAGCAAAAGGCGCAGGCGGTTCCCACGCCCGAGCAAAAAGCTTCGCAGCAGGCGATTAACGAGGATGAAATAAATAATATCATATCCATGCTCAACGCCAACAGAAGAAGCGATATTTAAACGATATCAATAAATAAAAGGGCTGTTGCAGGTTTTATCTGCAACAGCCCTAAAATAAGATTATACCGACTGACGGATTAAATTTCGTTATTTAAGAAAGGTTTTATGAAATGTGGCGGGAAAGGACCGAAGCGCTGCTTGGCGTCGAAGCGGTTAACCGATTAAAAGCGTCGCGCGTCGCCGTGTTCGGCATAGGCGGCGTCGGTTCCTACGTCGTCGAAGCACTGGCGCGGGCGGGCGTCGGAAAACTCGATCTGATCGACGGCGATGTCTACAACGAAACCAACCTCAACCGCCAGCTTTACGCCACGCTCTCCACATTGGGAATGTATAAAACTCACGCCGCCATGGCTCGCATTAAGGATATCAACCCAGATTGCGAGGTGAACGCGGTAAATATAAGGTTTACGCCTGAAAATCAGGATAATTTCGATTTTACAAATTTCGATTACGTCGTGGACGCGATTGATTCGCCCTCCTGCAAAGCCGCTCTTATCAAACGGTGCTTCGATGAAAATGTGCGAATCATCTCCTCCATGGGCGCGGGCAACCGCACGGATAATACTCGGTTTATCGTGACCGACCTCTATTCCACCGCGACCGATCCGCTGGCGCGGGTGATGAGATCAAAGCTGAAAAAGTTGGGCGTCACGGAGTTAAAAGTCGTCTGTTCGACGGAAATACCCAAAAAACACGCGGAGGGCAGAATCATCGGCTCGCTTTCCTGCGTTACCGCGGTCGCCGGGCTTATCCTCGCGGGGGAGGTCATAAAGGATTTGTGTCTGATAAAACAATAAAATGGGAGCGCGCATGAAATGCTGAACATTCAATTGACCGGATGCCTGTTTAAGCTGAAAGAAAACGACCTTCTTCAAAACGTCCCCGAAATTTTTGCAATAAAAACCGTTAAAAATCGCAAAACGGCGTTTCAAATCGTATTGATTTCTGACGAGGACTGCGCAATCCGCACCGACCGTTCGCTCTATTACCGGCAAAAATGCGACAATCCCGCATACAGGCTTGAAATTGAAGGCGGTTTTGTTTCAAATATCTATCTCGAAGGGTTTATGAAGGACGACGACGGGATTCCCAAATCAGACATACTGTTTGAGGATAATTTTTTGGAATTGGATTCCGGCAAAGCCCGCGCCGTCTGGGTGGATTTGGACATCCCCGATGACGCGGAAAGCGGTGTCGTAACGATAAAATTATACCGTTCCGTGATGTTTTCCGACGAAACGCTTTACATAAACCGCTCTCTGAACGTCGAAGTAATTAATTATACCCTGCCGGATTCCCGGGATTTTAAATTTTATCTGGACTTATGGCAGCACTGCTCGAATATCGCAAGGACTCACGGCGTCGCGCCGTACGGCGGAGAACATTTTAAGATACTGGAAAAATATGTGGAATCCCTGGCGTATCTCGGTCAAAAAGCCGTGACGGTGATCGCTTCCGAAATACCGTGGAGCGGGCAGTCATGCTACGAGTCGAAAACAAAAGCAAATCTTTACGAATATTCCATGATCAAAGTCACCAAGCATAAAAACGGAAAGTTTTCCTACGATTTTTCCGCGTTGCAAAAGTATGTTGAATTATGTCGTAAACATGGGATTGACCGCGAAATTTCTGTCTACGGTTTGGCGAATGTCTGGAAAGGCAAAGCCGAATACGGATTTGAAAAGCCCGCGGCGGACTATCCCGACCAAATACGGGTGAGGTATTACGACAAAAACACAAACTCCTTCCGCTTTATGCGCGAAGCGAGTGAAATCGACGGTTATGTCAAAGCGATACAGGATTATTTTGTCAGAGCGGGGCTTATCGAAAAGGTTAGGATAGCTGCTGACGAACCTGGGGACTTGGAAGCGTATGATAAAAGTTTAACCCGCTTAAAGCAAAACGCTCCTCTTTTTAAATACAAAGCGGCGGTTTTCCACGCGGACTTTATAAAAAACCACGGAGAATCCGTTGACGATTTCGTACCGTTTATCACCACGCTGTGCGCCGGTTACGATGAAATTTTAAAAGGCTTAGGCAAAGAGGGAAAGCGTTTTCTCTGGTATGTGTGCTGCGGACCGGCGTACCCTAATACATTTATCAAAAGCGAGCTATATGAAACGCTGTTTATCGCCGTGTTCACCTCATTTTTAAAACTCGACGGATTTTTACGCTGGAATTACACGGTGTTCCCGGAAAATCCTATTGATGACATTAAATACGGCACATTCCCCGCGGGGGACGTAAACTTCGTTTATCCTTCAAAAAGCGGAAAACCCCTTTTGTCGTTGAGATATAAAGCGATGCGGTACGCCGCGGAGCTGTTTGAAATGCTTTGCGCCGTTAACGATAAAATTTCCGAAAGCGAAGCCGATAAGTTTTACTCGACAGTAATAAAAGAGCGGGACATAACCAAATATTTTACGCCGCAAGGCGCTCATGCGCTGCCTATTGCGCAAATGATGGCGGTTTTGCCGTGCGATTACGATATGTTCTTTGATAAAATCTACGAAATATTGACGAGATAATTGATAATAGATAAGAGATTGGATAAGAGGTAAAATTAAAACATGGTTATCGAAACCGAAACACCGACGGCGGTGACGAATTTCCGCGTCGCCGGGAAAGCCGTATTTTGCGAAAGATACGGCAACGGGCATATCAACGACACTTTCAGAGTCCTTACCGAAGGCGGCGGGCAATATATCGTCCAAAAAATCAACACCAATATATTCAAACGCCCCGACTTGCTTATGGAAAATATCGCGGCGGTTTGCCGTCATGTGGCTAAAAAAGCCGCCGAACCGCGCGGCGCGCTCACGTTAATACAGACAAATGACGGCGGGAATTATTACGCCGACGAAAACGGCGGATATTGGCGCGTTTATAATTTCATAACCGACAGCCTTTGCCTTGAAGCGGTCGAATCGGAAAGCGATTTTTATGAAAGCGCGGTGGGTTTCGGCAATTTTCAGAATATGCTCGCCGATTTCGACGCCGCGACGCTGCACGAAACGATTATAAATTTTCACAACACCCCGGACAGATACGAAAAATTTAAAGCCGCGATAGCGGGCGACGCCATGGGCAGAGTAAAGGAAGTCGCAAAAGAGATAAACTTCGCGCTCAAACGCGAAAAAGACGCCGCCGTTCTATATGAAATGCTCGTCAACGGAACGCTCCCGCTCCGCGTTACGCATAACGACACCAAACTCAATAACGTGCTCTTCGACGCGCAAACGCGGAAAGCGCTGTGCGTCATAGATCTCGACACGGTTATGCCGGGGCTTGCCGCTTATGATTTTGGGGATTCGATACGTTTCGGCGCGACAAGCGCGAAAGAGGACGAGACCGACCTCACAAAAGTAAACTTTATTTTCGGCTTGTACCGCGCTTTTGCGGAAGGTTTCCTTTCCGCCTGCGGCGGCTCGCTTATGAAAAACGAGATTAAAACACTGCCGGAGGGAGCAAAAATCATGTCGCTCGAATGCGGCGTCAGGTTTTTGACCGATTATCTCATGGGGGATACATATTTTAAAATAAAATATCCCAGTCACAACCTCGTCCGCTGCCGCACGCAGTTTAAGCTGGTCGCCGACATGGAAACCCAATGGGATAAAATGAAAAATGCGGTTGACGGTTAAATATTTAAAACATTATCAAAACAATTGAGGCGGATGATATCCGCCTCAATTAAATATTTTCACACTAAGCCAAAACCAGTCTCCCCACTTGTCTTGCTTCGAACGGTTTTTCCGTAAGCAATATCACACCGCCCGATGCGTTATCCGTCGCTTGAAAATTTTCAATGCCGTAACCGCCGAACATATCGCTTGTTATAGCGGCGGTTATAAATTTCGCCGCCATGCACGTTCGGACTTTCGGTCCGCGCACGGATGAGGATATGTCTTTCGTTATGGCGTATAGAATTTTATCCGCAGAAAAGGGAGAAACCCCGAATTCGTCGACGTTTAAAGGGAGAAATGACACATATAAACCCGAAGCGTCACGGATTATTTCTTTCAGGGCGCGCGGAACCGCGTTATAGCGGTGCGAATGCAACGCGGCGAACCCCAAACGGTAGACGGTTATGTCGGCGAAAGGCTTGTTCTGCGAACCTAAATTAAAAGGAAATTCGTAAGGGGAAACCGCGTCGATCATTTCCGCGAAAGCGCCGTAAAACCCCGCGTAAAAATCTTCCGCACTGTCGATATCAAGAGAAGAAGCGGCGGGGAGCGGCGGTATCACGGCTTTCGGCACCGACGCAACGTCGGTATCGCCCGAAACTATCCGTATTATACCGTCGGAGGTGATAAGTCCGCACTTGCGCAGCCCGTAAACCGAAGCAAAAAGTTTTTTTATCTTGCCGCTTTCGGGCGGAACAACGAAAAATTCCCGGCAAGCAAGCTCTTCCGTGTCGCAGTTTGCAAGAGCCAGGTCCACGGCGAAAGACGGGCTGTTCAAATATATCGCATAAAGCGAGGGGGCGTACTGGTTAAAATATTTTTTAATTTTATCCGGGCGCGTTATTGGCCCGTCGAAGGTCAAAATTTCATCCCCGGGGCGGAAATACGCGCGTTTGGTGACATACCGGAAATAAGGGTGGAAATCGTCGGCGTCAAAGCTTCCGGAAGCCAGTCGGTAACGCTCCGTAAACGAACCGAAAAACATGAAAATCATACGGTTATTTGTGTTGAGCGCGTTATATGATTTTCCAAAACGTGCTATCGCGCCGCCGGGCGAAAGCGCCGCAAACAGCTTTTCATCGGCTTCGGTAGGGTCGCGCCATTCGGAAACGTCAGATACTATAGCCGCGCGATCATTTTCGTTCATATTATGCTCCGTTTTGGTTTATTTCGCATATCAGTGTTTTATCATTTTTATCATAGCCCGCGACAACGCCAAAGGCATAATCGCCGGCTTTCCTGCCGCAATAAGGTATTTTAGCCTCCATAAAACCGTCGGAATGCCCGTAAGCCGTGTTCTTTGAATTTTTTTCCACCAGCACTTCGACGCTGCTGCCCAAAAGCGAAGCGGCGATTTTTTCTTTGTTCAAGTCGGAAGCGGCGATAACCGCGGCATTGCGCGCTTTTTTTATCGCTTCGGGAATCTGCCCGGCGAAAGTGGCGGCTTCGGTATAAGGGCGCGGCGAAAAAGCGAAAGCGTGGACGTGCATAAAGCGATTTCGGGTTATAAAATCGAGCGTTTCGGCAAATTCGACTTCGGTTTCGGTCGGGAAAGCCGAAATGATGTCAGCGGTCAGCATAATACCGGGGATTCGTTCGTAAAGCCTGTCGATGGATTGCTGCAGCTTCTGCGCGGAATAGGGGCGGCGCATTAAATTCAAAATACGCCCGCTGCCCGACTGGACTGAAAGGTGGAGGTGTTTGCAAAACTTTTCGCAACCCGCGGCGGTTTCGATAAACTCCTGCGTCAACGTGTTGGGGTTGATCGAGCCCAACCGAATCCGCCTTATACCGCCGACTTCGGCGGCTTTTTTTATAAGCGAGGACAGCCCTGGCGCGCCGTAGTCCGAAACCTCGATCCCCGTGAATATTATCTCGGTCACGCCGACGTCGGCGAGCCTTTTAACCTCCGCTATGACATCGTCCGCGTCCCTGACGCGCGACCGCCCGCGCAGCTTGGGTATGATACAATAAGAGCACCTGCCGTCGCAGCCGTCCTGAATTTTCACATAAGCGCGGTAGCGCTCGTTGGGAAGAGCGGATATGTTTCCGATACTCAGCGTTTCATAAGTGTCTGTCTGACCATAATCGTATATTTTGCCTTCGCAGATATCGGGAATATCGCCTTTTCCGGCGGATCCGCCGCAGAAAAACACGTTTTCCGGATAAAAGTCAGATTTGCGGCAAAGTTCGCCGTAACAGCCGATGACGGCGACTTTTTCTGAAAACTTCGCCGCGCGTGCGATGATATTTCGCGATTTGCGCTCGCTTTCCCCGGTGACCGCACAGGTGTTAATGACGCAGATATCCGCCCTTTTGTCGAAAGGAACGACCGCGTAACCCTTTTTTATAAAGCTTTCGCGTATGGCTTGTATCTCGTACTGGTTGACGCGGCAGCCGAGCGAGTAAAAAGAAACGGTTTTCATCGGCTTTGATAGTCCTCATTTATATAAGATAAATATTCGTCTTCGTTGACGAAGCGGTTGATATAATCAATGAGAAGCGATGCGGATATTCCCTCCGGCAAAGAAAGCCTGCGGCAGAGCACGCGTCTTTTGGAATAACTGCCGGCGCCGCCGCAGAGGCCGTCAATATATGCCCTTTGGCGGGTTAAAAAACCGTTGTCGGGCGTTTCGCTTTGAAGCGGTTCGAGCAGCTTTCGTAAAACGCCGATATCCGCGCTTTCGACGCCGAGCAGCCCTTCTTTATTGGTGTGATTGCGCCGCGTGTCTCTGCCTTTTAACGCGGGCGCGAATATATTTATCAGCTTGATACCCGGCAGCAGGGTTTTCAATCGTCCGCGGATAAAGGTGCCGGCGCTGTCGCTGTCGGTAAGGATGATAAGTCCTCCGCCGCCGAAAGCGCGTATTTCGGTCAGCTTGTCCGCGGAATTAAACGCCGAAAAGCCGTTTAGCACGATTATCGGGGAGGCGACAATTTCTGCCAGCTTTATTTTGTCGTATTTACCCTCTACCACAAGAGGGTATTTTAAATTCAATTTATTTTCCATATGCCATTATCCTGTAAAGCATGATCTCGATCGCGGAGTAAGAGTCGGAAGCGTGGCTCTTGACGATAATGTCTGTCTCGCGGCATTCCTTTATGCCGTTGGCGATAAAACGCTCGTCCGCCTTGCGGGAAGCGGAAATCAGCCTGTTCGCCTGAAAATCACCGTAACCCAATTTATTTTTCAGTTCCTGCATGGGACGGCTTTCGGCAAACGCCGCTTTAAAAACGAGCAGATCGGCAAAATAACCCGCAATGGCGCCGAGCATCAGCTCCGGCCTGGTTTTGTTGTAAACCAGCCCGTCATAAACTTTTTTCAGTTTGGTGGCGTTGCCTTCGGCAAGGCAGTTAACTATGTCGTACAGACGATATTCGGCGTTGGAGCAGCAGACAGCTTCGATGTCGGCGACGGTTATGACGTTACTGTTTTGCGGTCGGACGGCGCAGAGCTTGTCTATCTCGCCCGCGAGCACATACATATCATTGCCGCAGTAATCCGGGAGGAATTTTACGGCTTCCTCGGTCACCGCGACTTTTTCCGCATCAAAGTGTTTCTGTATCCATTGGATGAGCTTAAAGCCCTTTTCGGGCGCGAATTCAACGTCAATACAGGAACGAAACAAAAAATCGGCGAATTCGTTTTTATTTGCCCCTTTGCCGGAAGGCGGGGTGAGGTCAAATTCGCCCGACCTGTATATAAAAACCGCGCAAACCCCTTTTGGTACGTCTTCGAGTATACCCATATACCTTGCCAGCAGGGGAGCGGGCTGGTTCAATTGAAAGTTGTTTATTTCGATAATCTTGCGATCTCCCATAAACGGAGGTGTAAGGACGGCGTCAGCAAGGGCGTCGGGATTAAGGCTCGCGCGGTCAAAAACCGCGCGGCAGCACTCACGCGGATGTGTCCCCTGGCAGATTGCGCGCAGTTTTTTTATATAAAAATCCTTGGTGTATTCCTCGTCGCCGTAAAACAGGTAGACGCCGGTTATATCCTTGGTTTTCAGTTTGTTTAAAAGGTCGCCGAGTGCCATTATTTCACCACGATTTCGCCGTTTTTATCGACCGTCAGTGCGACGGCGTCGTAAAAATCATAAACAATACGCCCGGCGTTCCCCGCCGCGTATTCCGGTTTGGTTTTATTACCGTAAATAAGATATTTTGTCCTTACGAGCGCGGAAAACCTGCCGCTAAAAAAGCAGTTCGGCAGGAAAACGCAGTCATAGCTCATATCCGCGCCGAAGCGTTCCGTGCCGTTGTCGAGCGGCAATATCATTTTAACGCCGTAGGCGGATATATCGACCGCATCGCCGTCGGTCATGACGGCAGTTTCGCCTACATAAAAGCGCGTTTCGTCAAAAATGATTATATCACAGCCGCGGGCGTTTGCCAAGCCCGAAATTTCGTCGAAAACGTTAATTTCGTCGTCGCTTTGCGGATTTTTCAAATATATCCTGCGCGTGCCCATGCAGGCGAGATAATATTCGGCCTTTTTCGTCGTCAGCTCGTTATAGCGCGTAAACATCAGCGCGTCGCAGTCCGTGCTGCCGGCGATATACGCCAAGTCCTCGCACAACGATCCGCCGCCGTAATCTATAAGCAGGCTTTCCCGCCCGCTTGCGACATATACGGAAACGCCGCTCACGGTGTCGCGGTACAGCACCGCGCATTTGCCGTTTACGTTGGAGTTATAAGCCGATGCAGCGCACAGCGCGACGGACAGAACGACAAACGTCAGCGAAACGCACAGCACGGCGGCGCGGCGCTTCTTGCTAAAAACAAGGAGAGCGACGACCGCGCAGACTCCGGCGACGCAAGCGGCGTACATATAGGGCGAATGGGTGGATAACGAGGCGAACGGGACCGATGCCATCGCTTTGCAGCCTAAGTAAAAGAGTTTGATGAGATTTTTCAACAAAAACGCCAAGGGAGCCGTCAGCTTAGCCGAAATCAGCGCTACCGCGCCGAAGAGATAGGATATCACGAGTATGGGCGCAAACAACAACCCGGCGAAAATGTTAGCTATCGGCGAAACCAGCGAAACTCTGCCGAAAGAAAACAATATCACCGGCAGGGTGAAAATAAAGGAGGAAACCGAAAACAACGCGGGAGCGGCGACATACCTGTCCAAAACCGACAGAACCGGCGAAAATTTCAATTTTTTGAAAGGCTTTATTTCATTGACGGTGATAATGCCGAGCGTGGAAAGGAAAGAAAGCTGAAGCGAAAGCGAAGCCGCGGAATAAGGATTTAAGAGCAATAAAACCCCGAGAGCGGCGAAAAGGGAAGTGAACGGGTCGGAATTGCGCCTTACGGCTTGCCCCGCGATAAACAGAGCGAGCATCAGCGCTGCCCTGAGCGAAGAATATGAAAATCCGGCGAGCGCGGTGGTGAAAAAGGTGAAGAGCAAGCCGGAAGCGGATAATATCAGCCTGTTGGATACGAACTTTTTGAGCAGCGTGTAAAACGCCATTACGAGTATTGACAAATGCAGACCCGAAACCGAAAAAATGTGTGCCACGCCCGTCGCGCCGTAAACCGCGTAGTCGGAAGGTTTTATCCCGGAAGCGTCGCCGACGGTTATCGCCTTGACGAAAAACGCGGTGTCCCCGGGCAATATGCTGTCGCAGGCTTGGGAGATTTTTCGTCTGAGATCTGAAATAAAACCGCCGCCGGCGCCCAACGCGGCGGTTTCGGCGTAGGTGTAATAACCGATACCCGACGCCAAAAGCGTCTCTTTTTCCGCGGTGGAGTAAAACACGCCTTTCGCGGAGACAATATCGCCGATATCATATACCGCGTCCAGGTCGGCGTAAACCTTGACTTTGGTTCCCGCGGGGATGCCGTAAGCCGAATAATCGACGTTTATGACGACTCCGTTCGAGGAAAAGTACGGCGATACGCTCTCGACCGTACCCACGACGTCGTCGTCGAAACCCACGCTGGGCGGCGGCACGAACAATGCCGTGTACAGCGCAAGGTATATGTAAGCGAAAACCGGGATAAGGGCGAAAATTAATGCCGTCCTGATACGGAGAAACCGTACCGCGCCGACGACGCAGCACGATACGGTAAGCACAAAAAAGCCAAGCGGAATAAGCCGGTACAAAACGGGCTGTCCGTCGGTGTACACATATATTGTTACAAAAGCGGCGAAAATCAGCACGCCGACGGAAAGCAGGCGGTTTTTCAGCAATCAGATCACCCTAACGGTAATATCAATTGAGTTTTTCGGCAAGCTTGACCCCGCCGAGTATATGGAAGTGCAGATGCTTGACCGACTGACAGCCGTCGCCGCCCACGTTGGTTATGACGCGGTAGCCGTTGGTCAGCCCGCAGGCTTTCGCCACTTCCGGGATAGCTTTGAGCGTTTTCGCGGCTGTCTCGAAATTTACGCCGTCGGTACCGATGGCGTCCAGCGAGTCGATATGTCGCTTTGGGATAACCAGAACGTGTACCGGTGCGCTGGGATGGATGTCCTTGAAGGCGTAGACGTCGTCGTTTTCAAAAACGCGCGCGGAGGGGATATCCCCTTTAATAATAGAGCAAAAAAGGCATTTCATAATTTTTTTTCCTTCCTCGGTGAGCCGCAAATTGCCGTCCGAATGATTTAACTTTCCGACGCTCCTGTTTGAGATTTTATCACTTCGTCGGCTTTGTCGAAAGCCTCGTCTATTTTTTCAGGAAGCTTGCCGCCGCTTGAGGCGCGGTCCGGTCTGCCGCCGCCGCCTCCGCCGACGATGGGAGATATGGCCGAAAGCAGTTTCCCGGCGTTGGCTTTTTGGGCGAGAGCGGTTTTGCCGCAGCCCGCGGTGAAAAATACCCTGCCATCTATGACCGTTGCGAGCAGACACACGCATTCGGGGTGCGCGTCAAGCAGCGCATCCGCCGCAAGCCGCAGCGAATCGACGGGAATATCATCGAATTTAACTTTGACTATTTTAATAGTGCCGATATGCTGCGACGCGGCGTAGGTCTCTTTTATTTTGGCGTTTGCCACGGCGAGGTTTAAGGCTTCAAGCGACTTTTTATACGATTTGATTTCGCCCATGACGGCTTCCGCCCTGCGCGCCAGCTCGTTCGCCCCGCCGGCTTTAAGGGCGTGCGCGGCGTTATTTATTATATTTTCATTTTCATATATCAATCCGAGACTGTTAAAGCCTGTCAACGCTTCTATACGCCTGACTCCCGCCGCGACGGAGGACTCGGAAATTATCTTGAACAACCCGACCTTGGCGGTGTTGTCGAGATGGGTGCCGCCGCAGAATTCGGCGGAAAAGCCCCCCATTTTTACCACCCTCACGGTGTCGCCGTATTTTTCGCCGAACAGCGCCGTCGCTCCGGTCTTTTTCGCTTCCGCGACAGGCATTTCGGTGCAGGTTATGGCTTCTCCCTTTAAAATTTCTCCGTTGACCAGACGCTCCACTTCCAAAATTTCGTCTTTGGACAGCGCCTGATAGTGGGTGAAGTCGAACCGCGCGATTTTGTCGCTCACATAGGAACCCGCCTGCTCGACATGGCTTCCGAGCACCCTCCGCAGCGCGGCTTGGAGCAGATGCGCCGATGAGTGGTTTCGCATTATCGCGCCCCTTCGGTTGACATCGACTTCGGCGGTTGCCTTGCCCAGTTCGATAACGCCTTCTTCCAAATGCCCGTGGTGCAGGTATTGCCCGCCGTTGGTTTTTTTGGTGTCGGTGACGGTAAACCGCCCCGTAGCGGTGGAGATAACTCCGGTGTCGCCCACCTGACCGCCGGATTCGCCGTAAAACGGAGTTTTGTCGAGTATCAAAACGGCATCCCCGCCGGATAAGAGCGACAGCGTTTCGCCGTCCTTGACGATACGGATAATCTCGGCGTCGGACACCGATTCATCGTA
>CAYOGQ010000015.1:0-23604 GCA_964403645.1 uncultured Ruminococcus sp.
TTAACGGCTTTCTTTAAAATAAAAAATAGACCATATGTTTGACAACCGCAGAAATACAGCTTTATTTATTTTCATTAGCGCTTGACAAAACGAATCTGCGGTGATACAATACATAAGGTCTTTAAGAGCAGTACGGGATACTGACAAGATACATATACGAATAAGAATTGGCATTTGCGTTTTGTTTTCTTGCTTTATACTCATCCCAATTTATTTTAATGAGGGATCAGTATTATCATCCCGCCTGCAAGCGGGGTTTTTTTATGGAGGAAAGCATGGATTTAATAAAAAATCCGATCAACGCCCACACGGACTGCCAGAGCGGGGAAGACCGTGGCAGTCTTGAAAAACTGCTTTTAATTTATAAAAATCAATCATATACAATTTTTCCCGGTTTCGCGGATGTTCACGTTCATCTGCGCGAGCCGGGTTTTTCATATAAAGAGACCATACGCACCGGCACTATGGCGGCGTCGCGCGGGGGCTACACCGACGTTTGCGCCATGCCCAACCTCAACCCCGTGCCGGATTGTCCAGATAATTTGAAATATGAAACGGATATTATAAAAAAAGACGCCGTCATCGGCGTGTACCCCTACGGAGCGATCACGGTCGGCGAAAAAGGCCGCGAGCTTTCGGACATGGAACGCCTCGCTCCCCATGTCTGCGCTTTTTCCGACGACGGGCGCGGCGTCCGTGACGCAGAGGTCATGCGGAAAGCAATGATAAAAGCCAAAACGCTGGGTAAAATCATCGCCGCCCACTGCGAGGACGAGGCATTGCTGTGCGGCGGGTATATACACGACGGCGAGTACGCCAAGGCGCACGGTCACAAGGGCATAAGCGGCGAAAGCGAATGGCGGCAGATAGAGCGGGACTTAAAACTTGCCGCGGAGACGGGCTGCGCATATCATGTCTGTCATATCTCGACAAAGGAATCCGTCGCTCTTATCAGACAAGCCAAAAGCGCGGGTATAGACGTCACCTGCGAAACCGCTCCGCATTACCTGCTGACGGACGAAACATACCTCAAAGAGGACGGCAGGTTCAAAATGAACCCTCCTTTAAGAGGGATCGCCGACCGCATGGCGCTGCTCGAAGGCATCGCCGACGGCACGATCGATATGATTGCCACCGACCACGCGCCCCATACGGCGGAGGAAAAAAGCCGCAATCTCGCGGGAAGCGCGTTCGGGATAACCGGGTTGGAGACCGCTTTCCCGCTTTTATACACTTACCTTGTTAAAACGGGCATAATCGAACTGGAAGGATTGATAAAACTGATGACCTTATCGCCGCGCTGGCGGTTTAAAATCAAAGAAAACCAACGCGACTTTACGGTTTTTGACTTAAACGCGAGGTATGTCATAGATCCCGCAGAATTTCTCTCCATGGGCAGAGCGACGCCGTTCGAGGGTTGGAGTGTTTACGGTAAATGCATGGCGACTTTTAAGGACGGCGAGCCGGTTTGGCTCACCCGGGAAGCAAAGCAATTATCGGGATTATTTAAGGAAACGATATAAACAATGAATGAAAGAATTTTTACCGTCATATCGAACAAAACGATAGCTGCCGCGTTTTACGAGCTGCGCCTTGCGGGCGACACCTCTTTGATGTCGGTACCGGGACAATTTGTGGATATTCGCCTTGATGGCTTTTATCTCCGGCGCCCCATATCCGTCTGCGACGTGTCGGATGGTATGCTGACGCTGATATACAAGACGGTGGGGCGCGGGACCGAGTATATGGCTTCACTCACGGAGGGGGTTAAATTAAACCTGCTTACCGGGTTGGGGAACGGCTACGACACCGCGAAAAGCGGGCATTCACCGCTCCTCGTAGGCGGGGGGGCGGGCGTGCCGCCGCTGTATATGTTAGCGAAAAAGCTCGTCTCGGAGGACAAAAATGTATCTCTGATAATGGGCTTCAACCGAGGAGACGAGGTTTTTTACGAAAAAGAATTCGATTCAATCGGTGTCAGAACGCTTGTAACCACCGCCGACGGCTCATACGGGATCAAGGGTTTTGTGACCGACGCTCTTGTTAATGCCGGCGATTACACCTACACCTACGTCTGCGGGCCGGAACCAATGCTGAGGGCGGTGTATAATAAAACCAAAACTTCCGGGCAGTACAGCTTCGAGGAGCGCATGGGCTGCGGCTTCGGAGCCTGCATGGGCTGCTCTTGCAAGACCTTATACGGGAACAAGCGCATCTGCCGTAATGGCCCGGTGTTGGAAAAAGAGGAAATAGCATGGCCGATACACAGGTAAATCTCTGCGGGACGTTGCTCGAAAACCCGGTTATCCCGGCGAGCGGGACTTTCGGCTACGGGTACGAGTTCGCGGAATTTTACGATATAAACCGTTTGGGGACTTTTTCCTTCAAGGGCACCACAAAAGAACCGCGTTTCGGCAATCCGACGCCGAGGATCGCGGAATGTCCCGCCGGGATGCTAAACTCCGTGGGCTTGCAAAACCCCGGTGTGGAAGCGGTCATAAGCGAGGAGCTGCCCAAGCTGAAAAAGGTGTTCAAAAAAAGGGTGATGGCAAACGTCAGCGGGTTTTCCGCCGAAGAATACGTTTACACCGCTTCCCTGCTGGACAAAGAGGAACAGGTGGGCTGGATAGAGCTTAACATAAGCTGCCCCAACGTCCACGGCGGGGGCATGGCTTTCGGTTCGTCGCCGGAAGCGGCGTTCGGGGTGGTAAAATCGGTGAGAAAAGCGGTGAAAAAGCCGCTGATCGTAAAGCTTTCACCCAACGCGGCGGATATCGTCGCCGTCGCCGCCGCCTGCGAGGACGCCGGAGCGGACGGCGTCAGCCTTATAAACACCTTAGTAGGCATGAGGATTGACCTTAAAAAACGAAAGCCCGTCCTCGCCAACATAACCGGGGGGCTTTCCGGTCCGGCGGTATTGCCGGTTGCGCTGCGGATGGTTTATCAGGTATATGAAGCGGTGAAAATACCTATAATCGGAATGGGCGGGATAAGTACGGCAGAGGACGTGATAGAGTTCATGCTCGCCGGTGCGACGGCGGTCGAAGTGGGGGCGGCTAACCTGATAAATCCGCGCGCTTGCATCGAAATTATCGAAGCTCTGCCCGCCGCGATGGAAAAGTACGGCATTAAAAAAATATGTGAAATAACGGGAGGCGCTCACAAATGGGAAAAGACGTGATAATAGCCTGCGACTTCGGTTCGGCAACCGAAACGCTGGCATTCCTCGACAAATTCGGGGAAGAAAAACCCTTTATCAAAATAGGAATGGAACTGTTTTACGCGGAAGGCCCGCAAATCGTGAAGGTTATCAAATCGCGCGGGTACAGGGTGTTTCTTGATTTAAAACTGCACGATATTCCCAACACCGTCAGGAAAGCAATGCGGGTATTGTCGGGTCTGGGGGTCGATATGGTAAACCTGCACGCCGCCGGCACCAAAGCCATGATGAGCGCCGCTATCGAGGGTTTGACCAAGCCGGACGGCAGCGGCACGCGTCCGCTTCTCATCGCCGTGACGCAGCTCACCTCCACAAGCGAGACAATAATGCGAAACGAACTTTTGATTGCTTCCTCCATGGAGGAGACGGTGCTGAAATACGCTTCAAACGCCAAGGAAGCGGGGCTGGACGGCGTGGTCTGCTCACCGCTGGAAGCGCAGGCTGTGCACACCGCCTGCGGGGACGGTTTTTTGACGGTCACGCCCGGCGTGCGTTTTGCCGACAGCGAAACGGGTGATCAGGCGCGCATCGCCACTCCCGCCGACGCAAAACGGCTGGGTTCCGATTATATAGTGGTCGGACGCCCGATAACCGCGGCGCAAAACCCGGCCGAAGCTTATCGCAGATGCCTGAATGATTTTATATAATGAAAGGAACGGTAATAAATATGAATACCCAAAAATTAATAGCTGAAGACCTTTTAAAAATCGGAGCGGTGTTTTTCAGACCCGAAATTCCGTTTATTTGGGCGAGCGGCATAAAAAGCCCGGTGTACTGCGACAACCGTCTGACGCTTTCGGACGTGTCGGTGAGAGGCGACGTGGAAAACGCTCTGGCGGAGCTGATCAAGGCAAATTATCCCGCCGCCGAAAAACTTATGGGGACCAGCACCGCCGGGATCGCCCACGCCGCCATTACCGCGCATATCATGGGCATCCCCATGGGCTATGTCCGTTCCGGAGCGAAGGACCACGGGCGTAAAAATCAAATCGAAGGCAAGCTTGAACCCGGCGATAAGGTCGTGGTGGTCGAGGACCTTATCTCCACCGGGGGAAGCGTCATCGAAGTGGTCGAGATACTCCGCGAAGCGGGGGCGGAGGTTATGGGGGTGGCGAGCATATTCACCTACGGTATGGCAAAAGGTATGGAACGCCTGGAAAAAGCGCAGATAAAGAACGTTTCGCTCACCGATTTTGACACCGTGACGCGGACAGCGGTGGAGCTGGGCTATATCGCGGAGGCGGACATCGCCAAGCTTTCGGCGTTTCGGGATAACCCTTCCGACGAAAGCTGGATAAGGAGATAACGGAAACGTATGAAAAGTCTTACCGATATCCGGGAGCTTTCGGTTGAGGAGATTGACGGTCTTATCGAAACCTCGCTCGACATTATCGAAAACCCGCACAAATACCGGGAAAAATGCAAAAACAAAAAAATCGCCACATTGTTTTACGAACCGTCCACGCGAACGCGCCTGAGCTTCGAGGCCGCGATGATAGAGCTGGGCGGAAGCGTTATCGGTTTTTCGTCGGCGGACGCCAGCTCGGCTTCAAAGGGTGAAAGCGTGGCGGACACGATCAGGACCGTCGCCTGCTTCGCCGACATTATAGCGATACGCCATCCGAAAGAGGGCGCGGCGCGCGTGGCGGCGATAAATTCCCCCGTCCCCGTAGTCAACGCCGGGGATGGAGGTCACAACCACCCCACTCAGACGCTGGCGGATCTGTTGACCATAAAGCGCGAAAAGGGCAGCTTTGAAAAGCTCACCGTGGGTATCTGCGGCGATCTTAAATTCGGCAGGACGGTGCATTCTTTAATCAGCGCACTTTCCCGTTATGAGGGCGTCAGTTTTATACTTATATCCCCGGAAGAATTATGCGTGCCGGAATATGTGAAAGCCGAATCCCTCCTCCCCGGCGGCATACCTTTTGAGGAGGTGCGAAGGATTGAGCAGGTTATGCCGCAGCTCGATATCCTGTATATGACCCGGGTCCAAAAGGAACGGTTTTTTAACGAAGCCGATTACCTGCGCCTGAAAGACACCTATGTGCTGACCCCGGAAAAGCTGAAAAACGCGAAGCCCGACCTGTGCGTGATGCATCCCCTGCCGAGGGTGAACGAGATATCCGTCGCAGTCGACGAAGACCGCCGCGCCTGTTATTTCAAGCAGGTGCTAAACGGAAAATTTATACGCATGGCGCTGATAATGAAGTTGTTGGAGGCGTAAATTATGGTAATAGGACAGATAACCAACGGGATAGTGCTCGACCATATCACGGCGGGCAAGGGCATGGACATTTACCGCACTTTGGGACTGGGAAATCTCGACTGCACCGTGGCGATGATTAATAACGCCGAAAGCACCAAGATGGGGCGCAAGGATATCATCAAAATAGGCAGGATTATAGATTTGGACTTTACCGTTTTAGGATATATCGACCCGGATATAACGGTCAACATCATACGCGACGGTATGCTGTGCAAGAGCGATCACCTCACGCTCCCCGAAAAGCTCGTTAATATCCTCGTGTGCAAAAACCCCCGCTGCATCACCAGCGGGGAGCAGGAGCTGGATCAAGTTTTCAGACTCGCGGACGCCAAAACGCGCACTTACCGCTGTGTCTATTGCGATTCCAAGGCAAAATGACCGCATGATTTTATAAAGCCGCCCTTTGAGTCAAACGGGCGGCTTATTTTTCTTTTCCGTTGACATTTACGCCGGTTTTGTTATAATTGATACATAAAGACGTCACAAGTACTAAATATTTTAAATAAGGATGCTTTAAATGAAACGCTTTTTAACCGTCGCATTTGCCGCGGCGCTGGTTTTCGGCACGCTGTTTTCGTCGTGCAAAGGAAACGGCGGCGAAGTTTCCGCCGAGAGTTCGGAACAATCCGAGGAAGTCGAGCCCGTGATATACACAATAGTCTATTTCCGCACCTACGCCGACGAAGCGGATTATATCGCCGAAAAGGTTAAAGCTGCAAGCGGGTTGGAATTTCCGGTCGTCAAATACACCGCGGGGTACGCCGTGCCCAAAAATTCTATCGTTATAGGTATCATATCCGACGGAGTTTCAGAAAATTTAACCGAGGGCATGAACAAGCGCGATTTCGCGGTGAAAACCGCGGGTAACAATATCTACATCTGCGGAAGCTCCCGCAGCGCGGTGACGGAGGGAGCGGTTTATTTCGCCGAAAACCTTGTCACTACAAGGGGCGTCGGAGCGGAGCTTATAGACGGCTTTGAATATTATTACGACCACCCGTACCCGCTTGAGGGAGCGGCGATAAACGGCGTCACGCTTTGCGATTTTGATATCATCTACGCGCCCACCGAAAACGAAGCGAAATACGGCGACGTCGCCGTTTGGCTGAAAGATTATCTCGACGCTTACGCCGACGCCGCGGTTTCGGCATACCCGAAAGACAGGGTGCGGGGCGAAAACGAGCTGATAATAGGCATCGTCCCCGGCAGGGAGCTTGTCGGGGGGTATTATGAAAAGGATTTCGATTACAATGCCTATAAAATCATCGTTTCCGGCACAAACGCCGCCGTTATCGGCAACAACGCCTGCGCGGTTTATAACGGCGTGGCGGCTTTGATGGATTACATAGCGTCGTCGGACGGCAAAAACGCTGCCGACACCGTTATCGACGGAACCTGCGACCTCGTAAAGGTCGCCTGCGTGGGCGACTCCATCACCAAGGGAGCCAATTCTACCTACCCGAATATACAAAATTATCCCGCGTACCTTCAACAGATGCTCGGTTATAATTACTATGTGAAAAATTTCGGCATAGACGGCTATTCGCTCATAGACACCGATTATTACGCGTATAAAAAAACCGCGGAATATAACGCTTCCAAGGCTTTCAAGCCCGATGTGGTGTTGTTTATGCTCGGCACCAACGACTGCAACCCGGGGCAGGATTACAAGGACTGGACAAACCCCGAGAGAGAGGTCAAATACAAGGAAAGCGCCGGACTGTTTTTCGACGCTTACCGCGCCGCGAACGAAAACGTGCAAATATTTATGGGTGTCCCATCCACGCTCTTCTACTCGACTGTCTGGCCGTGGGAGGAATGGGCGGCGAGGATAGTCGCCCACGCGGTGCCGTTAAACCGCGAGATAGCCGAAGAAAACGACCTGCCCGTCATAGATATTTACACCTGGTCGCTGGAAAATCCGAGCGTTTTTACCGACGGGCTGCACCCGCGTGACGAAACCTATAAGCTCTATGCGAAGAGGGTTTACGACGAAATTATCGGCGTTATATTAAAACCGGAAAATATAATAAACCATTGAATGAAACCCAAAACTCAGAAAGGATACCGCAATGAAAAGACGGTTATGCTTAACTCTTGCTCTGACGCTCGCGCTTCTGTTTGTGTTTTACAGCGGCGCTGTGAATTTCAGGGCTACGGCTACGGCTTCGGCTTCCGCCGCCGCTTCAATCCCGCCGTATTCCAAGGGCGACACAAACGGCGACGGCGTTATTACGGTAAAGGATTATATAAAACTCCGTCTGGCGATACTCGGCCTTGCCACTTTGAACGACACCGAAAGGGACGCCGCCGACACGGACGGGAACGGAGTTGTCAACGCCACCGATTATATCCGCATAAGGCTGCATATACTCGGTATCGCGCTTATCCCCGCGTATAAAACCGTTATTTCGGTCGGGAAATCCTATACAGCGTCGCCAGATCCCGCCGCAACTTATGCCGATTCCGGTTCAGAGCTGACCGACGGGCAAAACGCCGACGCCAATTTTACGGACGCCGCGTTCTGCGGGTTTAATTCCGACACCGTTATCACCGTCGATCTCGGTCAGTTATATAGCGAGGTTTATAATTTTGAATTGAGCTACCTTTCCACTACGGATGCGGCGATTAACATCCCCAAAACCGTCGGGGTTTCATATTCGGCCGATAATAAAAACTGGATTGTCGCCGGGAATGCCGTTATCCCTCCGTACGCCGCGGGCAGTCTGCAAAAAGCGACGCTCACCCTCGGCACGGCCGTCGACGCGAGGTATGTTAGGTTTACGGTTACCCGGATTTCCTACTGGGTCTTTATTGACGAGGTCGCCGTTGCCGCGAACATAAAATCCTCCGAGGATTGGTACGCCGAGGAGGCCGCTAAAGCCTATGCTTTATCCGCTAAAAGCTCCGATATCAATACGGTTTTTTCGGGCAAAACCTATGACGTGTCCAAGGGTAACATGCTCGCATCGTTCGACGCCGCCGTCGCCGCGGACACCGTTTCGGACACCGCGGTACTGACCGACGGCAGAGATTTCGTCACTTATAACGAAAAAAGCAACTGGACTTCGTTCGACGCATCGCATAACACGGATATTACCCTCGACCTCGGTAAAATTTATGATAACCTCTATTCGTTCGGCGCGTCTTTTTTATCGCGCCATTCGGCGGGGATTTATTACCCCGTATATGCGGATTTTTATGTTTCGTCCGACAATATCAGCTATACCTATGTCGGCAGGGGTTACGCCCCCGAAGGCGATAATTCGACTTTTGCATACACCCTCTCTTTTGATAAATGTATTAAAGCAAGATATTTCAGGCTGACGCTCGGTTCATCCGATTATGCCCCCTGTTATTGGGCAGAGGAGGTTTTCGCCTATGCGAACGAAAAAAAGCTGTCCGATTTTTACGGCAGTCTGTTTGGCGTTCTTGAGCTGTCTCATGACGACGGTTCGTATTGGAGCGCGTCATTGCCCGATTACGACGTCACCCAAAATCTTATTTTAGGTTTGAGCCAGCAGATGGCGAACAACCCCGCTCTTGATGTAAGCCAATCCGAAGCCAACGACGGCGAAGACACGACGCTGCTCACCGACGGGAAATACGCTTCCACCACTTATTGCTACAACGGTGAGTGGGCGCACGTCACGGGAAGCGGAGTCAGGTCAATATTTTACGATTTGCGGCATTATTCATCTGTCGGCGGATTTAAGATTGATTTCCTTAAATACACAAGCTGGTCAATCTATGTGCCGGACAGCGTAACCATGTACCTTTCCGACGACGGCATTAAATGGTACCCCGTGGCGGAATATAAAAACTTTGAAGTTTCAAAAGACGAGTGCCGTTCCCCGCTTTCGGCTTCGCTGGACAGAAGCTACCGTGCCAGATTTGCGAGGATAGACTTCACCGCTGCGGCCCATGTCTTCCTCGACGAGATCGAAATCTACGGTAAAAAGAACGCCGCGAGCGGAGTTGTTCTCGAAAACAGCGGCATTGAATATTCATATTTGACCTCCGCTCCGAAAGAGGGCGAATACGCCGCCCCCGACCCTGACCTTCTCGGCGGCGCGAAGGACATAATGCTCGTTTATTACAATGGGTTCACCGCCGACGAGGACTTTCTGCTGCCATATGTCGCGTATCTCGACAAAAACGGCAAAATAAAAGATACCTTTTTCGATTCGTTTTTATACCTGCCGAGCGGTCTTTCCACCGGAGGCGATACATGGTCGAAGAATTATCAGGCCGATTGGATCGGTCTTTACGAGCTTCTGTTTAAGGACGGAGTCGGTTTCGACGCACTGGACAAGACCGTCGGCAAGGTAAAGGATACCCTCGGTATGCCCGACTATGTTTGCAACGTTTACCCGACGTTGATCTACCTTTCGCCCGAAGTCACTTCTTTCGGCGACGTGGACGGCGACGGAAAGAGTGAAAACTTATCCGAAAACGCAGACAGGATCAAGGTCGCAAAATGGTTTATCGATCTCGTGATAAACAGGTTTAACGAGAAAGGTTATAAAAATCTGCGGCTTTCCGGCTTTTACTGGTACAGGGAGGATATCACCGCTTCCGGTGACGCGGAAACCCTGCGCGGTATCGCCGATTTTACCCACTCGAAGGGTTATCAGTTCTTCTGGATACCGTATTATTCGGCTTACGGGAATAAGGATTGGAAATCCTTTGGTTTTGACACCGCCTGCCTGCAACCCAATTTTGCCTTCGACGATAAAACTCAGTCACCGCGAATAAAGCAGGCGGCGGAGCTGGCGAGGGAGTTTAATATGTCGATAGAGCTGGAAATATCATGGCTGGTTCCCTCAAACGAACTGTATCTGCGGAAATATTTCGCATATCTCAAAGGCGGCGCGGATTACGGTTATATGACGGACGCCATGCATATGTATTTCCAGAGCTATGATATATTCGGCATGGCGTGCCGTTCGGATATCCCGGAATACCGCTTGGTGTACGACTACACCTATCAGTTTGCCAGAGGCAACCTCGTCACAACGCCGCAGGCGGCGGACGATATGAGCGTTACAGTAAATAAAAATACCGTTTACTCCGGTAGAATTAACGGGGGCAGCGATATAACGCGGTACTTTATCGCAGAATCGCCGGCGCATGGGACGGTGACGATCAACCGCGACGGGACTTTTGTCTATTACCCCGATAAAGATTATACCGGCAGCGACACCTTTACTTATTATATCAACGAATGGTTGGGGAATTCCCAGCCCTGCGTGATGAATATCAGTATTAAATAATCAACAAGGAGGAATTATCATGTATAACGGTTTAGGGTTCGGGATGCACGGTCTTACTCTGCTTTCCGACGCCAAGAGCAGGTCCATATCGGCGGAAAACAAAAGCGGTGAAAAGGGCAAAGGCGGCATGGCGACGGAGGGCACGGGCGCGGGCTGCGCCAGGGACCTCGGCCGCGGCTGGAAGGTTTCGCCTTCCATAATCGTCAAGGCGGGCGAAACCGCAATTTTGGCTGACGCGGCGGGGCAAGGCGTGATAAAACATATCTGGATGACCGATTCGTCCGGCGAAAAACGCCCCCTTATTCTGCGTATGTACTGGGACGGCAACGACAAGCCGTCGGTGGAAGTGCCGCTGGGCGATTTCTTCTGCAACGCGGACTACGGCGAATACAAGCAGATTTCAACCCTCGCGGTTTGCGTCAACCCGAGAAAAGGCTTGAATTCTTATTTTGAAATGCCCTTTTACGAGCGTTTTAAGATAACGCTGGAAAACATAAGCTCCAACGACATTATGGTTTATTACCAAATCGACTACCTGCTCACCGATTTGCAACCCAACACCGGGTATTTCCACGCGCAGTTCAGGCGGGTGAAAAGCCTTCCTTATAAGGGCGTTCATACCATACTCGACAATGTGAGAGGGCGCGGGCAGTATGTCGGTACCTATCTTTTTTGGGGTTCCAAAAGCAACGGCTGGTGGGGCGAGGGCGAGATAAAGTTTTTTCTCGACGGCGATGACGAGTTCCCGACCATATGCGGCACCGGCACGGAGGATTACTTCTGCGGCGCGTATAACTTTGACGTCAACGGCAGGTATGTGGATTTTACCGGTCCTTACGGTGGGTTCCACAAGATGGCGGTGGACGACGTGTATAAATCCCAGGCGAGGTTTTCGATGTACCGTTTTCATATAGCCGACCCGATTTATTTTGACAGCGATATCAAGGTGAACATACAGGCGCTCGGCTGGCGTTCCGGAGGCAGGTACCTGCCGCTGCAAGACGACATTTCATCGGTGGCATATTGGTATCAGGACAATTTAGAAGATAATTTCCCCGCGCTCCCGGATAAGGATGGCTTGGAGATAAATTAAGGCTGCGGCGTAGGCAATACTAACTACTAAATACAAAAAATAAAACCGGCGCTTTTCCGTTTGCGCCGGTTTACATTTTGCAAAAACAAGATTATTCTACAAAAACAGCGGAGTACCAGTTTTGCTCCTCTTTTGAAGCGTCGGCAAGCGTGAACAGGGGCAAGCCGAGGTTTTTCACGGTTTTAAACACGTCTATCCCCACCGAGTGAAACGCCGGGCGGGCTTTATGTATAAAACGACAGGGCTTATTATCCACGGCGGCACAGGTTTCGCACAGGTCGCAGTCCGAAAGCGAAAAGGCGAAATAATATCCGTCGCGGAATGCCTGACCCTCTATGCCGAAGGAAATTTTTTGCGACGACGCCTTGTCGTGGGTGTGGACGATTATCCCCCATTTATAGCGTGAAAACATATCGCGGTATTCCGCCATGGAAGGGGAGCCCGGTTTAGACGGACAAGTGTGGTTTTTGCCAAAGTCGGGACAGCCGTACAGGCATTTTAGGTATGTGCGGTTGTCAAAGCAGATATCCGCTATGTCAAACCTCACCGCGTCGGCGGCTCCGGCATTTTTGGCGTATTCGATATATTTTTCGGCGTTGTTCATAAATATGTTCCTCCTTTTATCAATATATCATACTCTTGGGTCTTTGTCAATAAATCCGGCTATTGACTTTTAATGGCTTGTTTGATATAATTTGTATATCATGAAAGGAGCTCGAATATGAAAATAAAGTTTACGGCCGTATTATTGTCGATTGTTTTTATTGTGATGACCGCCGCGGCATGCGGTGAAAACAACGGAGAAAATAGCTCCCAACAGTCTTCCGTTGCCGAACAGTCGGAAAATTCCGGCAATCCTTCCGAAGACCCATCCGGTGCCGATTTGTCGGATGAGGAATTTGACGACGGGCTTCCCGAAACCAATTTTGGCGGCAGGGATTTCACCATCCTCCAAAGGAGCGAATACAAATACGAATACGAACCCGACGACACCGCCGCCGAAAAGGTGAACATTCTTATCGCGGAACGCAACCGCTTGGTTGAGGAGCGCTTCGGCGTGAAAATAAAGACAATCAACCAGCTCGGCGCCTGGGGCCAACATGAAAATTTCATGACCTACGTCAGAAACACCGTAAACGGCGGCACCGCCGACTATGATATCATCTCCGGTTACGCGGCGATAATGCCTTCGCTCATTTCCGACGGGCTTTTTATCAACTGGTACGAGCTGGACGAATACATAAATTTTGAAAAAGACTGGTGGTCTCAGGATTTCATTTCGGAAATGTCGCTTAACAACAAGCTGTATGTCCTTTCGGGCGACATTTCACTCACCTTCTGGGAATCCATGCAGTGTGTGTTTTTTAACAAAACGCTCGCCGAGTCTTATAACATGAATAACCTGTACGATATGGTTTGGGACGGCAAATGGACCTTTGACGCCATGTACCAGATTATTAAAGACACTTACAACGAAAATTCCGTGGTCGAGGACCAAATATACGGCTACACCACGGCTCTGACCACCCAGATTGACGTTTATCAGGACGCTTTCAATATACCCGTCACCACAAAGGACGCCGACGGCAAGCCTTATTTCACCATAAACGTCCCAAAAACCTATGACGCGCTCGCCAAGCTGTACGACCTTGTGGTCGCATCTCCTTATACCAAGGTATGCACGGAGGCAAACCAGATGGAGACCACGGTTTCGGTGTTCGGCGAAGGAAAAGCACTGTTCGCCCCGCTATACCTCGGCACCGGCGCACAGCTCCAAAGTTATAACACCATATACGGCATCCTGCCCATGCCCAAATTTAATGAGGAACAAGCCGGATATTATTCGACCTGCTGCGATTTCTACTCCGTGTTGTCGATCCCGCTCACCAGCGACGGAAACCTCGATTTTATCGGTATAATCACCGAGGCGCTCTGCGTCGAATCCGCGAGGTCCGTGGTTCCCGAATACTATTCGCTGGTGCTCAAAGAGAGATATACCAACGACGAGGATTCCATTAAAATCATCGATATGGTGCGCGAAGGCATTCTCTGCAACTTCGGCTATCTGTACTCCTACACGCTCAACTGGCCGGCGCATCAGCTCAACGTCTGTATCAACAACAAGAACACCAACTTCGCCTCCAACTGGGAATCAAAAGAGGGCGAATTCAATAATAATCTGCAAGAAGCGATAGCGTTCTATTTCGACGAATAACAATTGCATTTATCGCAACATAAAAGGGACTGCCGTATGGCGGTCCCTTTTATATAATAAAATTTTACTCCCGGAAAACACCCTTTTTCAGCTTGTCTATCTGCAAGTCGGTGAGCGCCTTGGTTTCAAAAAACGCAACTCCCGCCGCGCCCGCTCTGCGGCAGGCTTCCACCTGCTTGGTGGATTCAATGACCGGCAAGCGGCCGTACATGGGCGACAAGCCCGAAACGTTCGGAACTTCGCCGTAATTTTCGACCATATGACGTATTTCTTTTTCCACATCCCCCGCGTCGCTCAGGTACGCCATCGGGAATATATAGTCCAACCAGCCCTGCTTGGTCCAGTAGAGCCAGTTCTGGCATTTTAAGCGTATCGCCTCGTCGGGGTTGCCGAAAACCGCGGTGGAAAGCTTGATATCCCTCCCGGCGGCTTTGAATCCGGCGATCATATCGACCGCCTTCTTCACATAAGCGGTCACGCGGGCAGCGCGCCATTCGTTAAACTTATGCCATTCGGGGGAATCCACGGATTTTATCTTATCAATGTTTATTCCGGTTTCCGATTTGAACATGGACTTGGTCTTTTTTTCAAACCCCGCGGAATGTTCGATATCCTTTATTACGGGGTATCTGATATAGTCGAGCTGTATGCCGTCGAAATCATAGTTTTCAAGCAGGCTGCGATATTCCCCGATTAAAAGGTCGTGCACCTCGTCGAGAGCGGGATTCAGGAAAATAAAATTATCCCAGCCGTCCACAAGGACGCCGCCGCTTTTGGTGCGGGCGATTAGGTCGGGGCGAATTTCAAGCATTTTACAGCCGTAACCGTCCACGCCGAAGAAAAAATTTTCTACCCAGGCGTGGATTTTTACGCCGTACGTTTTGCCCGCTTTTATAAATTCGTCGATTAGGTCGAAGTCGGCGTTTTGAAGTTCCGGGCGGAGCGGTAGGTAATCGTAGACGCATTTTTTGGCGTTGGACCAGCCTTCGTAATTGGTTTCGATAAGCAGCAGATTGAAGCCCGCGTCTTTCAGGCGTTTAACGGTCATGCCGACTTCCGCCGCCGAGCGTTCCAGCGGACGGTGCCAGATCGCGCGGATTTCCCCCTTTTTACTTTCGGCGGTGAGGTAATACGCCTCCTCCAACAGCTTTTTCGCCTCGTCGGCGTTGTTGTTTTCGATGGCGTTTCCGGCGGATTTTATCAGATCAAACGCGTTTTCAAAGTCAAAAGCGCACTTATTACCGACCAGCAGGTCAAACCTCGCTTTAATTTCGTCAAAGCTTTTTTTAACCGAGTAGAGCTTAGCTTCGGCGTCGATCTCCGCGCTTATCCTAAGCCTTTCGCGGTCGAGCGTCACTTTCGCGCCCTCGCAAAGCTCCTTGGAAATAATATCGGCGCCCTTGCCGTGGCCGGATATGACGAAACCGCCCTCCGGGACGGCGTTGTTGTTGGAGCCGATTTTTATTATGACCCCGCGCGAAACGACGGCTTCCAACCCGTAAGCGTTGGTGAGGGTGCTTTCGCCCCTGTCGTATATCACCAGCTCGTCGGCGAGCCGCGCTCCGTTAATATGGGATATTTTATAATATTTTACGTTCATGCCGTTTATTTCCTTGTCGTTGTGCTATTCGTCCTCTTGATTTTCAGGCTGCTGTTGTTTCTTTTGCACTTGAAGCGGTTTTTGGGAGGATAAATTGCCGAAAGCGCTTATGATTTCCATGGGGATCGGGAAAATGATCGTGGAGTTCTTTTCCGCGGCGATATCGTTTAGGGTTTGCAGGTAGCGAAGCTGCAACGCCGCCGGAGAGGCAGATATGATTTCGGACGCTTTGTAAAGCTGCGTTGCGGCCTGTTCCTCGCCTTCCGCGGCGGTCACCTTGGCGCGGCGTTCGCGTTCCGCTTCCGCTTGCCTCGCCATGGCGCGTTTCATGGCGTCGGGTATTTCGATGCTCTTAAGCTCTACCGCGGAAATGAAGATACCCCACGAGGAAGTGGTGGCGGATAGTAAATTTTTAAGCACAAGGCTAATGTTTTCCACATTGGTCAGAATTTCGTCCAGCTCGTGCTGACCGAGCACTGAACGCAGGTTGGTTTGCCCCAGCATCGATGTGCTGAAATTGACGTCAGCCACTTTCGTGACCACCAGCGCCGGGTCGGAAATATGATAATACACCACGGCGTCCACTCTGATGGACACGTTGTCCTTGGTTATTATCTCCTGGTCCGGGACATCGAGGGCATGCACGCGGATGTCGATTTTATGTACCACGTCGATCCCGAACGGGATACGCATCCTGAGTCCCGGCCTCAGCACTCCCACGACGTGACCGAATCTGAAAATCACGCCTCTTTCGTATTCGTTGATGACGACAAGGGACAAAATGAGCAAAATTAAAGCGACGAGTGCGACGATTACGGATATTGTAATTAATTCGGGCATTTATGACACGCCTTTCGATAAGTTTTATTCACGTTGGCCGATTATATGAACTTTTGTATATTTATATTACAATAGACGAAAGTAATTGTCAAGAATTAATTGTTTTGTTTTTATCCGCGGCGGCGGCAAAAAGGCTCCGCAGCCGGATTTTGACCGTTCCGGTGTTGGTGATCTCGTCAATTTTGATTTGGGTGTATATTCTGCCGGATTTTTCTATGATGGACCGCACCTCGTCGGTGGTTATCGCATCCACGCCGCAGCCGAAGGAGACGAGCTGGACGAGATTGATATCCATGTCCTCGGGGCAATCCGCGACAAATTTTGCCGCCGCGTACAGGCGGGAATGGTAGGTCCATTGGTTGAGCACCGCAGTCGGGAATTTTTTCACCCTATGGCTCACGCTGTCTTCGGTGAGCACGACCGCTCCGAGAGAACATATCAAATCGTCGATGCCGTGGTGTATTTCCGGGTCGATATGGTAAGGACGCCCCGCGAGGACGACGACCGGCAAGCGTTTTTGCGCCGCGACGGCGAGTAACTCCTCCCCTTTGGCGCGCACCTCGTCCATATATGCGTCATAGGCGTCATATGCCGCTTTCGCCGCCCGTTTTACTGCTTTTAACGGAATCGGTCCGAAATATTTTTCGAGAATATCTTTGATACGGCGCGGGAATTCCCTGCGGTTGTGCAACCCGATGAAGTCGCAGATAAATTTGGTGTTCCCGAGAGCTTTTATATTTGCTTTCAGCACCTGCGGGTAATACGCCACGACGGGACAGTTGTAATGGTTGCCGCCCAAGCCCTCGTCGATGTTATAGCTCATACCGGGGTAAAATATGGCGTCGGGGGGTTCGTCGAGAGCGAGCAGCGCTTCGATGTGCCCGTGCATCAGCTTCGCCGGATAGCACACCGTGTCGGATGGGATGGTGTGCTGCCCGTTCAAATAGAGCTTGCGCGTGGAAACCGGGGACACGACGGTGTCGAACCCCATGTTTTGGAAGAGCGTGACCCAAAACGGCAGCAGTTCGTACATATTAAGTCCCATCGGGATGCCCACGGTGCGTTTGCCGGAAGTTCTCTCGTTTTTCCGGTAACGTTCGAGCAGTTGGTTTTTATACGCGAATAAGTCATATTTTTCGGCGCTATGCGGCAGGTTCAACGGCTTTTCGCATCTGTTGCCGGCAATATAAACGTCTTTTTTACCGAAGGTATTTACGGTAAGTTTGCAGTTGTTGCCGCAGCCTCCGCAGGAAACCGCTTTGACGTTGTGGGTGAACGCTTTTAGTTCTTCGGCGGTTAATATCGTACTGTTTTTGAAACCGTGACTTTTAGCGTATAGCGCCGCGCCGTAAGCGCCCATGACGCCCGAATATTTCGGGCGGAACACCTCATGTCCGATCTCCCGCTCAAAAGCGCGCAGCACCGCGTCGTTCTGGAAGGTGCCTCCCTGGACCACGATATTTTTGCCCAAAGCCTCCGCGTTGGCGCAGCGGATCACTTTATACAACGCGTTTTTTACGACGCTTATGGAAAGCCCGGCGGAAATGTCCTCCACCGACGCGCCGTCCTTCTGTGCCTGTTTGACAGAGCTGTTCATAAAAACCGTGCAGCGCGAGCCGAGATCGACGGGCTTTTCCGCGAAAATGCCCAAAACCGCGAAATCCTCCACCTTATATCCCATGGCGGAGGCGAAGGTCTGTAAAAAAGAACCGCAGCCGGAGGAGCAAGCCTCGTTTAAAAATATACTGTCGACCGCGCCGTTATGTATTTTAAAGCATTTGATATCCTGTCCGCCTATGTCGAGGATAAAATCTACGTCCGGCTTGAAGTGTTTGGCGGCGGTGTAGTGCGCCACGGTCTCGACTAACCCGATGTCGATATGGAACGCGTTTTTTATGATATCCTCGCCGTAGCCGGTGACGGCGGCGCTTTTGATGTGAATGTCCGGGAAATCGCGGTATAATTCCCCGAGGTATTTTTTGATAAGAGGCACGGGGTTGCCGCTGTTGACGCTGTAAAACGGGCGGAAAATGTTCCCCGCGACATCGCACAGCACCGCTTTGACCGTGGTCGAGCCGGCGTCGACGCCTAAAAACATATCCCCGGCGGGGGATGTCAGCTCGTTTATGCCCTCCGACGACCGGCGGTGGCGTTTATCAAATTCCTTGTATCCGTCCTTGGAGGAAAACAGCCTTGCGCAGCCGCCATAACCGCAGGAAGCGCTGTAAGACTCTATTTTCTCCGCGACTTCCCCGATATCGCATTCATCCGCCGCAGCGTAAGCCGCGCCGAGGGCGACGTAATACAGCGAGTTTTCCGGGCATATTCCGTTTACGCCCAGCACGCGGTCGAAGCTTTTGCGCAGTTCCGAAAGGAAGGTGAGCGGTCCGCCCAGATAGAGTATGTTCCCGGCGATATCGCGCCCCTGCGCCAGCCCGGCTATGGTCTGGCTCACCACCGCGTAAAAGATGCTCGCCGCAATATCCTCCTTCCGCGCTCCCTGATTGATGAGCGGCTGGACGTCCGATTTGGCGAATACCCCGCAGCGCGAAGCGATGGCGTAGGTATTTTCGCGCCGCGACGCCAGGATATCCATTTCCCCGACGTCGACGCCCATGAGCGACGCCATCTGGTCGATAAACGCGCCCGTGCCGCCCGCGCAGGTGCCGTTCATGCGCGCTTCCATGCCGTCGGTCAGGAAGATGATCTTGGCGTCCTCGCCGCCCAGTTCGATGGCGACGTCGGTTTCGGGCGCGAAATGTTTTATCGCCGTCCGCGTCGCGTAAACTTCCTGAATGAAATTCAACGACAAATCGTTAGCCATGCCCATTCCGGCGGAGCCGGACACAGTAACCGCCGCCCTGCCGCCGCAAATGCGGGGGAGGGAACGTGAAATTTCTGTCAAAGTTTCGGCGGTCAGTTTGGAAACCCTGGAATAATGCCGTTTGTATGATGTATATAAAATGTTGTTTTCGTCGTCCAGCACGACGCATTTAAGCGTCGTCGAGCCCACGTCAATGCCGATTTTTATCATCGGTCAGATTTTCCTCTCTCGCGATAGCCAGCATCAGCTTGATCCGGTTTTCCTGATTGACGCCCGAAGCGCCGGAATCGTAGTCGATGGGGCAGATATTCGCTTTCGGGTACAGTTCGCGCAGTGTCCTTATCACGCCCTTGCCCACTATGTGATTGGGCAGGCAGCCGAAGGGCTGGGCGCAGATGATGTTGCCGTAGCCTTTTTCGATCAGCTCCGCCGTTTCAGCGGGTAAAAGCCATCCCTCGCCCATTTTGACTCCGCGGTCGATCACCCTCTCCGCCATACGTTTGGTCTGGGCAAAATTCGGCGGGGCGATAAATTCGGGATATTCCGCAAGTGCGTCAAGCATAGCTTTTTCCAGCTTTTCGCCGGCGGTTTCCGCGAACTCGCCAATCATTTTCTTTCTTCGGCTGCCGCCGTAGTATTTATAATCCGTGCCGATATTGGCGAAACAATACTGAAAAAATCCCAAAACTCCGGGGACCATGTATTCGCAGTCCTGCGCGGCAAGGAGTTTTTCGAGGTTATTATTGCCGAAAGGCGAATATTTTACATAAATTTCACCGACGATGCCGACCTTGGTCTTTTTTATATGAACGCGCTCTATGTTGTGGAAATCACGCGCCATATGCGATAAATTTTTGCCCATGCTCTTTATGGTCAGCCCTCTGTTCGCGCGGAATTGCTCCGTCAGCTCTTTTATCCAGCGTTTCGTCAGGTTTTGGGTTTCACCCCCGTGAACCTCGTAGGGAGTCACCTGATTTTTTAAAAGCATCAGCATATCGCCGTAAACCACCGCCATTACGCCCTTGATGAGCATTGATGCCGTGAATTTAAAGCCGCTGTATTTTTCTATGCCGTCAAAGCTTAACGATATGACGGGAACAAAACCCATCCCCAAGCCCGCGAGCGCTTTGCGCAGCAGCCATATGTAATTGGAGGCGCGGCAGCCGCCTCCGGTCTGGAACATGATGAGCGCGGTTTTGCCCGGGTCATAATCGCCGCAGGTCAGCGCGTAGAGCTGCTGCCCGAGCATACATATCGCGGGGTAGCACATATCGTTGTGGAGCGATTTGAGCCCCGTGTCGATAACCTTTTTGCCCTCACAATGCACGATTTCCACGTTGTAGCCGTACATATGGAAAATTTCGCGGATAAGCTCCATATGCGTCGGAAAAATATCGGGAGCGAGTATCGTATATTCCCTTTTCATCGCTTTGGTAAAATCTACCGGCGGCATAGCGACCTCACTTGAAATATTTGACCGCGGAGTCGAACAGCCCCATGTCATAATTGCCGGGGACGTTTTTATACAAGCCTTTACCCGTCCTTTCGGTGTGCCCCATCTTGCCGAAAATACGCCCGTCCGGCGAGGTTATCCCCTCCACCGCCATGACCGAGCCGTTGGGGTTGAAGCGGATATCGTAGGTGGGGTTGCCCGCGTCGTCCGCGTATTGGGTGGCGATCTGTCCGTTTTCGGCGAGCTTCAGGACCAGCCGCTCGTCCGCTAAAAAGCGCCCCTCCCCGTGGGACACGGGCACGGTGTAAATTTCGCCGACTGCGGCGTTCATCAGCCACGGCGACTTGTTGGAGGCGATTGTGGTTTTCACCAGCCGCGACTGATGGCGGCCTATGGTGTTGAAGGTCAGCGTCGGCGATGCGGCGTCGGTTTTCATGATTCTGCCGTAGGGCACCAGACCGAGCTTGATGAGCGCCTGGAAGCCGTTGCAAATGCCGCAGATAAGTCCGTCGCGTTTTTCAATGAGTTCCGTCACCCGTTCGCTAATCGCCGCATTGCGGAAAAACGCGGTTATGAACTTACCGGAGCCGTCCGGTTCGTCGCCTCCGGAAAACCCTCCGGGGATAAAAATAATCTGTGAATCCGCCACCTTTTCGGCAAATGCGTTTATTGAGTCGCGGATGGCTTCAGGCGTCAGATTTTTGATAATAAATATCTCCGGCGTCGCTCCCGCTTTCGCGAGAGCCCCGGCGGTATCGTATTCGCAGTTGGTGCCGGGGAATACCGGGATTAGAGCGCGCGGCGAAGCAAACCTGACGCCGGGTTTTGCCCAATTCCGTGCCAGGTAGGCGAAATAAGGGATTTCCTTGGCTTCGGTTTTCACCTCCGAAGGGTACACCGGTTCGAGCGTCTTCTCGTAAGCGTAAAGCAGCTTGTCGAGGGGCAGACGTTTTTCACCGAAAGCGATGCCGCCTGTCGCTCTTGTCTTGCCGAGCAATATTCCTTCGCCGGGATATTCGTCGACTTCGACGATAAACGAGCCGTAGGAATAGCCGAAGATGTCCTTAAGGCTGATATTGTCGTCATACTCGAAAGAAACGCCGTTGCCGAAGCAGCATTTCATAACGCCTTCCGCGACACCGCCGTAAGCGGGAGCGTAAACGGAATAGGCGAGCTTTTTTTCTATAAGTGCCGCGATTTTATCGCAGTTTTCCATAAACGAAGCGGGGACCGGAAGTCCGTTGGCACAGTATTCCGGCTTGAACCAAACCACGGCGTGCCCCGACGCCTTGAATTCGGGCGACATGACGTTTTTGACTCTCCCGGTCGTCACCGCGAAGGAGACGAGGGTGGGCGGTACGTCGAGATTTTCAAAGGAACCCGACATCGAGTCCTTGCCGCCGACGGCGGCGACGCCGATATCCAGTTGAGCATCGAAGCCGCCCAAAAGCGCGGCAAGCGGCTTGCCCCAGCGCTTGGGTTCGCCGCGCAGCTTTTCAAAGTATTCCTGAAAAGAAAGGTGAGCGCTTTTCCGGTCGCCGCCTGCCGCGACCAGCTTGGAGACCGACTCTATGACTGCGAGGTACGCCCCGTGGTAGGGCGATTTTTCGGCGATATACGGGTTGAAGCCGTAGGACATAAACGAGCAGGTTTGGGTTTCGCCGCGCTCTATGGGCAGTTTATGGACCATGGCTTGTGTGGGCGTGAGTTGATTTTTACCGCCGAAGGGCATCAAAACTGTGCCGCCGCCGATGGTGGAGTCGAAGCGTTCGGCAAGAGAACGCTTGGAGCAGACGTTTTTGTCCGCCAAAAGTTCGTAACTGCCTTTTTCAAAATCGGAAGGAAGTTTTTTGTTAAATTTGGCGGGGGAAGTAACGATCGCTCCGGCGTGTTTTTCCGCGCCGTTGGAATCGAGAAACTTACGCGAGATATCCGCGATAACGTCGCCGTTCCAGTACATTATTAGCCGTTTGGTGTCGCTCACCCGCGCCACAACGGTCGCTTCGAGGTTTTCGCTTTCCGCGAGAGAGATAAATTTTTCGGCGTCCCGAGCGGCGACAGCCACCGCCATCCGCTCCTGAGATTCGGATATGGCAAGCTCTGTGCCGTCGAGACCCGCGTATTTCTTTTTAATTTTGTCGAGGTCGATGTCCAGCCCTTCCGCCAGTTCTCCTATCGCCACCGAAACGCCGCCCGCGCCGAAGTCATTGCAGCGCTTTATAAGGAGCGAAGCCTCGCGGTTGCGAAACAGCCTTTGCAGCTTGCGTTCTTCCGGTGCGTTGCCCTTTTGGACCTCCGCGCCGCAGGCTGCGAGGGATTCAGCGGTATGCGATTTGGACGAACCCGTGGCGCCGCCGCAGCCGTCGCGCCCCGTCCTGCCGCCGAGCAATATTACAACGTCGCCGGGCGTCGGTGTTTCGCGCCTGACCGCTTTTGCGCTGACCGCTCCGATAACGCCGCCGATTTCCATCCGTTTGGCGACATAGCCGGGGTGGTAAATTTCGTCCACCTGCCCGGTGGCAAGCCCGATCTGGTTGCCGTAGGAAGAATAGCCCGCCGCCGCCGAAGTCACGATCTTACGCTGCGGCAGCTTGCCGGGAAGGGTATTTTCGATAGGGGCGAGCGGGTCGCCCGCGCCGGTCACGCGCATGGCGGCGTAGACATACGCCCGACCCGAAAGCGGGTCGCGGATCGCGCCTCCTATGCAGGTGGCGGCTCCGCCGAACGGCTCTATCTCGGTGGGATGGTTGTGGGTTTCGTTTTTGAAAAGCAACAGCCAGTCCTCGTCTCTGCCGTCGACGTCGACTTTTATCC
>CAYOGQ010000016.1:0-9630 GCA_964403645.1 uncultured Ruminococcus sp.
CATCGAAAGCGTCCACGACGGCGAGTATTTTCGCCTCCGTGCTGATTTCGTCGCCGTGCAGACCGTACGGGTAACCGCTGCCGTCTATCCGCTCGTGGTGGTTTTCGGCGATCTCGGCGATGCGGTTGTTGTAATACTTACGAAGCAGCCTGCCGGAGTCGATAGGGTGGTGTCGGATGGTTTTCATCTCCTCCGGTTCGAGCTTGCCCTTCTTTTTTAAGATTTCGTCCGGGGTGAAGCATTTCCCGACATCGTGGAACAGGGAAGCGACGACGACATCTTTAAGCTGCGTCTGGCTGTCCTTAAGGGATTCGCCCATGACTTCGTAAACTGCAATTGAATAATTCATCACGTTCATGCTGTGACGGCAGGTGTAGTGGTCCTTTTCGTCGATTTGGGTTACCAGGGTTTTCAGGTAAGTCTCAAAATCCCGCGCCTCGTTGAAAATGGGACGATTGGAGACGTAGATCATATGCGTATCAGTAGTAGACTTGACTAAAATATCACGTTTTAAACCTTTTAATGTCATATAATCCCCGGATTTGAGAATATATGTATCAGTGTCGAGTTCTAATTCCACTACACCAGAATTGATAAAAAAGAACTCCATTGTTTCAGGATCTTCCGCAGGGGAAAGCCAAACTATGGAGCCTTCTATAAATGATTGCTCCATGATTTCCATATCACCGCATTTCGCGAGCAGTTTTATACCGGCGGAAATGTTTTTAGGTGTATTACTATCTGCATTCAATTTATTAATGAATACACCTTCCATAATTTTTTCCTTTCAGGGACAATGGTAAACAAAACCGTATTTTACTATCTCCTCGATAATTCCGCAAGGATTCTCAAGCTCGCTTGCCGAAAACGCTTGAATTTGGATGTCCACGTCGGGGATAGAGCAGATACGGACGAGTTTTCGATAACATTCCAGCATTTTCGACTCGTCAAGGTTAAAGAAGACGGCGACATCAAGGTCGCTGTCTTCTCTTGAGCTGCCTTTGGCGCGGGACCCAAATATTATGATTTTTTCCACAGAAGAAATATCTGCGACTTGCCTGAGACAGTCGCAGATTTTTCTTTCCGTATCAGGATTTAAATTTTTAAGCACCTTAACAAAAATTAGTCTTTGACTATCGGTTCGGGAGGAAGAGGCGGAATAACCCATATAGGGTCAATCATTACGTACTGGCCGTCAACATAATAACCGACATATTCGCACACCACCTGTGCTCCGATAGAATCTGCGTAAGCAAACACGGCGGAAGCTATGGCGTTGACGGAAGAGAGCAGCCAGGGTACATCGTTGTACGGCGTAAGCTGTGCGATCCTGACAAGCGCAGTGATGGAAAGGTTAGCTGCGTCCACCAAGCGGCAGAGCGTTGCATATTCGGCGGCGGTATGTCCCGTTACTTCGCTATTCGGTATTGAGCCGTCATTGGCGGACGCAGATACCGAAAAGGCAAAAACGGAGAAAACGATAACAAGAGCGAGGAGTAAAGCAAACCTTTTTGTGTCTTTCATTTTTTGCTCCTTTCAAATGAACATGATGAATGCCGCCGAAAGCGATGGGCCTGCTGTTTATATCAGATAACGATGTTTATAATTCATTAAAACGCTATACCTTACGTTTTGCCGAATTATTGAGCGTTTATGATTTTAACAGTATATTAAAAACAACCGGTGTGATCAATGCCTCAGCGACCGGTTGCACGCGTTTAAAAGCCAAAACCCTAAGCAAGTAAATGTTGCAATTACCTGACGACTTAAGGGAACATTTTTATTATGCTCCCGATCGGGTTTGTGCATATTATAAACGGCGACTGGCTGCCATAGACATTTGTCGGTAGGCCCTTTAGTTTTGCGCCCTTCACTTTCGCGGAGTTTGCCATTACGTGGGAGTTTTTAACTCAGTGGAATTATATCATATAAATAAAATAATGTCAACAGTTATTACAAAATATTAAAAATATTTGTTATATATTGTAAAAAATTCTTGTAACCTTCCCTTATGGGGAAGGTGGTTCGGCTTGCTCTGCAAGCCGAGACGCTCTCCGCAAGCAGGGATTGACAGAACGGCTTATTGTTTGCCCGTAACCTAATACAAGGGCATTGAATTGTTATTTTTTTCGTCTTTATCCCGTCCTTTCTTATCGGAAATTATGGCAAGATTGTCCCCAATCGCATTGAACACATTTGCCAAAACTCCGGTATCGTCCGCTGAAAGTTCGGCGGAAATCGCAATGGCAACGGCGGCGGCTAATAAAACGAGATCTCCTCCGGGTAAGCATTTCGACATATTAATTACCCCCTTGCACTAATCCCGATTATTTAACACATTAAAATTGAGATACTTTTGATTTATATATTTACGCCAATATATTTTAACGTGACTTTTCAAAATGATTAGTATTACCACCATTATATGTGGAGTTCTATCCCATTGAACCGGTTACAGCGGCTTTCCTGTAATGGTTCTTTAACAAATTTCATAAACGCAAAAAGGACTTCCGCAAAAATTGCAGAAATCCAAAACAATTTCTTCCCATTATGTTTATGACATACATCAGAAGTTAAATCTCAGTATGCCCCTGTCTTGGAATATTTTTATGTAATATCTGTGCGGTCTCGATGAGGTCGAATTTATCTGAATATATGAAAGGATAGTCTTTATGAACCTTAACAAACTTTTTGCGGATAATTATCTCTCTAATATGTATGAGCCGGATAATTCCATTGAAATTTATCCGGAACATTTATGGAAGAAAGCAGGGAAGAAATTTTCAAACATTTCTTCCGGAATGCGGTAACCCAAAATTTTTCGTAGCAAAGCGTTAATTTGGTCGGCATAAAACAAGATATCGTCTATACTGTAATCAGAAATGCGCTTTCCTTTCGGAATGAAGCGGCGGAGCATCCGGTTATGACATTCGTTTGATCCCTTCTCCCATGACGAAAACTGATGGGTGGTATACACTTGCGTTCCGGTTGTTTCCTGAGCGGAAAGCTCCGCAAATTCTGAACGTTTTCAGCCGTGATGGTCCTGAACACATCGGAAAAGTGCGTTTCTAATTCTTGCTTCAATTGTTGTAGCATTCGGATTGTCCATAGTGATCCTTTCAGTATTGGAGTGTGGTAACTCAATTCTACCATAGGTTCACCGTTATGGATCCTATTTGCTATTGCAACTTCATTTTACAATCTACCATAATATTTCAGGAGATGCTTTATGATAAATTTTGATTCAATAAGCCCAGAAGAACTCATTATTGTTAGTGCAGTTATCGTTTTTTTAGCATCAGAAAATCAAGATGCAAATCAACTAAATGTATTAGGAAATCTAGTCGTTTCAATTGGTAGTTTGATTTTAACATGGGCTGCTAAGCTTCAACTTAATGATACATCACAAAATAATAATAATCCAATAAATGACAATACTATAAATGAAATGAAAATGAAAATTAAATGCTTGCAAGATAAATATGAAACCTTAGAGTACATATTAAAATATAAATAATTATCTTACAAACATTAAAAATCATAGACAAAATAAAATGACTCATTAATGAATAACACGAATATTTCATGAAATATGCAGTATAGGTATTATCGGAAATCGAGCTTTTTTTGTTAATTGAGCGGGAGCGATACAAGATTGAGTGATATTTTGAGCAGGGGTTAACCCCTGCTCAAATAGGGAAGCTTTTGAAAAAAAGCAAACGCACAATAGAGCGAGAGCGTAAACTGGGGCTTGCGGAACAGAAGCGGATTAACCCAAGTGACAAAATGAAGGGTTGTAAAAATTACTACCTGAGATGAAGCCATAATAATTATTAAAATAGGCAGCGAAAAAATGAGAGTTTATCTATACATATTTCGTCAACATTTATTTGCGTCAACATACAATAAAAATGTTGAAGAAATGTTGAAGATTCCATCTTTTACCCCTTTGTATATAGTTTTCGTACATAAAGAGGACTTCTGATAATTAATCAGAAGTCCTAATTTGCCTTGATATTGCTGGGTTTTTATTCCTTATATGCTACTTCTATCGCCACCGCTACGGCTACCGTAGCGCCCACCATCGGATTATTACCCATGCCGATAAGCCCCATCATCTCGACGTGCGCGGGGACTGAGGAGGAGCCCGCGAACTGAGCGTCGGAGTGCATCCTACCCATGGTGTCGGTCATGCCGTAGGAGGAGGGACCGGCCGCCATGTTGTCGGGGTGAAGCGTGCGTCCGGTGCCGCCGCCGGAAGCGACGGAGAAATAGCTCACGCCGTTTTCGACGCACCATTTCTTATATATCCCGGCGACCGGGTGCTGGAAGCGCGTGGGGTTGGTGGAGTTGCCGGTTATGGAAACGCTGACGTGCTCGAGCTGCATTATCGCAACGCCCTCCGGGACGTTGTCCGCGCCGTAGCATTTGACAGCGGCTCTCGGCCCCTTGGAATATGGCGTTTCGGAGATCACTTTAACCGTTTCGGCGTTGTTGTCGAATTCCGTTTCGACATAAGTAAAGCCGTTGATGCGGGAAATGATGAAAGCGGCGTCCTTGCCTAAACCGTTGAGTATGACGCGGAGCGGCTTTACGCGCACCTTGTTGGCGTTTAAGGCGATTTTAATGGCGCCCTCAGCCGCCGCGAAGGATTCGTGCCCGGCCAAAAAGCAGAAGCAGTCCGTTTCCTCCGAAAGCAGCATTTTACCCAGATTTCCGTGCCCCAAACCGACCTTGCGGTTTTCCGCGACCGATCCGGGAATACAGAAGGACTGAAGCCCAACACCGATGGCGGCGGCGGCGTCGGCGGCTTTTACGCAACCGGTTTTTATCGCTATGGCGGCGCCGACGGTGTATGCCCAAACGGCATCTTCAAAGCATATGGGCTGGGTCGAGCGCACTATCGCATCGACATCGATCCCTTTTTCGAGAGTTATTTTTTTACATTCGTCGATAGAGGGGATGCCGTATTGTTTCAGGACACCGAGGATTTTTTCCTCGCGCCTTTCGTAACTTTCAAATTTAGCCATTTATATGACCATTCCTTTCTTAATAAACTGCGATGTTTGTGAAGGTTTCGCCTTTGGCGAAATTGCGGTCACTTTGACCGCAAAGGCACAAACTCGCCGTCTGAAAGATTTATCTTTCAGACGTTCGTCCCCCTATCCTATTCTTCCCTTGGGTCAACATATTTAACGGCTTCGGAAAAGCGGCCGTATGTGCCTTTTGATTTTTCATATGCCTCGTTGGGTTCGATACCCTTTTTAATAAGGTCGGTCATCTTGCCGAGCGAGACATATTCGTACCCTATGACCTGATTGTCGCCGTCAAGCGCCATTCGGGTGCAATAACCCTCGGTCATTTCAAGGTATCTGACACCCTTGGACTTGGTGCCGTACATTGTGCCGACCATGGAGCGCTGCCCCTTGCCGAGGTCTTCCATGCCGGCGCCTATAACCAGACCGCCTTCCGAAAAGGCCGACTGGGTGCGCCCATAGGCTATCTGGAGGAAAAGTTCACGCATGGAGGTGTTGATGGCGTCGCAGACAAGGTCGGTGTTGAGCGCCTCCAGCACGGTTTTACCGGGCAGTATTTCGGCGGCCATGGCGGCGGAGTGGGTCATGCCGGAGCAGCCTATGGTTTCGATGAGCGCTTCCTCGATAATACCGTCTTTGACGTTTAAGGAAAGCTTGCAGGCACCCTGTTGAGGTGCACACCAGCCTACACCGTGGGTATAACCGGAAATGTCTTTAATTTGCTTCGCCTGAACCCATTTGCCCTCTTCGGGGATAGGCGCGGGCCCGTGGTTGGGTCCTTTGGCTACGCAACACATGTGCTCGACTTCTTTTGAATAATTTAGCATTGCGGATTCCTTTCGTTACTTTTTATATTATTTTATTATCTCGCCATAAACCGTCCCGGAAATCCCGGCGGCGTTGGCTTCATCGGTGTCGATATGCATCGCAGTCGCGAACTCGTCGCTCACTCTGACGACCACGTCCCCGTAAATCAGGGAACGGTCGGCGGAGTTAACGCGCACGGATACCGTTTGTCCGCTCGACAGCCCGAATTTTTCGGCGTCGCCGACGGTGGTATGTATGTGCCGTTTCGCCGCTATACAGCCTTCCGAAAGCTCTATTTCACCCATCGGTCCCACCAATTTAACGGGAGCGGAGCCGGTTATATCGCCTGATTCCCGGACGGGGGCGTCGACGCCGAGCGTACGCGCGTCGGTAAGCGAAATTTCGATCTGGTTTTCCCCGCGTAAAGGCCCGATAATTGATACGTTTTTCAACGTGTTTTTCGGTCCGACGACGTCGATTCTTTCCGTACAGGCAAATTGTCCGGGTTGGGAAAGCACCCTTTTACAGGTAAGCGCGTAACCTTCACCGAAAAGGGTTTTGAGCGCCTCGGGCGTCAGATGAACGTGCCGCGCCGAGATTTCAACGAGAATTTTAAACATTATGGAATTCCTTTCAAGTTAAACGCCTTAAAGCAGAAAGCCTTAAAGTTTTATATGACATGACATTATACAACAAAGAATTTATAATGTAAATGACTTTTTCCAAAGTTTTTATTGAAAATACGTAAAATGTATGATACAATAAACTACAAATATACTATATTTAGTGTTTAAGGAGCTTTTAATGGATCAAGTAACAAAGCCGAAAATACTTTCCGGTATAAAACCCACGGGGGATCTGACCCTCGGTTCATATATAGGAGCGATAAAAAATTGGGTGGCGCTGCATGAAGATTACGAATGTTTATATATGCTCGCCGACCTCCACGCCCTGACGCTGCGCCACGACCCCGCGACGCTGCGGCGGCGCACCCTCGAACAGATGGCGCAATACATCGCCTGCGGGCTTGACCCCGAAAAAAACATTCTGTTTATACAAAGCCAGGTCCCCGCGCACGCGGAACTCTGCTGGATTTTAAGCTGCTACACGATGATGGGCGAGCTGAACCGCATGACGCAATTTAAAGATAAATCTTCCAAGCATTCCGACAACATCAACGCGGGGCTTTACACCTATCCGGTACTGATGGCGGCGGATATATTGCTGTATCAGGCGAACCTCGTTCCCGTCGGCGACGACCAAAAGCAGCATGTCGAAATCTGCCGCGATATAGCAAATCGTTTCAACGGCGTTTACGGCACGGTTTTCACTATCCCGGAACCCTTCATACCCCGGGTGGGAGCGCGGATAATGAGCCTTACGGATCCCGAAAGCAAGATGAGCAAGTCGGAGGAAACCACCGGCAGCGTCCTTATAATGGACCGCCCGGAGGATATTATGGCCAAATTCAAGCGCGCAGTAACCGACAGCGAAACCCAAGTCGCATATGACGCCGAAAATAAAAAGGGTATTTCCAACCTGATGACGATATATTCGGTCTGCACGGGGAAATCCTATGATGTAATCGAAATGGAATTTGAAGGACGCGGTTACGGAGCGTTCAAATCGGCGGTCGGCGAAGCGGTGGTCGAAACCCTGCGCCCGATACGCGAGGAGGCGCTTCGCATCATGAAGGACAAAGCGTACCTTGAAAGCGTAATAACCGAGGGCGCATCCCGCGCAGCGCGCTTGGCAAGCAGAACCATATCGAAGGTTTATAAAAAAGTCGGTTTATACAGAGTTTAAAGGAGTGTCAAGTGGCAAAAAAACAGGAATACAACGAGCAGAGCATCTCCTCCCTCAAAGGGGCGGACCGCGTCAGGAAACGCCCGGCGGTCATTTTCGGCTCGGACGGGCTGGAAGGCTGCGGACACTCTTTTTTCGAGATATTATCCAACGCCATAGACGAATACGGCGAAGGCTACGGCAAACAGATAAACGTCACCGTTTTCAAGGATAAATCCATTTCGGTGGAAGATTTCGGTCGCGGCGTGCCGCTTGACTGGAACGAAAAAGAAGAGCGTTACAACTGGGAGCTGGTTTATTGTGAGTTGTACGCTGGAGGTAAATACGAAAATAACGCCGGGGGCGCTTATGAGTATTCGCTCGGATTAAACGGGCTGGGCGCCTGCGCCACGCAGTATTCCTCCGAATACATGGATGTCACCGCTTATACGAGAGGTATAAAGTATTCGATATCCTTTAAAAAAGGCGAAGCCGTCACGGAGCTTTTAAAAGAACCCTGCCCCAAAACCAAAACCGGGACAACGGTTCATTGGAAACCTGACCTCGAGGTTTTTACCGATATCAACATACCGAAAGAATATTTTGAAACCACGCTGAAAAAACAAGCGGTGGTCAACGAGGGGCTTCTTCTGTGTCTGAACTGGCAGAACGAGGACGGGACGTTTGAAAAATCCGAATTCATTTATCCTAAGGGGATAGTCGATTATATATACGAAACCGTCGGAGTGAACTACCTGAACGAGCCGGTGTTCTACTCCGCCGAACGCGCCGGGCGCGACAGAGCGGACAAGGACGAGTACAAGCTTAAAATGAGCTTCGCTTTCTGTTTTTCCAACGAGGTGCAGATGATCGAGTATTATCACTGCTCGTCTTTTCTCGAACACGGCGGCTCCCCCGAAAAAGCGCTCAAATCGGCGTTCACCGGGGTTATCGATAAATATTTAAAAAGCAACAACAAATATAAGGCGAAGGAACCGAAGATTACTTTCAGCGACATCGAGGACTGTCTGGTGTTCGTGTCGAACTCCTTTTCCACCCAAACCTCCTACGCCAACCAAACAAAAAAGGCCATACCCAACACTTTTATAGCCGAGGCGATGACCGAGTACTTCAAGCATTGCCTGGAAGTATATTTTCTTGAAAACCCGCAGTCCGCCGAGCGGATTTGCGGACAGGTCCTAATAAACAAGCGCTCCCGCGAGCAGAGCGAGAGCATGAGAATCAACGTCAAGAAACAGCTCACCAGCTCGCTCGATATCATAAGCAGCGTCGATAAGTTCGTCAACTGTCGTTCCAAGGACAAAAACAAGTGCGAATTATATATAGTTGAGGGCGATTCCGCGCTCACCAGTTGCAAATTGGCGCGAAACGCCGAATTCCAGGCGATAATACCCGTAAGGGGTAAAACCTTCAACTGCCTGAAAGCCACCTATGATAAAATTATCGCCAACGACATTATAACCGACCTGATAAAAGTGATAGGCTGCGGCATCGAGATGGGCGGCAAGTCAAAATCGAGCAAGCATAACCAGACTTTCAACCGCGAAGCCCTGCGATGGAGTAAAATAATCATCTGCACCGACGCCGACGAGGACGGGTATCATATCAGGACATTGATACTCACGATGATGTTCCGCCTGCTGCCCTCACTCATAAGGGAGGGACTGATTTATATAGCGCAGACGCCGCTGTACGAGATTACCGTTAATTCCAAAAACGAGACCTATTTCGCCTATAACGAAAAAGAAAAAGCGGATATAACCGCGAAACTCGGCAACGTAAAATATACCCTCCAACGCTCCAAGGGGCTGGGTGAAAACGATGCCGAAATGATGTCGCTCACCACCATGGCGCCCGCGACGCGGCGGTTGATACAGATAAAATTGGAAGACGAAGTCAAAACCGAAGAGATGTTCGACGTACTTCTCGGCGACAACATAACCATGCGAAAAGAATTTATAGCTTTATACGGCGCGAAATA
>CAYOGQ010000016.1:9640-23418 GCA_964403645.1 uncultured Ruminococcus sp.
ATGCTCACTTTCATTCATATTTTTGAGGATATGAAGCATGGGCGATAAAAAAGCACGCGGAAAAGCGGTCCATAAAGAAGACATCAAACCGGCGGAAATAGAAATACAAGAGATTTCCGACGTACTTGAAACAAATTATATGCCCTACACCATGTCGGTGATAGTGGCGCGCGCCATCCCCGAAATCGACGGTTTTAAACCCTCGCATAGGAAACTGCTCTACACCATGTATAAAATGGGGCTGTTAAACGGGCAAAAGACCAAGTCGGCGAACGTGGTGGGCGCGACCATGAAGCTCAACCCCCACGGCGACATGGCGATATACGAGACGCTGGTGCGCCTTACGACAGGCAAGGAAGCGCTGCTTCATCCGTTTGTCGAATCCAAGGGGAGCTTTGGCAAGCAATATTCTGACATGGCTTTCGCCGCGGCGCGTTATACCGAAGTCAAACTCGACAAAATCTGCGATCACATCTTCGGCGGTATAGACCGCGACGCAGTGGATTTTACCGACAACTACGACCATACGACGACGGAGCCGCTGCTTTTGCCCGCCGCGTTCCCGAACATACTCGTTTCGCCGAATTCGGGTATCGCCGTGGGGCTTTCGAGCACCATATGCTCGTTCAATCTTGCGGAAATCTGCGACGTCACTTCGTTATTTTTAAAAAACGGAAAAATAAACGACGACGAGCTTATGGAAACCCTGAAAGCGCCGGATTTTACCACCGGCGCAAGCTTGTTTTACAACCGCGACAAAATGCTTGAAATTTATAAAACCGGGCGCGGCTCTTTCAAATTGCGTTCCAAATATTTATACGACAAGGTATATAACTGCATCGAGGTCACGGAAATCCCCTACACCACCACTTCCGAAAAGATCAAGGACTCTATCACAAAACTGGTCAAGGACGGTAAAATAAAAGATATTTCGGATATCCGCGACGAGACCGATTTAAACGGCTTAAAGCTTGCCATAGATTTAAAACGGGGTGCGGATCCCGAAAAGCTGATGGCCCGCCTTTTCAAGATGACGCCGCTCGAAGACAGCTTCGGCTGCAATTTCAATGTGTTGATCGGCAGCGTGCCGAAAACCTTGGGAGTGGTCGAGATTATCGAGGAATGGTGCGCGTTCCGTATCGAATGCCTGCGCCGTAACTTCACATATGACTGGAACAAAAAGAAAGACCGCCTGCACCTGCTCGAAGGTTTAAAAAAGATACTCCTCGACATCGACAAAGCGGTGCGTATAATACGTCGCACCGAAAACGACAAAGAGGTCGTCCCTAACCTGATGCAGGGTTTCGGTATAGACGAGATACAAGCGGAATTTATCGCCGATATAAAACTGCGCAACCTCAACAGAGAATATATACTCGACAACGTCGACGAGATCGGCTCGCTGGAGAGCGAAATAAACCGGCTCTATTCGTTAATCGATAGCGATACATTGATAAAAAAGCATATAATAAAAGAACTCGGCGAAATAAAAGCGAAGTACGGAAAAAAACGGTTTACCGAAATAATACCGGAGGAAGAAGCCGATACCCGCGCCGAGGTTTTCGACGACCACGAGGACTACCAGGTTACGGTATTTTTATCCAAGGAAGGATATTTTAAAAAGTGCGCGGCGGCTTCGCTCCGCGGCGGATATGTCCAAAAATTCAAGGAAAGCGACAGCTTGCTGACCTCCCAGGAGACGACCAACCTAGCCGAGGCGCTGTTTTTCACAAGCGCCGCGCAGCTATATAAAGCGCGTTTATACGATTTTGAAGATTCCAAGCCCAGCTCGCTCGGCGATTATATCCCCGCCAAGCTGTCCTTTGACGCCGGCGAAAAAGTGGTCGCCGTGTGGTGCCTGACCGATTACGAAGGTTCTTTCGCACTGTTTTTTGAAAACGGCAAGGCCGTAAAACTGCCCGCTTCGGTTTACGAAACCAAGACCAACCGCAAGAAGCTGAAAAACGCTTTTTTCGATAAATCCCCGCTGGTAAACGTACTGTTGGCGAACGCGAAGGACGAATATCTTATCCGCTCCGACGGCGGTAAAGCCCTGATAGTCAAAGAGAAGCAACTCACCGCAAAGACGACGCGCACTTCCTACGGTGCGGCCGTGATGACAGTCAACGCCAAAAAAGGTCAAAAAGTAATTTCTGCGGAGTATTATGACAAGGAAAAAGCCCCGCTTTCCAAGGAAAGCCGTTACAGAAAGCCCAATCTGCCCTCCGCCGGCGGTTTGTTTGAGGATGAAGACCCGTCGCTGACACAGCAGACTATTGAATAATAAACTAACGCACAAATGAACGAAAGGAGACGACCGGAAGAACGATGAACCCAAAGAAATTTTTTAAGAACAACCTCTTTTCTTTCGTTATCAGCACGGCTTTTATGGCGACGCTTTGCGCCGTCGCGTTCGTGTTCGATACCAAAGCGGGGATGTTTTCGACGGTGCTTCTGGTCTGCTACCTCATTTATGTGTTCGTTTATGTATATTTCGGCTCCGGCAACGCCAAAAATTTGATGGCGGGGAAATCGCTGGCGTCCCATACCTTCGATTTTATCGCGGAGATGAACCTTCCCGTGTTGCTGTGCGACGGAGCGGGCGCGATATCGTGGTATAACTCGGCGCTGGAGGAGTTATACTCGGACACCAAAATAAAAATCGGCGAATCTTGCAAAACACTGGGTGACGGAGCGGTTTCGGCGCAGAAGTTTACCGAACTTAAACAGCAGGGGAAGTCTTATTATAATATCAAGCGCGGCGATAAATATTACCGCATTCGTCCGTATGAGATCGAGACGATGCGCAAGAATTTTTATCTTGTGATTTGGTATGACGTAACGGATTACGAAAATCTGTACGCCGAACATTTGAACTCGAACGTCCTTATCGCTTACGCGGTGGTGGATAACATTTCCGAAATTTCCCAGGGGCTGCAAGACAAATACCGCCAAATATCGGCGAAGATCGCCGGCGTCCTCACCGATTGGGTGACGTCTATGAAGGGCGTCATCAAAGAATACGAACGCGACAAATACATAATTTTCTTCGAGGAAAGGTATGTCATATCGCAGATAGACGGAAAATTCGATATCCTCGACAAGGTTTATGAAATTTCGGACACCGACGAAAATCTGCCGCTGACGGTTTCCATCGGCGTGGCGCGTATAAATGGCACGCTTTTTGAAAAAGAGGAAGCAGCTAAGATATCTCTCCAGCTCGCGCTCCAGCGCGGCGGAGCGCAGGCGGTCGTCAAGACCAAAACCGACACGGATTTTTACGGCGGAAGAACCAAGACAATACAAAAACGCACCAAAATCAAGTCGAGGATGGTTGCGACACAGCTTGTCTCGCTCATGAACAAAGCTTCAAATGTGCTGATAATGGCGCATGCCAATCCGGATTTCGACGCCATTGCCTCCGGGATCGGCGTCGCAAGGCTTGCCATGCATCTTGGCAGGGAAGTCAAGATAATCACCGATTTTTCCAATCCCGCTTTCAACAACTGCGCCTCCATGCTTTCGATGATAAAGGATTACGAAAACATTTTTGTCGATAAAATTTACGGGCAGGAGCTTTTGACGCCCAACACGCTGCTTGTCATAACCGATGTCAACAACGAGCGCATCTTCGAGTCGCCCGAAATATATAAAAATTCCGAACACATAGTAATAATTGACCACCACCGCCAAACGCAGGAATTTAACAAAAAACACGAAATCTCCTATATCGAGCCTACGGCTTCCTCCGCCAGTGAGCTGGTCAGCGAAATGCTCGAACTGGCGCTGCCGCCGAACACTTTATATAAAGAAGAAGCGGAGCTGCTCCTCGCCGGAATACTCCTCGACACGCAGAATTTTAACAGGAGTGTCGGCATACGCACTTTCTCCGCGGCGGTCTACCTCCGCAGCGAGGGCGCCAACACGGGCAGAGCGCAGTCCGTGTTCAAATACCAGCTCGGCGAATTTAAAAAACTCGCCGAATTTGAGCGGAATATTATTATATTCCGTAAAATATTCGCGATAACCCAATACGAACTCGACAACAACCCGGAAAATCGTGTCACGGCAGCCCAAGCCGCGGAAAGGATGCTCCAAATCGAGGGGATAAAAGCCTCGTTTACGCTGTCTCTCGCGGATGACGGCATACACATCTCCGCGCGGAGCGACGGCAGCGTCAACGTTTCGCTGATACTCGAAAAGCTAAAAGGCGGAGGACATTTCGATTCCGCCGGAGCAAGCCTGACGGGCGTTTCGATGAAACAGGCGATGGTAATGCTTAGGGAAGCCATAATCGAATACTGCGAAGCCGATTGAACAATAACTTTTAAGGAGGACCTTTATGAAAGTCATATTATTGCAAGACGTGAAGGGTCAGGGTAAAAAGGGCGACCTGGTAAACGTTTCCGACGGGTATGCCATGAATTTCCTTTTCCCCAAAAATCTGGCAAAAGAAGCCAACGCGCAACTTATCAACGATATAAAGATTAAAAGGGAAGCGGAAGATTTTCGTAAAACGGAAGAAAAGAAAACCGCGCTGGAAATCAAAAAGAAACTGGAAAACGCCGTTTTGGTCTATAAAACCACCGGCGGAGCGGACGGCAGGCTCTATTCCGCGGTGACCGGCAAAGATATCGCCGATAAAATTAAAAATGAAATCGGTGTCGATATCGACAAAAAGAAAATCTCGACCGCCGAAACCATTAAAAACACGGGCGAATATACGGTGACGATAAAACTGTACCCGGAAATATCGGTCAAATTAAAATTAATCGTCGAAGGGTAACGGTATGTTTGAAAGATAAATCTTTCAAACACTTACTACGAAAGGAATAATCCAATAATGGCGGAATTTGATAATATCAAACAAATGCCCCATTCGCTGCAAGCGGAACAGGCGTTATTAGGTGCGATTATCATCGACCAGTCCAATCTCATAAAAACCGATTCGCTCAAACCCGATCAGTTTTACATAGAATCGCACAAAATCATTTACGCGGCGATAAAAGACCTGTTCGCCAAAAGCAGGACGATAGATTTCGTCACGCTGATAGACGCGATCAAGCAGAATTCGGGGATTGCCGATTTCGACGTCGCAAAATATTTAAAAACCATCTGCGATATCGCCGCCGAAAACACAAATGTCACCGAATACGCGCGGATTATCGAAGAAAAATCCACTCTGCGCGACCTGATAAACGCCGCCCGTGATATTTCCGAAAAAGCTTTTTCGGAAAGCGGCGACGTGCGGAGCATAGTCGATTACGCCGAACGAACCATACTCGGCGTTGCCGACGAAAGGTATCGCACGGGGCTGACGCATATTAGCGAAACTTTAAAGGAAAACTATAACTATTACCAATACCTCTCTGCTCATCCGGGAGAAGAACTCGGCGTCCGCACGGGTTTCGGCGACCTGGACAACATTTTCGTGGGATTGGGCGAAGGCGACCTCGTGTTAATCGGCGCGCGCCCCGGCGTAGGCAAAACCACTTTCGCTCTAAATATCGCCCTCGGCATGGGCAAGCTATACCCGAAAAAAGAGATTGCCATTTTTTCGCTCGAAATGTCCAAGCAGCAGCTTGTTAACCGGCTCATTTCCTGCGAAGCGGTTATCGACAACTACACCGTCCGTAAAGCCACTTTTACAGACGCCCAGTGGGGGGACGTAGCGATGGCTTGCTCGACGCTTTCGGCCACGGGCATTTACATAGACGACACTTCGGATATCTCGATAACCGAAATCAAATCCAAGGTGAGACGTCTTAAAAACGTCGGTTTGATAATCATCGACTATCTCCAGCTCATGCAGTCGGACACGCACAAGGACAACCGCGTGCTCGAAGTGGCGGATATCACTCGCGCGCTCAAGCTGCTCGCCAAGGAGATGAAAATACCGGTGATGCTCTGCTCGCAGCTTTCCAGACCCCCCAAGGGCGTCAAGGAAAAACGCCCGGTGCTTTCGGATCTGCGGGATTCCGGCGCGATTGAGCAGGACGCTGATATCGTGATGATGTTGTTCCGGGAAGATTACGACACCGGGGACGAAAGCAGCACCGCTCCCGCGGAACAGCAGATTATCGAATGTATTGTCGGCAAGAACCGTCACGGTCAGACCGGCACGGTAAAGTTCGCCTGGCACGGGCATTATTTTAAATTCGTGCCGATAGATAACAAATATGAATAATTTATCGGGTGACAGCGTCAGGTTAAGGTTAAGAGTAATAAAAACGATAGACGAGCGCCGTTTATTGAGCGGCGTCAAAAAGGTGCTTATAGGCTTTTCGGGCGGCATAGATTCCTCGGTGTTGTTCGACGTTTTGCTTTCCCTGCGCGTCCGTTATAATTTTACCCTTTACGCCCTCCATTTCAACCATATGATCAGGGGAGCGGAGAGCGATGCCGATGAGGAGTCCGTAAAGCAAAGGTGCCGCGAAGCGGGTATAACGCTTTTTACGGTGAGGTCGGATATCCCCGCTTTAGCCCGCGCCCAGGGCAAATCGCTCGAACTCGCCGCGCGCGACGCGCGATATAAGGCGTTTTACGAAACCGCCGAACAAAACGGCATCGACGCGGTCGCCACCGCGCACAACGCCGACGACAACGCCGAAACGGTGATATATAACCTCGCCCGCGGCGCGGGCCTTTGCGGTATCCGCGGCATACCGTACCGCCGCGGCAATATCATAAGACCCCTGCTTGACGTGCCGAGGAAAGATATTGAGCTGTACGCAAAGCGCCGCAACATCGTATATGTAAACGATTCCTCCAATTCCGACGAAACCTTTTCGCGCAATAAGATAAGACGGCGCGTTATCCCCGTGTTAAAAGAAATTAATTCTTCTTTTATCGAAACCCTGACCGCCGAGTCCAACTATTTTGAAACAGTGGAAAATCATATCAAAAACGAAGCGGCGGCGCTTGACGGCGATATATCGGAGCATGGCGATGCCGTTATATTACAATATATCTACGACCGCTGTCCGGTTTTTTGTGATTCCGAAACCGCTTGCCGGATGCTCCAGGCGATAAAAAGCAAAAAGCGGCGCACCTTTATGGTTTCGGACGGGATAAAAGCGGTCACGGAAGCGGGGAGGGTAAATTTCGGTTCATTTATCGAGACTGAGTTTGATAAAATTGAATATACACCGCTTACCGTTGGCGAAAATATACTCGCGGGCGGTAAAGTTACGGTTTTTTATAACTGTGAACCCAAAAATTTCAACGATATTAACAATTTTTCAACAACAATAACTCTGCGTTCTGTTATTATAAGGGAAGCGATATATGTCCGTGCGAGAGCGGAGGGCGACACGCTCCGCGTCAACGGCATGACCAAGTCCGTTAAAAAAGAATTTATTAACAAAAAGATACCCGCAGCCCTCAGAGGGCTTGTCCCCGTGGTATGCGCCGGAACGGATATCGTGTGCGTCCCGTATGTCGGCGTTTCCGATAAATATAAAGCAATAACGACTCCGGGCAAAAACGAATGCTGTACGTTCACTTTTTGCCTGAACAGAAACAACAATCCGGAAAAGGAAAAGGACGGTGGAAAAATTTGAAATCCAACCGCAGAATGGTGATATTTTATGTCGTTTTTATTCTCTTGGTGGTGTTCGGGGCGTCGATGTTCGCCAATCAGGACAATGCCAAGAATATAACTTACAGCGACGTAATAAATTATTTTAAAAATCAAAAAGTAACTTCCTTTGTCGTGGACGAGGAAAACAACGTCGTGTTAAAACTTGCCGACAACACGAAGGTCATATACAAATTAAAGGACATCCAGTTTTTCCGCGAGGACACGCGCGCTTATATCGAGGAGCAATACCCCGACATTATCACCTCCTACGACTACGAACCGCTGACGACCCTGCCCTGGTGGGTCTCTTTTCTGCCGTACGTCATCGTCATCGTCATAATGGTCATCATCTGGTGGGTGTTTATCTCCAAAGCTTCAGGGCAGAGTAAAAACAACAGCACCCTGGGCGGCGGCTTGGGCGGCAGGATGAATTCGTTTTCCAAAGCGCGCACCAAGCTCGGTTCTGACGAAAAGCATAAGGTGCTGTTTTCCGACGTGGCGGGTTCCGACGAGGAAAAAGAAGAACTGATGGAAGTCGTCGAGTTTTTAAAGGACCCGGGTAAGTTTTCCACTTTAGGCGCCAAGATACCGCGCGGCGTGCTGCTCGTGGGCGCTCCCGGAACCGGCAAAACGCTGCTCGCCAAAGCCGTGGCGGGAGAAGCGGGCGTACCCTTTTACTCGATATCCGGTTCGGACTTTGTGGAAATGTACGTCGGCGTGGGCGCTTCCCGTGTCAGGGATTTATTTGAAACAGCCAAACGCTCCTCCCCCTCCATTATTTTTATAGACGAAATAGACGCCGTAGGGCGTTACAGGGGCGCGGGCTGGGGCGGCGGTCACGACGAGCGCGAACAGACGCTAAACCAGCTGCTTGTCGAGATGGACGGTTTCGGCGTCAACGACGGCGTTATTGTCATGGCGGCGACCAACCGCCCGGACATACTCGACCCGGCGCTGCTCAGACCCGGTCGTTTCGACCGCCAGATAACCGTCAACTACCCCGATATCAAGGGCAGGGTTGAGATATTAAAGGTGCATTCGAGGAACAAGCCTTTGGAAGACTCCGTCGATTTTGAAACCGTCGCCAAGTCCACCAGCGGCTTCACCGGAGCCGATCTCGCCAACCTTATGAACGAAGCGGCGCTGCTTGCCGCGCGCAAAAACAAAGAGCTTATCGGGATGGAGGATATTGAGGAAGCCGAGATCAAAGTGCTGGTAGGCCCGCAGAAAAAATCGAGAGTCATCAAGGACGAAGCCAAACGCGCCACCGCTTATCATGAGGGCGGTCACGCTATCGTCGAACACCTTTTGTCCTCGCAGGACGAAGTTCATCAGGTTTCCGTTATCCCCAGCGGTATGGCGCTCGGTTATACGATAGCTCTCCCGCAGGAAGATAAATATTCCGTATATAAACAGGAAATGATCGAAAAAATCGCCGTGCTGCTCGGCGGACGTGTGGCGGAAAAGCTTATACTCCACGACATTTCAAGCGGCGCGTCCAACGATATTCAAAAAGCGACCGAAATTGCTCGTAAAATGGTCACCCAATACGGTATGAGCGATTCGCTCGGTCCTATCGTATTCGGCACCGGGCACGACGAAGTGTTCCTCGGCAAGGATTTCAGCTCGTCCCGTAATTATTCGGAAAAAATCGCCGCATCCATAGACGACGAAATCCACGCAATAATAAGAAAAGGCTATGATATCGCCGAGGAAATCCTTATAAAGAATATGGAAAAGCTCCATTTCGTGGCGGAATATCTGGTCAAATACGAAATTATGGACCGCGACCAGTTTCTTGCGGTGTTTGACGAAGAACCCACGTTTGAAAAGCTCGCGGCAATAAAAGAAACCAAGCGAAGCAAGAGCCGCGCCGACAACGAGAGTAAAAAGAAAGAGAACGCAACCAATTCCAAAAAGACCGAAGCTGAAGTCAAAGACGAAGCCAAAGGCGACGACCTTAATCACGAAAAGCAATAACGACCTTTAAACATCCAAACAGTTGCCCCATAAGACAGGAGATGTGCTAATGGACGGGAACGATAACCTTTATAACGCAAATAAAAACGATAACACGTCACGTATAATGTTTGCGGCAATATGTCTTCTTGTTATGCTGATAGCCGCGCTTTGTCTGTATTTGTTTGTTTTTAAATCCTCCGGCGCGGGGGGAGATTTGAGCGGCGAACCGAGCGGCGAGATTTCAAAGTCCGCGGGCGATGATTCGGGCGACGATTCGTCAGAGATTTCTTATATATCCGGCGAAAGCGTTGAAAGCGTTGACGATTCCGAACCCTCTTCTTCCGGTGATGCTTCGTCCGAAATATCCGATGACGCCTCGCAAACCGGGGTTGACACCTCCTCGGATGAATCGGAAGCCGAAATAACCGAACACGGCTGGGTTATAAACAACTTAGGCTACACCTACCTGTATTACGGTATCGGGCTGGAACAGTTCACCTATTCGACCTCGACGCTTGAAAAATACGCGAGTTCGCTCAATAACCTGTATTCGGTCAGCGGGAATGCGAATTTTTATCATATCCTCGTTCCTACACGTTGCGAATTCATGGATTTTACCCAGGAAATAAAGAAAGAATTTTATTACGCCAACCAGCGCCAATTTATGAACAAGGTCTTTTCCGAAACCGAAACGGGTATCAAAAATATTGATTTATACGATACTTTTAAGGAAAAGTACACCAACGGCGAATATATCTATTTCAACACCGACCCCAACTATACGCATTTGGCGGCTTATTCCGCCTACGCGGAATTTTGTAAATCCGCCGGGCTGACCGCGATATCCGATTCATTTTACACGACCGATACGGTGGATAACACGTTTTACGGCAAATTCTTTACCGCCACAGGCGCGGAGATGCTCTATGACAATTCCGATATCGTCTATTATTATGATATCGACGAGGCTTACAAGTCGCAGATATCCGTTTATAAATCCTCCGGCGTGGTCAAAAAGGACGGCGTGGTGTTCTTTGACGTGCCTTCCTATTGTTATTACTGCTTTTTGAGCGACGAAGCTCCGAAAATCGAAATCACCACCAAAGTCAATTCGGGCAAGTCGATACTGGTGATAGGGGACAGCTCCGCCGCTCCGTTCGTCACCTTTTTGGTGCCGCACTACGATAAAATCACCTATATAAATTCTTCATTTTATACCGAAAGCATACTCGACCTGCTCTCTTCGGGATCATACAAGGACGTCGTGGTTATAAACTACAACACCACCGCTTCCAGAACGGTCGCCGAAGCCCAGAACAAGCTGGCGGGAATAGTGTCATGAGTTTTATTATGAACGCCGACACCCTGATAGGCGGTTTCATTTCGCTGTCTTCCGTAATCAAATCTGGCAGCAGGGAAGTTAAAAAAATAATATTCGATAAGGAAAGGAAGAACAAAATTTGTTCTTCCTCCTATCATTTTCCCGAAAAAAAGCAATACGCTTTCCTTGAAAAGTACATTTCCGAAACCGAAACCGAAATGACCTACATGGACGCCGCATCTTTCGCATCCCTGACGCGCGGCGAAAGCTACGGCGGCATCGCGGCTTATGTGGGCGAGCGTAAAATAAAAAGCGTCGCCAAACTTTTGGAAAGCGACGGCGGCAACGGATTCTATCTTATACTCGAAGGCATAGAGGACCCTTTCAATTTCGGCTATACTCTCCGTACCGCCTACGCCTGCGGCTGCGGTGGAGTGATATTGCCCGAAAGGAATTATTTCACCTCCTCCGACATTGTGATACGCTCCTCGGCGGGCGCGTCGGAGCTTATAGATATAGCTTATTACAAGTCGGTTGACGAAGCCGCGGAAGCGCTGAAAGCGCATGGGGTGCGCATCGTCTGCACCTCAAAAGAAAAAGGTTCGGTAAACTTGGACGAAGCCGAGCTGAAAGCCCCGCTTTGCGTCGTCATCGGCGGGGAGCGAAGGGGAATAAGCAGTACGTTGACATCGCGCGCCGACCTCATGATAGCCGTTGAATACAAACGCTCTTACGCCATGTCGCTTTCGGCGTCCTCCGCAGCGTCCATTATCATTTACGAAACCGCCAAAAAAATATTTATCTGAAATATACATTTGGGATATCCCCGACGATGACCGTCTCGCTTATGACATAGATCAAGTTTATTTCCGCGCGGCAGGTTTCAAACGGCGACAGCACCTCGATTAAAGCCTTTATGTTTAAGGTGAGCCGGTGCAGCGTCTGGTTAATGCCCGCTTCCGTAAAATTGCTCTGAATACCGCCGGACACGCTGCCGAGCGGTATTATTTTTACCTTAATTTTCGGTCCGAGACCGGATAATATCCGCGCCGAGGTTATATTCCCCAAAGGGATTCCGAAGGAGGATGACGAATTTTCGATAAATAATATCGAATCCGCCACGATTTCGGAAGAAAAAAGGTTTAAGAACGATGAATTTACCGAAATCGATCCGATTTTTCCGTTATCGCCGAAATTTACCGTCACAGCGTATTTCAACTCGTCGTAATATTTTTTGGTCTGGTTATAATATATCTTGTTTATCCCATCGGTTATGGCATTTTTCACATCAAACGCGGCGTATTGTTCCGCTGCGGAATCAAAATTAAAAACAAAAAGCAAAACCGCGGCGAGAAGCAACACGGCCGTCAAAATAAAAACCAGCTTTATCAGTTTTATAAATCTTTTCCTCAACGCCATTCACCCTCGGACGATTATATGCCGCTTTTTTGAAAATAATAATATATGAAAAGCGGTTCGGCAATTATGGGGTGAAATTATGAAAACATTGAGAGTAATTTTTATATCGGCGGTAACGTTGACTTTCGCCGTTTTGATTTTTTACGCCGTCGGAAACCCTTTTGACGCGGCACTGACTCATAAATCCGCCGAACGCAAAAATTTAAGCGACTACGCGGGCAGGATGAAAATATCCGGCGTCACATACGACATAGAGACCGGTTTATACGCCGCGCAGCTCGACGACGGGAACGGCGTAACGTCCGAATTTATTTATAATCCCCATAAAAATACCTTTACCGACAAATACCGTGAGGATCAAATATCAGTCGTCAGACATACTGTAAGGGGTGATATAATTAAAAAAGTAAACGCGCACGGCGTTTACCCGGAAGAAATAATTGTGGTCATAGAATGCGGCGCGGGGATTATCGGCGAAAGCTGCGATTGTAAGCTGGAAACGGTTTATGTCATTCTGGAAGATTGCAACAAAGACAAATTCGCAGATCAGGCGGTAAACGCTTTAAAAGGGCTTTGCGAAAGCGGGTTTGAAACTTATATAATAATGTCCGGCTCATTTACCGCGAAATTTACGGCGGGTAACGTTTCAAACAACAGAGCGGATATTGCGGCGAGGATAAAACCGAAAGAAGGCTGATAATTGTTAACGTCGGAACAATTTTTCAAGCCTTTTTTTGTTTTCGGACTCCCGCGTCCGTCGCGCGATTTTATCAAGGGTATATGTTTCCATCACCTTGTCATAGATGAGTATGTCGCGTTCTTTGATTTCAAAACCGAAGCGATCGGCGCCGACGAAAACCATGTCCCCGTCGTCCCCGACAAGAGCGGCGACGCCGTTTTCAATTTTATCCACCGAATAAATCATAACCCGTAGTCCTCCTTAACTAATAACTCTCTTATTAAAACATTGCTGAAAAAGGTTTTATAATCGGGATGAGTATAAAATGTATCTTTTTTTAAACCGGTATTTACACCCCCTCCGTTGGGAAAACTTATATTACTAATTTATCATCAAAAGCTTTTAAAAACCCCGCAAAAACCATTGTCAAAGGTCTTGTCGAATTTTAAAAGTCTTATTGTCGGTACGTTAAAGTAACATAAAAGTTTTCCCGCTAACGGAGGTCGTTATGTATAACAAGGTGGAAATCTGCGGAGTGAATACCTCTAAACTGGTCACAATATCCGAAACGGAAAAAAGGGAGCTGCTTAAAAAAGCGAGAGAAGGCGATAAAAAAGCAAGAGAAAGGTTGATAAACGGCAATCTCAAACTGGTGCTGAGCGTGCTTCAATCGTTCACTTCGAGGGGCGCGTGCCCGGATGACCTGTTCCAGGTGGGGTGCATAGGGTTGATAAAAGCGGTTGATAATTTCGATCTGACCCAGGATGTGCGGTTTTCGACCTATGCTGTCCCGATGATTATCGGCGAAGTGCGAC
>CAYOGQ010000017.1:0-13065 GCA_964403645.1 uncultured Ruminococcus sp.
TAGATAAGTTCCGCGAGAACGGAGGCGGTTATCGCCGGAGCGAAGGAAAGAAGCAGGTCCGACAGTATAAAACGCGAAATTCCTTTTACCTCATAACGCCTGATGGTCCACAGGTTTATCAGCATGGGCGCACAATACAGCGCCGCCGCGGCGAAAGCCGATATAAACTGCGTGCCGAGCCGTTTTGACATTTGGAACGATAACTGAAAAGCAACGCCCACCGCCGCTCCGTAAACGCATTTTAGGGTTTTGAAATAAATTTTTATAAAATTTTTCATAATTAACGTTGAGGATATTACGCTTGCGTGGTCGGATTTTTCGCATCGTGAGCACGGATTGCCTTGCGCATTATCTTGCCGCTGGTCGTTTTCGGGAGCGATTCCACAAATTCGACGATACGGGGGTATTTGTAGGGAGCCGTCACCTTTTTGACATGGCTTTGAATTTCTTTTATCAGCGCTTCGGAGGGCGTAAAGCCCCTCGCGAGGACTATCGTGGCTTTTACGACCTGTCCCCTTGTCGCGTCGGGGACCGCCGTCACGGCACATTCGAGCACGGCGGGATGGGTCATGACCGCGGATTCGACCTCGAACGGTCCTATGCGGTAGCCGGAGCACTTGATAACGTCGTCGTCGCGTCCCACGAACCAATAATAACCGTCGCCGTCGCGCCACGCCATGTCCCCGGTGTAATAACAGTCGTTTCTAAAAGCTTCCGCGTTGGCGGCGTCGTCCTTTAAATAGCCCTTGAACAATCCGACGGGGTATTTTTTGCTTAAATTTTTAATGACGATATAGCCGGGTATACCGTCTTCGCACGGCACGCCGTCGCGGTCGACGACGTCCATGTCATAATCGGGGGAAGGCTTGCCCATCGAACCGGGCCGTATCTCAATACCCGCGTAATTAGCGCAGAGCGCGGGGGTTTCTGTCTGACCGAAGCCTTCGTAAAGCGTCAGTCCGGTCAGCTCGCCGAAGCGGTGGTACACCTCCGGGTTCAGCGGCTCGCCCGCCATGCAGCAATGTTTTATGGACGAAAGGTCGTAGGAGCGAATATCCTCTTTAATGAGGAAGCGGAAAATCGTCGGAGGGGCGCAGAAGGTCTTTATTTTCAGTTCTTCGATAAGCGCGAGGGTGTTGTGCGCCGAAAACTTTTCGTTGTCGTAAGCGACTATCACCGCGCCGCAAATCCATTGACCGTAGATTTTTCCCCAGGCGAATTTTGCCCAGCCCGAATCGGACATGGTGAGGTGAAGTTCGTTTTCCTCGACTTTCTGCCAGTATTTCGCGGTTATGATATGCCCTGCCGGATAAGAATAATCATGCTTTATCATTTTAGGCATGCCGGTTGTGCCGGAAGAAAAATAAATTAGCATCTCGTCTGTTAAAGCGGTTTTCACCCTGTCCTCGAAAGGTTCGCTTTCCTCGATGCCCCGCCGCAAATCGAGAAAGCCTTCGGGGATTTTGTCCCTGATGACGGTGCAGACGGCGGTATGCTCGACGGTGGGGCATTCCGGCAGCGCTTCGCGCATATAAGAGATCATCTCGTCGTCGTCAACTATGCAGACAAATTTGACTTCGGCGACATTGCAGCGGTATATGATATCCTTCGGGGTGAGCTGATAGGTGGCGGGGATACAAACCGCGCCGATGCGGTGGAGTGCTATGAGCGTAAACCAGACCTCAGCTCTCTGTTTAAGCATGAACATGACGCGGTCGCCGCGTTTAACGCCCTGCGACAAAAACCAGCCGGCCAGTTTTTTGGAATAATCCGAAACCTCTTTGAAAGTGTACATCCGGCGCGTGCCGCCGTCGTCGCAGTAGAGCAAGGCACGCTTTTCGGGTTCGACCGCCGCCCACGCGTCGACGACGTCATAAGCAAAATTGAAGCCTTCCGGTACCCTTACGGTATAGTTCGCCTTCAAGTCCTCATAATTTTCAAATTCGGTTCTTCCGAGAAATTTTTCAAGCATGGCGGCTCCCCTGAAATAATTTACAGTGCATTATAAAACAATTTTTACGTTTTGTCAAGCGTCATGAATTTTATAATGATTATACGAGTGTAAAATATTTACAACCCAAGGATTGACATGCCCGAAACGGTATGTTATAATTATTTTGTATATGTTGGTAATTTCTAACATTTTGATTAAACAAATTTACAACCAAAATTACAAAGGAGCGCTTTTATGAAAAAAACACTATCGGCTGTATTCCTGATAGCAGCCATGCTTTTTTCCGCCGCGCTGGCGTCGTGCGAAGAAACCTCCAAACCGTCTTTAAACGATAATTCCGGCTGGGAAGACGGTACAAATCTGCAAAACGCTTTTGCCGCCACCGCCGATGCAATGCTCGGGGAATTGTCGGTTTTTAAAACATTTGAAAACGCTTTTGAATCCGGTACGATTACTTTCGGAGTAAACGATGAATCGCAGGAAACGGGAGCCGAAGGCACCGTTTATATCGACGGTGACGACTTTGCCGCAGTAATCGAAGCGCTCTCTAACGGCGAAACGCAAAACATCGGCCTCTATTACAAAGCCGGCGCCCTGACCGTCGATATGGAATCCGCCGCCGGCGTCGCCCCCTTTTCGCTTTCGGAAGGCGTGCTGAACGCTATCCTCGAACAGGCGCAAAGCGGCGTAACTTCGGGCATAACCTCCGTTCTTGGCGGCGAAGACTTTATAGAATTAGGTAATAGGGCAAACGAACTGTTCGTCGAAATCGGGAGCGCCATCCCCTGCGAGGTCACCGAAGAATCCGTTACCGTCGGCGGCAAATCCGTCGCCTGCTACGTCACGACCTATACCGTCGACAACGAAACTTTCAAAACGATTATCACTTCCTTCTGCGAAGGCATGGGCGAAATAATCGACGAGATGGGCGAAAGCTTCGCGGAAGCTTTCGGCTCGTTAATCGAAGAATTAGCAGGCTCTTTTGACGATTTCGGCGGCGACGAATATTTTGAATACAGCGACATGGCGTTCGAACCCAATCTTTCCGCCACCCGTTCGTCCGATTCCCAACTTACACTCCTCGGCGAATTCTTGGGCTTGGGTATCGCGGATGACGAGAGCTTGGATTTTTCCGATATCTTCGACGCCGAAAACATCATCGGTAAACTCGAGGAAGTCGGTTTTATGTTTAACGGTGTGTTCAAATTCGCCGTTTCCAAGAGCAAAGGCTATGTGGTGTATGAATCCTTCGATATCGGCGCGGAAACGGAAGGCGAAGCCGCCTCTTTCGGACTTGCCGTAGATCACGGTGCCAATGCCTCGATTTATGACGACAAAAAAATCGAGCTGAAATTTAAAGCCCCTGACGGCGAGGTTACCGCGGCGTTGGTCTGGAACGTCGAAAATAATAAAGATATTTTAAATATCGGCATCGACGCGGACGCTGTCGTCAAAAGCAAGATCAACGGAATATCCAACACCACGGAGCTTAGCGTCGCGAACGTGTCGTTTGAATACAACAAAGCTGACGGCGCTTTCGTTTTGGAATTGTATTCCGACCTTTACGACCTCATGCAAGGCGAATTCGGTTACGGCGACTTCGGCGGCATGGCCGCTTCCGGTACGACGGTACCTATCATATCCGTTGAGGGCGTCTATTTGATCGGCGAAAAATCCTTTGAATTCCGTATAAATTCCGTGACCGCGATGGACGAAACGATTACCAACCCGTTATGGTTTACGATTACCGAAGGCTGCGAGATGCCCGAGATCCCGCAGGCGACCGCTCTCGAAACCGTCGAGGAGTTATGCGAATATTTCGACTGCGAGAGCCTCGACGATCTGTTCGGCGGCATCTTCGGCATAACCGACGAATACGGCGTCGAGTTCAGCTTCGATCCCTATTATTGATTTATAAAACAATTCAAAAAAAGCGCCGCAAGGCGCTTTTTTAACGTCCGCGGCCGGCAACCGGCAGCCGGCAGCGGGCGTTTTTACATTTCGGGCAATTTATAAAAATATCTCCCGAATATATGATAAATCCGCGGAAATACTATTAAAAAGGAGTTGTATAAATGAACGGTAATACAGAAATGTTGAATTTTGTCTTTCAGAATTCGCAAATGGGCGTGGATACAATTAAGCAACTGATGGGCATAGTCGAGGACGAAGACTTTAAAAAAGTTTTGGAATCGCAATATAAAGAGTATAAAGAAATTTCGACCGCCGTGCGGACGGAGCTGAACAACAGCGGTCAGGACGAAAAGGGTCTCGGAACGCTTGAAAAAATCAGAACTTATCTGATGATCAATATGCAGACCCTGACCAACAAAACGCCCTCCCATATCGCTGAAATGATGATAATCGGCAGCAATATGGGTATCATCGATGCGATCAAGAACCTTAAAAGGTATAAATACGCGGAAAAAAATGTTATCGGACTTATGGAAAGGCTTTTGAAATTCGAGGAAGAAAACGTCAACCAGCTTAAACAGTATTTATAAACAATCAAGTTAACCGGCTTTGCGCCGGTTTTTTACATTAGTGTTGCGTTTTGCGTCGGTAAAATCCCAATCTCCTTGACATCTCCCCGAAAATGTGATATCATCGAAAACAACGATAACTTATGGCAAAATGTTTATTCATAGACAGAAAACCGGGACGGAAAGGATATATCATAATGCAAAAAAGCATATTCGCGCTTGCGCTTTTATTGGCGTCCGTACTTTTATTAAGCTCTTGCAATTCTACGGATAACGGCGAGGAATCGCAAGCCTCCTCCGCGCAAACGGCCGATTCGGAGGACGATTCTGCCGCCGCTTCTCAAGCTTCCTCGGATGACGAAAATACGTCGGAAACGGACGCCTTGTTGGAAGACGGCCATTTTACCAAATACGACCTCGACGCTTCCTACGGTCCCAACGACACCGCGATAACCTTGGACGACGACGGGATAACCGTCAGCGGTCCGGGCGCGGCGACAAACGGGAACACGGTCACAATAACCTCCCCCGGAACATATATATTATCCGGCGTCCTTAGCGACGGGCAGATAATCGTCGAAGTCGCCAAGAGCGAAAAAGTCCGCCTGGTGTTTAACGGCGTGGACATTACCTGCGCCGCTTCCGCCCCCGTCTGGATAAAATCGTCGGACAAAACCGTCGTCACGCTCGCGGAAGGCAGCAGCAATACCCTGACCGATGCCTCGTCATACACGAACACGAACGCGGACAACGGGCCGAACGCCTGCTTGTTTTCCAAAGACGATCTCACAATCAACGGCGGAGGCAGTCTTATCGTGACGGGAAATCACAACAACGGGATAGGCTCGAAGGACGACCTTAAAATTATATCCGGCAGCATAGTCGTCACGGCTAAAAACAACGCTTTGAAGGGCAGCGACTCGGTCGCCATCGCCGGCGGCAGGCTTTCGGTAACCTCGAAGGACGACGGCATTAAAACCACCAACGACACAGACGAAGGCAAAGGTTATATCTATATCTGCGGCGGCGAGATAAGCGTCAAATCCGGCGACGACGCGCTTCAGGCGGAGCAAGCGGTGACGGTGACGGGCGGCATCGTCTCGGTGAACGCCGTCGGAAAGGACGTCAACTGCGCCGGTGTCGTTGAAATTGCGGACGGGTGCATTGAAAAGCAAAAGTAAAAGGTTAACATAATTAAATAATTAAATAATTAAATAATTAAACAAGGGGCGGATGATATCCGCCCCTATTTAAGTTTAATGTTTAACGTTTAACGTTTAACGTTTAACGTTTAATGTTGAGTGTTTTCCGCTTTACGCATTTCCTCGTCTATCGCTTCGGCGGCTTTTTTACCCGCTCCCATGGCAAGGATAACCGTCGCCGCGCCGGTGACCGCGTCGCCGCCCGCGTAAACCGCTTTTTTGTTCGTCCTGCCGTCGTTGTCGGTGATTATACCGCCCCATTTTTGCGTTTCCAGCCCGCCGAGCGAATTCTTTATCAGCGGGTTGGGAGTGGTGCCGAGCGCCATTATCACGCAGTCCACTTCGATTTTATGCTCCGAACCGGGTTTTTCGACCGGGCTTCTCCTGCCGGAGGAATCCGGCTCGCCGAGTTCAATTTCGACGCAGATTATGCCGTTGACGAAGCGCTTTTCGTCGGCGGTTATTTCTTTGGGGTTGGTGAGCAGCTTAAAGATTATGCCTTCCTCTTTGGCGTGTTCGACCTCCTCCGCTCTCGCGGGTAGCTCCTCCGCGCCGCGACGGTAGATTATGTAAACCTTTTCCGCGCCCATGCGCAAAGCGCAGCGCGCCGCGTCCATGGCGACGTTGCCGCCGCCCACCACCGCCACCTTCGCGGGACGCAGTATCGGCGTGGAAGAATTTTTATACGCTTTCATAAGGTTGACGCGGGTGAGGTATTCGTTGGCGGAATAGACACCGTTGTAGTTTTCACCCGGGATACCCATAAATTTGGGCAGTCCCGCGCCCGTGCCGATATACACCGCTTCGAAACCTTCCTCAAACAGCTCGTCAACGGTTATTGTTTTGCCGACAATAATGTTGGTTTCGATCTTAACGCCCATTTCCTTCAGGGTTTCGATCTCTTTGGCGACGATGGATTTGGGCAGACGGAATTCGGGAATACCATAGACCAACACTCCGCCGGGTGTGTGGAGCGCTTCGAAAACCGTGACATCCCAGCCCTTGGACGCCAGACTGCCGGCGCAGGAAAGCCCGGAGGGACCCGAGCCGATGATCGCCGCTTTATGCCCGTTTTGCTGCGGTTTCTCCGCTTTTCCGGTCGCTTCGGCGTTATGGCGGTCGGCTGTGAAGCGTTCCAGCCTGCCGATACCGACCGGTTCGCCGTTTTTAGCCCTGACGCAAACCGCTTCGCATTGATTTTCCTGCGGGCAGACCCTGCCGCAAACCGCGGGGAGGGCGTTGGTTTGCTTTATTATTGCGTAGGCTCTTTCACATTCGCCTTCGGTTATCTTTTTAATGAATTCCGGAATTCTGACGTTGACGGGGCAGCCGCCGACGCAGGGCGGGTTCTTGCAATTTAGGCACCGCGCGGCTTCGGACCGTGCCAGTTCTTCGGTATAGCCGAGCGCCACCTCTCCGAAAGTGGCGTTACGAACCTCCGGCTTTTCCGTGGGCATTTGATATTTTTTCTTGGATAAATCCGCCATAACTTTTAACCTTCCTTTTTATACAGCTTGCAATATTCCTCGCGGGACTGGTTTTCGAGCGTCCGGTATATCGAGCCGCGCGACAGCGCCTCGTCAAAATCCACAAGATGCCCGTCGAAATCCGGTCCATCCACGCAGGCGAACTTGGTTTTGCCGCCCACGGTGAGCCGGCAGCCGCCGCACATTCCGGTGCCGTCGATCATTATGGGGTTCATGGACACCGTCGTCTTGATACCATATTGCTTGGTCAAAAGGCTAACGAATTTCATCATGATAAGCGGGCCGATGGCTATGACGCGGTCGAATTCGACGCCGCTTTCGATATACGCTTTGAGCGCGTCGGTGACCAGTCCTTTGGTCCCCGCCGTGCCGTCGTCGGTCATAAGAGTGTATTTAGTGGAAATTTCCCGGAATTCTTTTTCGAGTATCACAAGCTCGCGGTTGCGGAAACCCGCGACGGTATAGACCTCAGCACCCGTTTCGCACAGCTTTTTCGCCACGGGGTACGCGATGGCGCAGCCCACGCCGCCGCCGACGACCGCCACCCGTTTCATGCCTTCGGTTTCGGTGGGCTTGCCCAGGGGTCCGGCGAAATCGGTTATATAATCGCCCGCGTTGAGCGCGCCGAGCTTTTCGGTTGTCGCGCCCACTGTTTGGAATATGATGGTCACCGTGCCGGCGCTCCGGTCGTAATCGGCTATGGTGAGCGGAATGCGCTCGCCGTCCTCATCGACACGGAGTATCACAAACTGCCCCGGTTCGGCTTTTTTTGCGATAAGAGCGGCTTCGACCTTCATAAGTATAACCGCGGGGTTTAGCCTTTCTTTATATACGATCCTGTTCATTTGCAACTCCTTAATAAAACTAATTCATTTTATTATATCACCGTGCAATACTTTTGTAAATAGCGTTTTCGGTAAAACGGCGCTTGGAAAATGACATTTTTTATCCCATATTGACAAAAATCTTCGAATGTTATATAATAATCCATATAAAATTAAAAGGAAACGACATGAACGGCGGCAAAGCGGGATATTCCAAAAAGGGATTTAAACTGAATATAATATTCGTCGCGTCGCTGATGACGGGTTCTTTTATCTACATAATGCGAAATTTTGAAATACCCTCAATCGTCGGCGCGCTTTCCTCGATACCATGGATGTGGAACGCGCTTTCGGTTGCGGCGCTGGCGGTGCAATACCTGACGGAAGCGCTGTGTTTTATGCTGATGCTCGGCTCCTTCGGACACCCCATACGCTTTCGCGGCGCGATCGAATATACCGGAGTCGATTTGTTTTATATGAGCATTTCGCCTTTTGCGGTGGGCGGCATACCGGCACAGGCGCTGTATATGAAAAACGACGGCATCCCCGGCGTCTGCACGGGGATGTCGATTGCCATGTTCACCTGCCTTAACAAAACGGCGATGTTGATTTCCAGCCTTTTTGCCGTCGCCGTCATTCCCGGACTTTTTACCACTGGCGACACGTTTTTCGGTGTTTCTATGATTTACGGATTTATCTTTATGGGCAGTATCATCCTTTTTTGCGGTTTGGCGATGCTTTCGCCGAGGATGGTTTCGGCTTTCGCCGCTTGTGGCTTAAAAATTTTGGTAAAACTGCGTATAATCAAGGACTCTAAAAAGGCTTCGTCCTCGCTCGAAGCCAAGCTCGGTAACTTTTCCTCCTGTTCGGCACATATTAAATCTAACAAAGCCACGGCGTTCGCGGTGTTCGCGCTGTGCCTGGTCAAGCGTTTCGCCATGCTCGTCCCCATGTATTTCGCCTACCGCGGATTTCATTTAAGCGGTCAGTCCTTCGTCTACCTGTTAGCGGTGCAGGCGGTGCTGGGCATGGCGTTTGAATCCTTCCTGCTCCCCGGGGCGATAGGAGCGTATGAAACCGCCGCGATGGCGTTCTACCCCGCAATATTCGGGGAAAGTCTGGCGCTCCCCGCCGCGCTGTATGTCAGAACCTTCTGTTATATACTCGTGGTGCTGTCCTCCGGTGCGGTCGTCGCCGTTAAACATTTAAATTTGGCGAGGAATAAAAGATTATGACAAGTTTGGAGTGCGGATAAAATCCACACTCCAATTTTAACACTCAGCATTTGAGACAGTTTAACCGCTTGAATTATCGGTCAATTTTGACACAAACGATTGCATTTCGTTTTTGGAATTAACCGAATGGGCCTCGTTTATTATTTTTAGCTTTTCCGCGTCGGAAAGCGTAGTAAAACGCTCCATCGCTTTGACGTTCTGCGCCAGCGCCATGCCCAGACCCAAGGGCAGGTCAAATTCTTTATCTTTATTACTCATAACTGTTGTTCTCGCACCTTTCTGCATTGCGGTTATTTATTGTGTTTTATGCCTATAATGGCAAGTATTATTATTTTGCACAAAGACAACTCGCAAAATGCACAAAAGATTGTTCATGAATTTGTATATATTTTCCTACTATTCATTGAATGTTCATATGGGGTTCACATTCGTTGCGTATAATACTAACGAAAGATAAGACAGGGTAAACTCAAACATTATCTGAAAGGAATGAATCATATGGACGGAGCAGTAAAAACACGCGAAAACTTCACTTATAAGATCGAGCTGGATACCATGAACGATGTCAAAAAGTTTGTGGAAACGGCAACCAAATGCGAAGGCAAACTCATTTTAAAAAGCGGCTCGCGCCTTACGGTAAACGCCAAAAGTTTATTGGGCGTCGTGCTTGCCCGCCACCTCAACTGGAACGACCTGACTTTAATAGCCGACAAGGACCGCTATTTTGAATTCGGGAAGTTCATAGTAAATGAATAAAAGAACCGGAATCAAACCCTCTTATTCTTATCTTCATTAAAGCGACCGCCCTCGCAGGCGGTCGCTTTTAAATTTTATCCCCGCCCCTTTGCGTTCCGATTTTCAAGATAATGCCGTTTTATCATCATATCGTTTTCGGCGGCTTTGGCGGTATAGTTTGCCTCGGCGATTTCCAGCTCCTCCTCCGTTGAAAGCCCGCGTGCGTACCGCGCGAGTGCGATCAACAGCGCCGAAACCGCGCCGTCCAATTGATAGCGGAGCAGGTCCTCCTCAAGCCTTTCGTCCCGCCGCCTTTCGGCTTCCTTTTCGGCAATCCGCATCGCTCTGCGAAGCAGGCAGGCTATCACCGCGCCTATGACTCCCGACGAGGAAAAGATTACGGCGAGCGCTTCTGTTATATATCCCATGCCCTATATTTCGTAGATACGGGCGGCAAGCTGCGCCAAAAATACGTTGATGACGGTGAAAAACCCGCCGAGCTTTTTAATAACCATATTATAAATCCTCGTCTTTCTTTTTATACTGCGCCACAAGATTATGCGCGTAAACCGTTACCGCCGCGCAGAGTATGCCCTGGGATATCCCGGCAAGCAGGGTTTTGCAAATATCGGGGATACTTTTCGGAAAATCCTCGGCGGCAAGCCACACGCAAGCGAGGAATATTCCCGCGCCGCCGAGTATAAAGGGGATCAACCAGTCTTTAAGGCTGGATTTTTTTAACGCGCTCCCCAATGCGTAAAGAATGGGAAGCAGCGCCAGAAGCGGAGGCGACACATATTCGTTTAAATCCATACATTGTTCCTTTCTGCTTACGGAGCGGTGTTGAATCCGATACCCTTGCGTTTTTCGTCCGAATTGATATAAGTGATTCGCGCAAGGTATTTGTCGAGCGTTTCTTGGGAAATTTTTAAAATTTCGCAGCAATATTCGAATTCCTTCGCCGACTTGGAATGGGTGTAGCAATAATCCAGCCGCGAATTTATGGCGGCGGTTTCGGCGAGCTCGGAAGACTTTTTCTGGTCAAATCCCAGCAGGGTATACATCGAATAATAGCTGTCACGCCGGGATTTATAAATATCCGCGGAGCCTTCCACGCTTTTGCCGGCGTTGATATGCTCCTGCGTCGGCGGCTTATAACCCGCGGCTTTGAGAGAAACGAGCAGTTCTTTTATATAGTTTTCGGAAACGCCGCCGCTTTCCAGCTCTTTAAGATAATCGTTCACCTTTATCAAATCGGGGATAGTCGATATCTTCCTGCCGTCGGCGGTATAGCTTGAAATGACGGATTTTGCGAGAGCGGTGGGCGTCTGCGACGGGGTATAGCCGCCGTCCGCCGTTTTGCCTTCAAGCGCCAGCCTGTTCGCCTGCTCGATTTCTCTGACCTTGTCCTCGTAAGCGCGCTTTTCGGCGAGCAGCTGCGCTTCGTATTTTTTTTCAGCTTCCCGCAGATATTCCTCATAAGCGCGTTCGTCCGCTTCGCGGCTTTCGTTATAACCGCGTTCTTCCTTGGTTTTGGAATCCCGGTAAGCTCTCTCGCTCTGCGCCGCTTCTTCTTTCAACTTTGCTTCGAGCTTGCGGATATGTTCCCCGTATTCGCGTTCGCCCGCGGTTTTCGCGTCCTCGCGGGCGAAATCTTCTTCCCGGCGGTCGGCTTCAAGCTCCGCGGCGGCAAGATCGACGGCGGCGTTGTAGAGCCAGTCATCGTTTTCGGACTTTTTTGAAGCGTAATCTTTTTCGAGCGCCAGAAGCGACTCGTTCTTGTCGGCGTAAAGCCCGCTTAACGCGTTGTATTTGGATTTTGCCAGATCGGAAAGCGTCTTGTTTAACGAAAGATTGGAATTTATCGTCTCCTGCTCCGCTTCGCCCGAACGCGAAAGCCCGCGCGACGCCATGTACTGGGCGATATTTTTGGAATTGAGCGCGCTCTGCGCGGCGGCGCTGTTCGCGTCCGACGCGTATTCGCCTTCCAGCCTTTCCGCGGAGGCGTCATAGCTTTCGCCGAGATTTTTTATGGCTTTTTTGTAATAATCCTCGTAAGCGGTTAACGAGGGCGTATTTTTTTGGAGGTATTTTTTTACCTCCTCCAGATAATCTTTATAATCCATAAGGCAATTCTCCTTTTTCCGTAGTGGCGACCTCATAACCGAGGAGGGTCAGGTCCTTGCCGGAAGGGCAGGCAAAGGTGAAGGTCAGCCCGTCCGCGAGAGGTATATACAGCGGTATCCTCACCTTGACGACGCTGCCGTTTATCGCTTCGGAAACCGAAAAGCATACGGAACGCGACTGCTTCCGCCCGCCGTTTGTCCAAACCGCGGTTATGCTCCCCGCGGTCGCTTCGCCCGCTTTGAGCGTCAGCGTTATATCTTTGATATTTTTCAGCCCGCATGACCCGAAATCGCTGTAATGCGTTGTATAAAACGCATCAAAATCCTTTATCGTATCGGACAAGCGGTATATCTTGCCGTCGTTGGCGGCGATATACATCCTGCCGAACCCGGAACAAAACCGCAGCGCCGTTATTCCCTCAAGCTTATACCAGCATCGCCTGCGCGTATCATAGATATACATAAGCCTTGTCATCGAAACTATAAGCCGACCCGACTGGATATCGGAAAACAGCTTGATGGTTGTGTTGCCCGCCTGGGCGTAGGAGAGAATAAGGCTCTTTATCGCGTCCGAAAAGCACACCGCGTTCTTCTGCGATTCTACCTCCGTAGATTCCCATATGTTCAGCCCGTCGTCACAGAGGGTGACCGGCATCCCGTTGACGGTGCAGGCGGAACCGGTTAAGTAATTGCCCTTGACCGGGTTTAGCGGGTACACCGGGAAAGAAGCGTAAGCCTGCCCCGTCTGCGAGGTCTTGATTTCACAGTAGGAGTAAAAAGCGGAATTCTGGGTAAAAATGAGCTGCCTGTCGTATTGCTGGACGATATCGGTTATGGCGGTGTTCCCGATAACCGTATAGCCGGTCACGGGGAAATACTCCGCGGACGGTACGCCGTCGGCAAGTTCCGAATGGTAGCGGTGGCAGGGGTTTGCGGGATTACCCCACAGAAAAACCCTCTCGTCGGCGTTGGAACCGAAGAGCATGGCGCCTTCGCAGCCAAGCACGTCGATCCTGACG
>CAYOGQ010000017.1:13075-23202 GCA_964403645.1 uncultured Ruminococcus sp.
AGTCGGCACGGCGTAGGTTATTTCGACGTTGTTCAGCCCGGAGGGCGGCGCGGTGCTGAACATCAAACTACCCACGGCGGCGTCAACCGTGTAGTCGCCCGCGGGTATCGCTTCGCCGCCAATCGTAACCGCGGAGACAAAAGCGATATCCGACTCGGCGAGTTTATACGACTTGGACGTACCGTCGCCCGAAAAGCGCTGCCTGCGCTTGGGGGTGAGTATATTCGCGTTTTCATACTGCGTCCCCGCTCCGTCGGGAGTGGTGGAAACAGCGATAAGAGGTATATAACCCTCGACCGTCGAAAAAGTATTGCCGTCGTATTTATAATAACCGGTGTTGTTCAGGATGTATAAAACTCCGCCGAAAGTAAACATGACGGTTTTCCCGCCGTTGACGTAGCCGACCTGTAAATGCGAGTGGTCGTCAAAGTCATAAGCGTACAGGCGCGGACCCGCGACGTATATCAGAAGTCGTCTTGAACCGAGACCGCCCGACCACAGCCCTGTGATCCCCGCACCGGCGTTTAGGAATTCCTCGTAGCCCTGCCCTTTTGTCAACGCGCCGCTTTCATTAATGGCAAAGCCGGAGCAGGAAGAGGCGTAAGCGCCGTTGCCGCGGGCGTTTTCGTCCAACCCACCGAAAGCTGCGATTTTGGTGATTTTTGCCGGCACTAATAAACCTCCCCTATCGCTTCTCCCTTCGCTTTGAAGCGCGTCCTCAAAAGCTTAAGGCTGTCGTAAAACTCGCTTTTGTAAAAAGCCGCCAGCTCGGGGTCGAACCGCACGGCAAGCCGCCGCGCCAACCCGAACGGAATGACCGAACCGCAGAGGAATTCGTCGCAATCAATTTCGTCGTTGAGAGAGCCTAACCGTGCCGGTGTGATAAGCGAACCGGTCAGCGTTTCGTTATAACCGGAAACTTCGGCAATAACCGAGTTAAGGCAGGCGAGCGCGTTTTGCCTGAGCGAATCGGCGGCGGCGCAAGGCCTGCCGTCGGTTCCGATAAGCCCCAAAAGCCCCAGCGCCGCCTCGTAGATGGTATTTGCGGAAATTTTCATATTGTATCCTTTCAAAATATGGGGACGCCCCAAACGCGGGGCTTGTGACGCGCCGCCCGTTGCCCCGCGTTTTGGCGTCCCTAAGCGTATATTTAAAGGCGGTAAATCAATTTGGATTGTTTAACGTGTCAAGACTCCGCTGTAAACGCCGTAAACGCTCACGCCCGAGCCCGATACCGTGTAGGACGCTCCGGGCGTCACGGTGACGGCCACCTTGCCTTCGGAATTTTTGACAAACCCCGATTCGATACGGAACACGCCGACCTTACCGGTGGCGAGCGTCAGGACGTTGGGGGTGAAACCGTTACCCGACGCCGCCGGGACAAGCTTGACGGTGACGGACGCCACCGAGCCGTTTGTCACGATGATATAAGCGGTCTCGTCTCTTGACGGAAAGGTAAATTCAAAATTTTCGGAAGTGCCGGCGGTGCTCGAAACGCCGGTGGCGGGGGTGGGGGTATAACCCGTATTGGAGTTGGTCAGCCTTTGGGGATTAACTGTAACAGCCATTTAAATGACCATTCCTTTCCTCGGCATGAAACACGCCGAATGTTATATTATTTTTGTCATCGGTCCGATTTAGGTCAGCTCATTGCCGCCGTCGGCGACGGGAGCACAGATAAGCTCGTTCGGCTTGATCACCTTGGCGCCGAACACTATCCTGCCCCGTACCGCCGTCTCGAACGAATCTTCAAGGCGTTCTATCACCTGGGTGTCGAGAATCTGCTCGGCGTAAGCGATGGCGGAATAGGACCCGGCAAGCGCGTAATAAGTGCCGGAAGCGTTCGCCAGCTGATTGGAAACGAACAGGTCGCAGCCCAGCTCGTCGGTATAGCCGATCGATCCGGTGCCGTTGATGCCCTCGTTGACCGAAAATTTGATACCGGCAAGTATGAGCTTGGTTTTCAAAAACGGGGGGATGACAATCCACGACTGCCCGTCGGGGACGTTTGCCTTTTCGAGCGCCTCCTTCATTTGCGCGACCACAGCCAGCGCGTTCGCGGGGGTGACGGTCACGGAATCCAGGGTTGTCCCGGCTGAGGAATACTGCGCGAGCACATAAGTATCGACGGCTTTTTTAAGGTTGTAGGAAGCGCGCTTGGTCTGCGAATCCTTAAGCCCTATGGAGCTTCTCAGTTCCTCAAGGTCTTTCACTTTAAAAGCGAAATATTTGTCCCTGTCGATGTTCAGCGTAATGGCGGTGTCGTCGATGCCCTCGTAGGAGATCGATCCGGTGTAATCGGCGACGGTCGGCTCGTTCAGGCCGATAAAGGTCACGGAATCCCCGGCGTTCTTGATATCGCCTTGAAACGAGGTGTTGCATATCTTGTTGGCGATAAGGTTGTCCTCGTTCACCCGGAGGATTTCGGCGGATATGATTTTTTCAATGGAATTATAGTTGGACATTTAGCTTTCCTTTCTCAGAATTTCCATCTTTTCATGGAATTCAGGATTTTTTTGTAGTTTCCCTTGACCGCGGAGGAGGGCATCCTTTCCACTTCCTCTTTGGTGAAAGCGAGCGGTTCGGAACGGTCGTTTTCGACGGGAAGAGCGCGGGAGGTGTTTTCGGCGTTGATTTCCTCCGCGCCGTTCGCGTTTTCCGCGCCGCTCGCGGTTTCCGCGCCGGACGCGATTTTGCGGTGCTTCCAGAGCGCGTAAGCGTGGGAGAGCGAGACGCCGTTTCCGACCTCGTTCCACACTTCCTCCGGAACATCCTCCGGAGAAACGCCGGGGAAGTTTTTGACAAAATCCGATATTTGATTTGCCGCGTCGTCCTTTTCCGCTTTGGCGTATTTCGCTTTCCGGCTGTCGCTTTTGAGCTTTTCGGCGGCGATAAGCTGCTTGGCGACTTCCTCCGGGTAACCCTTGAATTTTTCCATTTTACCGTCGTTGGCGGCCTTGACGAGAGAGAGGAGGTAATCCTCGGGGGATTGCTCCGCGTCCCCGGCAAGCTCGTCCAAAATTTCACGCATTCTTTTGTCGGTCATGTGTTCAACCTTTCTTAATAAAATATAAACCGCAATACCGTTTGATTCTTCAGCGTTCAGACCTCAGCTCCTTGATCAGCTCCTCTTTTTTAGGTATCAGGTTTTCGGGAATACGTTCGAGGTATTGTACCGATGTGATATGCCCCTGCGTGAGGAGGTTGTCGAGGGTGTTCAGGCAGGCGATCTCCGACCAGTAATTCGACGCGCCCACGTCGATGCGGCAGTCGTACAGAGCGCGTCTGTTTTTGCCGATATTAAACGGAGTAAAACGTTCGCCGTCCTCGGTTTTGATCCTGACCAGCCGCCCTTCGCCGTAAAAGTTGGTGATAAAGTCCAGCCAAACCAGTCCGATATCCTCGATAAACCGGTAAAACTGCTTTTTTATTGTTTCGAGCGGCAGCGAAGAAGCTTTTTGGAGCGCCAAAATGGCGGAGGTGTTGTTGGGTTCGACATCGCCTAACGCCGTGTCGGTCGCGCCCAGACACTCCTTGGTGGTGTTGATCGCCATCGAGATAACCTCCAGCATCCCCGACTGCATCTGCCCCGGGGGGAGTATCTTGGCGACATTGTCCACCGGTCCGTCCACTTTGATGGCTTCGCCCACACGGTTGGACCACTCTCCGACCAAAGTTCCGTCGTAAACCACCTTGGAAAACGCAGTGTCCATCATGTGCTTCATAACCATGGCGAAGCCCTTGTTGATGAATATCTGGTTTTCGATAAGCCCGGTCGCCACCGCTTCGCCGTGCCATGAATTTTTGGACTTTACCCAGTTGAAAACGCAGACCGGATAATTATCCAGCCCCGTGTCCATTGTGTCGCAAACGACGGCGTTCTTGGTGGATTTGCGGTATTTGATCTTGCCGTCCCCGCCCCTCCACAGCTTTATCAGCGCAATGCAACGGGTGTTCGCCAGTTCCTTTTTGGAAAGGTCGCCCGATTGCGACAGGTTGTCGCCGTCGGGGACAATACGGTCAATCTCCTCCGCGCTCCTGCCGTTGACCTTGGCGGCGGCTTTCAGGTCGTCGGCGTATTCGCGGGAAGAAATGAGTATCCACGGCTGCTTTTGCACGTCGGAGCAGTTGGGGTTGCCGAAAAACACGTTGGTGTTGTCGACCAAAATCGTCTTGAAATCGCCGGTGAACTTCTGCCCGGTCTTGACATTGCCGTCCCAGTAGGTGTAGGCGACGGCGTCGCCCGAAATCGCCCCGTCGCGCAGCGCGTCGTCCATCAGCTCGTCCATGCGCAGTCTTTCCCATTGCTTTTCGCAGATTTTGTTGAGAATCGTCTCGCAATCGCGCGCCGAGGTATAATCGGCGACAAGTCCCTCGCCGAAAGGCGAAGCGTAGGAAAACCGCATGGCGACCGAGGACGAGAGTATGGACGAGGAATAAAAACCGATTATGCGCTTGAATATATTGAAAACAGGTTTCGGCAGCCCGCCGGACTTGACGCCGTCCCATTGCTCGCCGCGGTAAAACCTCTCGTTGGCGGCGACTTTGGCGCACAGGTCGAGCGAGGCATGGTATTCCTGACCCTGTTCGTACAGCTTCCACTCGTCGGTGGAAGGCTTTTTTAGTTTCACGTTTACCTCCTTAATAGGTAGTGTATCTGTCGTTGACATTCCGTGCGTAATGCTTTATAATTAACATAAAAAGTTATCGCAGGAGGTTTTTATGAAAAAGTTTTTGTGTGTCGTAACGGTGACGCTGCTTATCGCCGGCCTTTACGGCTGCGGCAAAGGCGACGACAATTTATCCGCGGATCAAACCGCCGTATCCGAAGAATCGGCTGCGATATCGGATGAATCATCAGAAGTATCCGACGAATCGTCCGCGATATCGGACATATCCGAGAATAATTCGGAATCGGACATTTCCGCGCCTGACGATGGACGAGTTGAAGAGCTTGAGGAAGAAATCGAAAATTTGAAGTCCCTGTTATCGACCGCGGAAAACGGCAAAACGGAAATGCAAAACCGCATAAAAGATTTGGAAAAACAAATTGACGATCTGACAAGTCAAGTCACCAAAGCAATCGTCAACGTATTTTACATGAAAGGGGGTTCGCGCCTCCTGCTCACAAGGAGCGGATTCAATTATAGGCTGACCGTCGAATATGCCGACAAAACTACCCAAGAAATATTAAATGATTACTACATTTCGATAATCAAACCTTCCCCGGACGGAAGCAAATTGGTTTTTAACAATTTCCAAATGGAATGCACCGCGCAAGTTTATTTATACGACGATGGGACGCATACGACGAGGGAACTCCAGATGCCGCTCCTTCCGCAAAGCAGGACCGCCGCGTTCATGGAATGGCTTGACGACAGGTATTTTTTGTTCGTCGTTCAACTCGATCACGGTTCGGTGGTCAGGGGAGGCGACGTGTACTTCTACGACACTCAAACCGACGATTACGGAAAAATTATAGAAATGAAAGACCCGCATCAGCAAATCTATTCTTTTAACGTTTATTCCGACGCTTTTATTATTTTTAACGCTATTGAATATGAAGAAACTTATAATTTTACCGAAGATGTGTATTTTTCCGTGACCGTCGATGAGATCAGAAATCTTATAAGCGGCAAAAATACAATGATTTTGAAACCGGAAGACGAGATTTAAATACATTCGCGTCTGCAATTTGTTCACACATAAATGAACTCCTTCGTCTCATCTCCCTCGTCGGCTTTATGTTCGGCGAAGGTGTAGATGGAAGGGTAGGGGTAAGGCGGGCGCTTGGAAGGCGAAATCCTCGGTTCCCGCGACATAAGCGCGTAGCGCAGCGCCTCCGGCGCGTGGGTGATCGCGTGCGGCTCGCCCGACGCGTCCTCGGTGGCGTCGCCGTCAAAGGTTAATAAGGGAAGGCACCGTATCAGGTTGACACAAGTGGAAAAAATCACAAGCTTCGGCGCCCCGCCCTCTCCGCCGGCCTTGAGGTATTCTCTGACGACGCGCCAGCCGGGGATGCGCGAGTTGTCCGCTTTCCGCAGACCCGAAAGCCCCGCTTCCGCCATGATCTGCGCCCCGTTCCTGCCGCTGTCCTGCTTGCGGTTCCACAAATCGGGGGAAGCGACGGTGTAGCGCACCGTTTCGGTCTTGGGAGTGGCTTCCGCGATAGTTTTCGCCGCCTCCGAGAGGATGAGGTCGGGTTTATGCAGCTCACGGTAGACCACGCACCGCTTTTCGGGCAAAGGCGAAACCGCTATCCACAAACAGGCGGTCATATCCAGCCCGTAGTCGAGAGAGCGGAATTTCACCCATTCGGGAGGGATGGCGAACGGTCGGACGACGTGCAGCCTTTCGTCAAATTCCGGGAAGAACATCCCCTCAAAGGAGTTCCAGTCGCCGTAAAGCATCGCCCGCCTTCTGATTTCCGGCAGCGCTTCGAGCGTCCGAACATAACCGGGGTCATGCTCCATAAGATAAGCGTTGTCATAGACCAGGCTCTTGATAAAATAATAATTATCGGGATCTTCGCCCGCTCGGTAAGAACGGTCTATGAACAAACGCTTGACCCATTCGCTCCCCACGCCGCCGGGGTTGCAGGTAAAATACATCCGGGGGATAAAAGGTACGCTCATGCCGCCCGAAATGCGGTTGCATTCGGTCAGGCAGGTGTACTGGAAGAAGGTAAACTGCGTCGCCTCCTCCATACCGATGATTTCGTACGCCTGCCCCTGGTACTGCAGTACATCGCATTCGCTGTCGAGATAACCGAGCTTGATGCGCGAGCCGTTGGAAAACAGAAATTCCTTGGACGAATCCCTGTAATCCGCCGTGTTTTCCAAAAGCCTGCGGAGCGGTATGATGTGGTTTTCCCGCAATTCCCCCAGAGTTCGCCGCAAAAGCAGGATATTTATACCCGGATACCTGAGAGCGGCGAGGACCAGCTTCATGCGCATCGCCCAGGACTTGCCGCCGCCGCGCGCGCCCCCGTAAGCGGTATATTTGGCCTTGGACTTAAAGAATTCGAGCTGTTTTTTGTTGGGGGTAATTTCAACCGTTTTTATCATATCACTTGATTTTATTCGCCCCATTCCGGCACGTTTCCCTTGAACACGGTGATCGACGGCGGCGTCTCGTCCGGCTTGTCGCGGTAACCGTGGTCGTTGCGCAGATCGAAGGTCAGAAGCGTCGCGTTGATTTTACCCTTGTACGCGAGCTGTTTCTTTATCGCCGCAATCCGCGTCTTGGCGATACTGACGCTGCGTCCCACCCGCTTTTTGCTTTCAAAGGCGATAAGCTCCTCGCGCGTGACTCCGAGATAAGCCGCGAGAGCTTCGGTATCGGCTACGGCATCGGGGTGTTCCCTAAGATAATCATTAAAATAGCTGTCGATAAGCATCGGCAGCTCTTTCATGTTAAATTGGTATTTCCGCGTCCGTCTCGTTGTAATATCGCCCGTTCCCACCCGGTTGTCACCCGCTTTTTGATGTATTTTACGCTTTCAGTATAAACCCGTCATGCCGAATTTGCAATTTGGTAAAAGTCCGAAAAATTTAGTATAGTTTGCACAAAACCCAAATGTCAAATTTGTACGGAAAATAAAAAATTAGGATTGTTGTTATTTCACAAATGAAAAACAACAATCCGTGATTATAAATAAACGGCGTATACGGAAACGAAAAAGGGAAACGGAGGGCGGATAATATCCGCCCCTACAAAGTAATTATGTCAACCTGCTGAATTTTATTTTTATAATTTTTATAGCACCAATTCACGAATAATCGCATTAGACACCCTAAAACCCCTGTCGTTCAATGAAAAAATATCACCCTCGATTTTTCCGAACCCGCCGTCGGCAAATTTTTTTGCTTTTTTTAACCTTTCCTCGTCCAAAGCCACCCCGTCGGAGGTGCGAAGTCCCAGCATCACCCGCTCAGTCTCCGCTTCTTCGGCGGAAATCTCAGCCGCAGACGCAAAATCGGTATCGCCGGTAACGGTAAACGGTTTATCCGAATTTTGAATAAATAAATCTATGTCCGGGGGAGCGGAAAACCTGCGGTTTTTGTAAAATGAGTGCGCGGCGGCGCCTATGCCGATATAATCCTCCCTTTTCCAGTAACCGAGGTTATGCCGAGACCTATAACCCGGTGTTGCTAACGACGAAACCGCTTAATGCCCGTAGCCGCTCCGCGATAAAGTATCGGAAATCAGTTCGTATTCGGCTGCCTCCTCGTCCTCGCCGGGGAAAACATATTTGTCCCTGTTTTCAAACATAGGGGTGTTCATTTCGAGCATGAGGGAATAAGCCGAAACATGAGCGGGCTTGATATCGTTTATCACGCCGAGCGTTTCGGCGACCCCGCCTCCCGGCAGGGCGAACATTATGTCAACGGAGATGTTGCTAAAACTTTTCGCCGCGCCGTCGTAACAGCGCAAAAACATATCGAGGTCGTGGATTCGTCCTATCGATTTCAATATCGCGTCGTCCGCCGACTGAAGGCCCAGCGAGAGCCTGTTGAAACCCGCGGAAGAAAGCACGGCAAAGTCTGTGCCTGAAACCGTGCCGGGGTTGGCTTCTGCGGTGATTTCGGCGCCGGCGTTGACCTTTTGCGTCGCAAAAACCGCGTCGAGCATACGGCAAAGCCTGTCCGAACCGAAAACTGTGGGCGTCCCGCCGCCGAAATAAACGGACTTAACCCTGTGACAGTCCATCGAGCGCAGCCTTTTTATCACCGCTTCGGTATATAAATCGAATAAAGTAACGTTTCGTCGGGGTACGGAAAAAAACGCGCAATACGCGCATTTTTTTACGCAGAAAGGGATATGGATGTAAATCGAAAGAGGCTTGTTTTCCATATGCAAATATAAGTTTATTCGTCGTCGAATTTCAGCACCGCAAGGAAAGCTTCCGTAGGAACCTCCACCGTGCCGAAGGAGCGCATACGCTTTTTGCCCTCTTTCTGTTTTTCGAGCAGCTTCTTTTTGCGCGTTATATCGCCGCCGTAGCATTTGGCGAGCACGTCCTTGCGGAGCGCCTTCACCGTTTCGCGCGCGATAATCTTGCCGCCTATCGCCGCCTGCACGGGTATTTCGAACATCTGGCGGGGGATGTTGTCCTTCAACCGTTCGCAGATCTTCCGTGCGCGCGGATAAGCGCTTTCGGCGAAGACGATAAACGAGAGCGCGTCCACGATGTCGCCGTTTAGCAGTATATCGAGCTTGACGAGGTCTGATTTTTCGTAACCCTTCGGTTCGTAATCCAGCGAAGCGTAGCCCTTGGAGCGTGATTTCAGCGCGTCAAAAAAGTCGTATATTATCTCGTTGAGCGGCAGGTCGTATTTCAACTCGGCGCGTTTGGCGTCGAGGAAGGACATCCCGTTGTACACGCCGCGCCGATTCTTGCAAAGCTCCATAATCGAGCCCATGTACTCCGTGGGCGTGATGATGGAAGCCTTGACCACAGGCTCCTCGGCGGATTCGATCTCCTCCGGGGCGGGATATTTGGACGGGTTGTCGATTTTATAAACGCTGCCGTCGTGTTTGGTCACCTCGTAGATAACCGAGGGCGCGGTGGTGATCAGGTCGAGGTCGAATTCACGTTCCAGCCGCTCCTCGATAATTTCCATATGGAGCAGCCCCAAAAAGCCGCACCGGAAACCGAAGCCGAGAGCGACCGAGCTTTCGGGCTCAAAGGACAGCGCCGCGTCGTTTAAACGGAGCTTTTCCAGCGCGTCGCGCAGGTCGCCCAGGCGCGATCCGTCGGCGGGGTAAATCCCGGCGAAAACCATGGGCAGGCATTTTTTAAAACCGGGAAGCGGTGTTGCCGTCGGGTTTTCGGCGGACGTGACGGTGTCGCCGACGACCGTTTCCTCGATATTTTTTATGGACGCGGTAAAATAACCGACTTCGCCGGGGAAAAGCCTTTCGCGGGGCATTAAAGAAAGCGGGGAGAGCGTGCCGACCTCCACCACCTCGAAAACGGCTTTGGTGTGCATCATCATAATATTGTCGCCCACTCCGACGCTGCCGTCCATGACGCGGATATACACGATAACGCCTTTGTAGCTGTCGTAATACGAATCAAAAACCAGCGCTTTAAGCGGTTTGCTTTCGTCGCCCTTAGGAGG
>CAYOGQ010000018.1:0-772 GCA_964403645.1 uncultured Ruminococcus sp.
GGGGAGATACGGCAAATTCGCAGCCTGCCCCAATTACCCCAAATGCAAGAACACCAAAAGGCTGGAAAACAGCGAAAAGAAGGACGGCGAAGCCGCCGAGGTTGTCTGCGACGAAAAATGCCCCAAGTGCGGCGGCGAGATGGTGCTGCGCAAAGGGAACTACGGCCCGTTCTACGCCTGCCGCAACTACCCCGAATGCAAATCCACCCGTCCGTACGCCAAGGACACCGGCGTCGCCTGCCCGAAATGCGGCAAGCGCATATTGATGAAACAGAGCAAGAGCAAAAAGCTGTTCTATTCCTGCGAAGGCTACCCCGAATGCGACTTTTCCTGCTGGGATATCCCGCTTGCCGAAAAATGCCCCGTCTGCGGCGGCATAACGCTGAAAAAGAAGCACAAGAACACCGTTTACTGCGGCGCTGGCTGCGGCTGGAGTGAAGAACAAGTTGCTGACCGGAATGAGGAACAAATTGAAAACCAAAGTGATAATTGACGCCATGGGAGGGGACAACGCCCCTTATTCCATGGTGAAAGGCGCGGTCGAGGGTTCCCGCGAGCACGGGGTAGACCTTATCCTCGTCGGCGATAAAAAACAGATAGAACCCATACTGAAAGAATCGGATATCAAGGGGCTGAATATAGAAATCGTCCACACGGACGTCTGGGTGGATATGGACGACCCCCCCTCCGTGGTGCAGAAGGAAAAGCGCGCCTCGTCGGTGGTGACCTCGTGCGATCTGCTTCGCGAAGGGGCGGGCGATGTCATGATAAG
>CAYOGQ010000018.1:782-23200 GCA_964403645.1 uncultured Ruminococcus sp.
CGGGGGGAGTGTTTGAAAGGAGGGGTCATACGGAGGGTACTGTCGATCTTATGAAACTCTCCGGATATAAACCCTGCGGTGTTTTATGCGAGTTGACTAACAGTGACGGTACTATGGCAAAACTTCCCGAGATCATAAAGTTCAGCCGTGAACACGCGATACCGGTGGTTACTATTGAAGACATTGTAACTCCCGAAATACTCGAACAGTTCGCCCTGATGGGGGATCTTTACTGCCGTTGTGTGATGGGCATCTCCAATCCCCGCGTGGCGCTTTTGAACAACGGCACGGAGGAAACCAAAGGGACCGGGCTATACCGCGAAACCCACGCGCTCCTCAAAAACAGCGGGCTTAATTTTATCGGCAACTGCGAATCGCGCGACCTGCCCGCGAACTTCTGCGACGTGGTCGTCTGCGACGGCTTCACCGGGAATATCGCCTTGAAAGCGATAGAGGGCATGGGGCAGTTTATTATCAAAAACCTTAAAGAAATATATATGAAAAACGCCGTTTCCAAGCTTTCGGCGCTTATGATAAAGAGCGCGATGAGGAATTTCAAAAAGCGCATGGACCATCGCGAATACGGCGGCGCGCCCTTCCTCGGCTTGTCCAAGCCCGTCATCAAAAGCCATGGGTCGGCGCAACCGAAAAGCATTATGTCAACTATAAGGCAGGCGCGTGATTACCACCAAAGCGGGCTTAACGAAAGGATAGCGGAGGGGATTTCCGAAGCGGAAGCGAGGATGAGGCACCCACAATGAGCGAGACGTTTAAAACACACAACCCGAAAGAATTGGAAGAGAGCATCGGCTACGCCTTCCGCGACAAGACGCTTTTGACAAACGCTCTCACCCATTCCTCCTATTGCAACGAAAACCGCACAGCCGACGGAACGCCGCCCTCCAACGAGCGGCTCGAATTTTTGGGCGACTCGGTTCTTTCGGTGATCGTTTCAGACTTTATATACAATAATTACCGATCCTTCGACGAGGGCGACCTCACCAAGATCCGCGCCGCGGTGGTTTGCGAAAACACGCTGGCGGCTTTCGCCAAAAGCCTGAAATTAGGCGGATATATCCTCCTCGGACGCGGCGAGGAGGCTACCGACGGCAGGATCAGGAAATCCATACTCTCCGACGCGTTCGAAGCGCTCATCGCCGCCGTCTACCTCGACGGCGGGATAGAGAAGGCAAGGGATTTCGTGCTGCCGAGGATAACCGAGGCCGCTAAGATTTCCATGAAAAAGGGCACCGAGGACTACAAATCCCGCTTGCAAAGACTGGCGCAGGAGACACCGGAGGAGCTGCTCGAATACGTGCTCATCGACGAAGAGGGTCCGCCCCACGACCGCCGGTTCACCATGGAGGCGCGGCTAAATTCCAACGTCCTCGGCAGCGGGACGGGTAAATCCAAGCGCGAAGCGGAGCAAATGGCGGCGAAGCAGGCGCTGACGCTTTTCGGCGAAGATGAAAAAGCATAAAAACATCGCGGTTTTCATACCCCACCTCGGCTGTCCCAACACCTGCGTTTTCTGCTCGCAGCCGAAGATAACCGGGGTATGCCGCGCCGAGCCGGACATTAACCTCGAACTCGTCCGCGTCAGGCGGACTGTCGAAGAAAGCCTGTCCACGCTCGGCGGAAGCGAAGCGGAGATCGCATTTTTCGGCGGCAGCTTCACGGGTATAGGCGAAGACCGGATGACCGCCCTGTTGGAATGCGCGGCGTCTTATATAGGGAATTCGGTTAAGGGGATAAGGATTTCAACAAGACCTGATTATGTAAATCCGCGCATCTGCGGAATACTAAAATCCCACGGAGTCACGGCGGTGGAGCTGGGCATACAGTCCACCGACGAATCCGTGCTTGCGGCGTCGCGCCGGGGGCACGACGTTAAGGCGGGCAGGACAGCCTGCGAATTAATTAAAAGTTACGGTTTCGAGCTTGGCGGGCAGATGATGGTGGGACTGCCGCGTTCGAATATCGAAAACGAGCTTGCCACCGCAATGGATATCGCAGCTTATGGCGCGGACACCTGCCGCATATACCCCGTTGTGGTGTTCGAAGGCACGCCGCTTCACGACATGGTTTTATCGGGTGAATACGTTCCGCTGACGACGGAGGAAGCGGTGATCCGCGCCGCCGCCTGCGCGGCGGTTTTCATAAAGCGCGGCGTCGCCATACTCCGTATCGGACTTCACGCTTCCGAAAATCTCGCTGCCGCGCCGTACGGCGCCAATCATCCGGCGATAGGCGAACTGGTAGAAGGCGAGATATATTTTAATTTGATTAAAGAACTGTTAGGCGACACTCGGCGTGACGACAAGTTAACCATACGAATCCCCAAAGGGGAGCTTTCCAAGTGCGTCGGGCACGGCGGGCGTAACAGAAGCCGGCTTAAGGCGCTTTATAATCTGAAAATTGAGTTCGTCGAGGACAACGGGCTTTCAAAATACAATATACGACGCGAGGATATAACGCATTGAGACTCACAGCGATAGAAATGCAGGGCTTCAAGTCCTTCCCCGAAAAAACCAAGCTGACCTTCGGCGACGGCATTACGGCCGTCATAGGACCGAACGGCAGCGGAAAAAGCAATATAAGCGACGCCATACGCTGGGTCTTGGGCGAAATGTCGGTAAAATCGCTGCGCGGCGGCAGGATGGAGGACGTAATCTTCAACGGCACCGACAAGCGACAGGCCGCGAATTACGCCGCGGTCTCCATCTACCTCGACACCTCAGAAGAACGCGCCGCTCTGGCCGCCGACGCTCCGCCGCCCGACGATTTTCCCGCCCTGACGCCGAGGGCCAGACTTTCCGACGAAAAAGAGTTCGTGATCACCCGCAAATACTACCGTTCGGGCGAAAGCGAATACTACATAAATAAAAAACAGGTGCGCCTGAAAGACGTCTACGAGCTGTTCTATGACACCGGAATAGGCCGTGAGGGCTATTCGGTCATCGGGCAGGGAAAAATCGCGGAAGTGCTCGCCCAAAAGGTCGACGAAAGGCGGAGCATATTCGAGGAAGCCGCCGGTATCAGCAAATTCCGTTTCAGAAAACAGGAAGCCGAAAGAAAGCTCCGCGACACCGACTTAAACCTCGCGCGGGTTAACGACATTCTTTCGGAGGTGGAAAGCCGCGTCGAGCCTTTGCGCGCGGAGGCCGAAAACGCGAAAAAATACCTTACCCTCGCCAAAGAAAAAAAGGAACTGGAAATAACCATCTGGCTGGAGAAAACCGACGAGCTGAAATCGAATCTCGACGGGGGCGAAATGACGCTCGCCGCGTCCGCGCTGGAACTTGAACTGGCATCCGGGGAGCTTTGCGAGATCGAAAAGGAGGACGAGGAGTTCACCAACCGCGGCTACGAGCTGATGCGGCGCAAATCGTCCCTCGAAGAAAAAGCCGCCGAAGCGACCGCTAAATCCGCCGAGCTGTCGCGGCAGAACTCATTGTTTGAAAACGACGCCGGGCATAACGCCGAAAAGATCGCCGACGGCAAGCGCGAAGCCGCGCTTGTTTCGGCGCGCAAAACATTGATGTCGGAACAGCTCGCCGAAATTGAGAGAGATTTAGCCGAAACGTTAAATGAATCCGAAAGATTGAAATCCGAAATAAACTCCGCAACCGCCGAACGCGACGCGTTACTCGCGCCCGGCGAACCGACGCGCAATAAAAGAGAAGCCGCCGCCGCTTCGGCCGCCGCCGCTTCCGAAAAGCTCGCCGCCGCGCTGTCGGAAGCCGCCGCTTGCCGGGCGCTTATCGCTGCGGCCGAAAAGAACGGCGACTCATTCGGGGAACAGTTAAATCAAAGCCGGGAAAGGCTTGACGGACTTAAATCCGCAAAGGATAAGCTCGGCGAGGAAGAAAAAGAAGCAAAAAATGAAATCAGCCGTTTAAAAGCGGCGGTCGGCGAACTGACTTCAAAAATTAAAAAGCTGGAATATGAGCGCGCGGAAAGCGAAAAATCCGTTTCATCGCTTAAAGTGAAAGCCGCCGCGGCGGAAGAGCAGCGCGGGGCGCTTTTAAGACTCGAAAGGCTGTTCGAAGGATATTCCGATTCGGTCAAAACCCTCATGCGCCAGGCCTCCGAAGGCAGGATCAAAATTAACGGCGCCCCCATAGACCTCCGCGGGACGGTGGCTTCGCTGCTTTCCACCGAGGGCGAATATGTGGTGGCGATCGAAACCGCGCTGGGCGGCTCGGTGCAGTTTATCGTTTCCGGGACCGAAGCCGACGCAAAAGCCGCGCTCAATTATCTCAAAACCACCGGCGGCGGGCGCGTCACCGTGCTGCCGCTGGACACGGTCAAGGGAAGAAAATACGATGTTTCGCGTATAAAAGACTGCCCCGGTTTCATAGGGATAGCTTCGGACCTCGTAAGCTGCGGCGGCGAATACAGGAATGTCGCCGACGATCTGTTAGGCAGGACGGTTATCGCGGAGGATATAGAAAAAGCCTCGATTATCGCAAAAAAAAGCGGTTATACCGTTAAAATCGTCACCATCGACGGACAGATTATCAACGCCGGCGGCTCGTACACCGGCGGCTCGCCGCAAAAAAAAGTCGGGATATTCACCAGAAGCTCCGACATCGAAAAGCTCGACGCAGAAATCGCATCGATCAACGGCGCGCTGACGGAAGCTCAGCTTAAATACCGCGCGGCGGAAAGAGAAATATCCGCCGGGGGTGCGGAAATTAACGTAAAAAACATTGAAATAGAAAAACTGTCCGTCGGGTATGATACGATAAGGAGCCGTTTCGCCGAAGCCGCAGCCATATACGGCGAGGAGGAAAAGAAGCAAAACGGGATAACCGAGCTTTTTTATAAAGGTGAAAGCGAAAAAGCCTCGCTTACCGAAAAACTGGCCAGCCTTGAGGCTGAAGCAAAAGAGTACGGAGCGTTGAAAGCCCAAGCCGAAAGCGAAGCCGCGGAAGCGGAATCAAAGCTGCAAAGCATGACAGCGGGAGCGGACGAGATCAAAGATAAGTTAAACTCGCTGGGCATGGAGCAAGTCGCCGTCAACGCGAAAGCCAACGCCTCGGCGGACAAAGCAGACGAATTGAAAGCGCGGCTCGCGGAGGAGGACGAAAAGCTAAAACAAATAGCGGAGGAAATCGCGTCGCTCGAAAGCATATTACGCGAAAACGCCGCGACCGCCGAAGCCAACCTTATAAAAATACGCGGGTATGAAAACGAATTCAAAATCATAACGGAAGAAAAGCAAAGCATAGACATTAAATTGGAAGAGCGCGAAAAATCTCTCCCCGAAAGACGCTCGCGGTTGAAATCCGCGCAGATAAGGAGAGAGCAGGCGTTTGAAAGCTATACAAAGCTCGAAACGGGTCAGAAAGCGGCTCGCGAGGAATACGACGAGGTGGTTTCCCGACTTTGGGAGGAATATGAACTGACTTATACGTCGGCTGAGGAATTCCGCCTGCCGCCGGGAGAGAGGGACAAAATGCCCACCCGCCTTAACGCCGTCAAGACTAAAATCCGCGCCATGGGCACAATAAACGTAAAAGCGGTGGAGGAATACGAGGAAATCCGTTCCCGGCGTGATTTTCTGAAAGCCCAGACCGACGACTTAAATCGCGCGCGGCGCAAGCTCGATAACGAGATAGCGCGCCTCGATGCCGCCATGGAGTCCACATTCCTCGAAACCTTCGGACGCATAAATCAAACGTTCGGAATCGTGTTTGCCGAGCTGTTCGGCGGCGGATCCGCGCGGCTGGAGCTGGCGGAGCCGGATAAGCCCTTGGAATGCGGCATAGATATCATACTGCGCTTGCCGGGGAAATCCGTTAAATCCATCTCGCTGCTTTCGGGCGGGGAGCAATCCTTCGCCGCGATAGCCCTTTACCTTTCATTGCAAGAAATAAACCCCTCGCCGTTTTGCATCTTCGACGAAATAGAAGCGGCGCTCGACGAGGTGAACCAGACGCGGTTAATGGACTATATCCGCAATCACTGCTCCCGCACCCAATATATTTTGATCACCCATCGCAGGGGCACCATGGAACGCGCCGACGTGCTGTACGGCATAACCATGCGCGAAAAAGGCGTTTCGGAATACCTGCGCTTAAACCTCGAGGATCTGGGCGAAAGGATAAACGAATATATCGAATCTCCGGCGGTGAAATGAAAGAATATGTCCGAAAAAGACAACGGGTTTATGTCTTTGCGGTGAAACCGCCGCAAACATGCGGCTTATTAAAAAAGGAATGGTAATCCAAATGGGATTTTTTGAAAAACTGAAATCCGGGCTGAAAAAGACCAAGGATCTCTTGGCGAAGCCCGTCAACGCCCTGTTCTCATCCGCGGACAAAGTGGACGACGACTTTTACGAGGAGCTGTTCGACCTGCTCGTGGCGTCGGACGTGGGCGTGGAAGCCGCGGGAGAAATAGTCGGAAAGCTTAAGGATAGGCTCAAAGAAAAAAAGATCAGGGAAGTCGCCGCCGCGAAAACGGAGTTTAAGGAAATACTCTATGAGATGATCGGCGATGACGTCCCGCTCGAAATAAACGGCGTTACGGTGGTGCTCGTCGTGGGCGTCAACGGTGTAGGCAAAACTACTTCCATAGGCAAAATCGCCCTTATGCTCAAACGACGGGGCAAGAATGTCATGCTCTGCGGCGCCGACACCTTCAGAGCGGCGGCGATAGAGCAGCTTGGCATCTGGAGCGGCAGGGCGGGGGTTCCCATGATAAGCCAGTCCGAAGGCGCCGACCCCGCGGCGGTGGTGTTCGACGCCATCTCCGCCGCCAAGAAGCAGAACGCCGACGTGCTCATAGTGGACACCGCCGGCAGGCTCCATAATAAAAAGAACCTTATCGATGAGCTTTCCAAGATAAACCGCGTGATAAACCGCGAATGGCCGGAAGCACGCCGCGAAACCCTGCTCGCGCTCGACGCCGTCACCGGTCAGAACGGCTTGATCCAGGCGCGGGAATTTACCAAAGCCGCTTCGGTGGACGGAATAATTCTGACCAAACTCGACGGCACCGCCAAGGGCGGCATCGTCCTCGCCATACGGCATACGCTGGGCATCCCCGTCAAGCTCATCGGCGTGGGGGAGGGGCAGGAGGACTTGCAGCCGTTTTCAGGGCGCGACTTCGTTTCGGCTATGTTTGAGGATTAAAATAAAAGTGGAAAAAATCGTGCTGGCGACCGCGAACCGTCATAAGGTCGCGGAGCTTTCGGAAATGCTCGCCCCGCATATCAAAGGCAGATATGAGATAATCACCATGGCGGAAGCGGGATTTGACGGCGTTATTAACGAAAGCGGCAAAACCTTTGAGAATAACGCATTGATAAAGGCCGAAACCGTTTGCGACGCGACGGGGCTTATTACCTTCGCGGACGATTCCGGGCTGGAGGTGGACGCCCTGGGCGGCGCTCCGGGGGTGTTATCGGCGCGCTACGGCGGCGATGAATTAAATTACGACGGCAAAATCGCGCTTTTGCTTTCGGAATTGGAAAACGTCCCCGACGCGCTTCGGACAGCGCGGTTCGTCGCTGTTTTCTGCTCGGTCTGTCCCGGCGGCAAGCATATTTGCGCGAGAGGCGAATGCGAGGGTTTGATCACCCGCGAAAAACGCGGGAGCGGCGAATTCGGCTACGACCCGGTCTTTTATTACCCGCCCTTGAAAAAAACATTTGCACAAATGACGCCTTATGAAAAAAATACCGTCAGCCACAGGGGAAGAGCCGTCGAAAAATTTATTAAAATGTTACGCCTTGACAAATAATAAACATATATGATATTCTTATAAAATAGACAATAGCGCAAATAACAAAAGTTTAATGCGGGCGAAAGCCGTGGACTAACCGTTTATCGGAGGGACGAAACGTGTATTTTGATTTTCATTATATCTTGAATCAGCTCGGTTCGGTGGGTATATCCGATATTTTCGATATACTTATAGTAGCGTTCGTCTTTTACCACCTTTTCAAATTCGTCCGCGAACGCCGGGCGGGCAAGCTGGCGCTCGGGGTTATTCTAATACTCATTATGCTTTTTATAAGCGAGCTTACCAAAATGCGCGCCACCAATTTTATACTTAAAGCCGTCGTCAACGTCGGATTAATTGCGCTGCTTATTATATTCCAGCCCGAAATGCGGAGTATGCTTGAAAAAATGGGGGGTGAATCCCTGAAAGGGTTCAAGAGCAAGCTCGACAAATCTTCGGCTTCCAAATATAAAGAAATAATCGGCGAAATCTGCTACGCGGCGGAGGGATTTTCGACCAGCCGCACCGGCGCGCTCATAGTCATAGAAGGCTCGACCAAGCTTGGCGACGTCATAAAGACCGGCACGGTTATCGACGGCAACATTTCGTCCTTCCTGCTCGGGAACATTTTTTTCAACAAAGCGCCGCTGCATGACGGCGCGGTGGTCATACGCGGATTCCGCATACTCGCCGCGGGATGCTTCCTGCCGCTTTCCACCAATCCCGACATAGTGAAAGACCTCGGAACCCGCCACAGGGCGGGCATCGGGATGAGCGAAAACAGCGACGCCGCCGTGATAATTGTCAGCGAGGAAACGGGCATAATCAGCGTCGCGGTCGACGGTGAGCTGAAGCGCGGCTTCAACCGTTGCGAGCTGGAACAGTTTTTAACCACGCTTCTCATAAAGGAACAGGACCACAGGGGCGTCAAGGGCAGGCTGTTCGGTCAAAACGACTACGAGGAGGACGGGTTTGATGAATAACAACTCCGCTTCCAACGAAATAAATCTCGAAAAAAAGCCCTCCAAAAACCGCATCTATACTTTTTTGGTCATGCTCGTGGCGTTCGCTTCGGCGCTGCTTCTGTGGTTTTATGTGCTGGGCTATGATTCGCCCTATTACGAGAAGGAATTCAGCGTGCCCGTCGAGGTCGAGGGGCTTTCCGCGCTACGCAACAACATGGGCTTTACCGTGATTTCGGATTTCGGCTTTTCCATCAAGGTCGTCGTTTCCGGCACCCAGGCCGAGGTCAACAAGCTGCGCTCGACCGACATAAAGGCGTATGTGGACGTGTCTGGAGTGACCGTCCCCGGCAATAACACCATCCCGATAAACGTCGCCGTGGTAAACGAGAACGAAATCACCGTGGTGGAAAAGAGCGTCGATTCCGCTGTGATATTCATCGACAGGAGCGTCGTCGCGGAAATTCCGGTCAAAATCGAGATCGCCGATTACACGCTCACCTCCGGTTACAGCGTCGGCGACTACACCACCGCCCCCGTGACGGTGACGGTGGAGGGACCCGAATCGGAGCTTGCCAAAATTGCTTATGCCTACGGGGTGGTGCATCCGGGCACTCTGATGTACTCGGCCGAGTTCAACGTCTCCGTCGCGCTTTACGACGAGGGCGGCAACAGGATAACGGGCAGCTATATAAGCTTAAAAGACACCAGCGTCACCGTCAGCCTGCCGGTTTACAAGACGGTCAATATCCCCGTCAAAGTCTATTTTGTCGGTGGTTATTTCAGCACCGAATCGGCGACGATAACCCTGTCCGACGACTACGTCACCGTCAGGGGGCTGGTGGAAGACTTTGATAATCTCACCGAAATCAAGATAAACGTGGCTGAAAACACCCTCACTTCCGACACCGTCGTAAAAAAGCGGCTCGCGCTCCCCGCGGGGATCGAATGTTTAAGCGGGCAGGAAGAAATCACCGCCACGATCAATTTTAAAGATATAATCGTCCGCACGGTGGCGGCAAGCTGCTCGGCGGTATGCGAAATCAAAAACGCCCCGGCGGACAAGGTCGTCACCATAGTTACGGCGAACCTTAACGTAAATTTCATGGGTCCGGTCGAAGGGCTGCTCAACCTGACGCAGAGTTCGTTCAGGGCGGAGATCGACCTTTCCGGCATGGCTCTCGAATCGGGCAAAACATATCTGGTGCCCGCGGTAATCCGCCCGGCCGGGGATAACGGCGTTTTTCCGAACGGCGTGTTCCCAAGCGGCGAATACACCGTGACAATATCGATAAGCGGCAGGGGGGAATAGTTATTGCTTGGAGATAATTGGGTTGTTTCGGCATACGACAGGGTAAAGGAAGAATCTCTCGCCTCGGCGCTTTCGGTGGGGAACCTCACCGCCCGGATACTCATATCAAGGGGCTATGACACCGCAGAGCTTGCCGAGAGGTTTTTAAACAAATCGGACCTCACCCTGTACGACCCGTTCCTTATGAAGGACATGGACATGGCCTGCGCCCGTATCAGGAGAGCGCTGGAAGAACGCCAGTCCATTTGCATATACGGCGATTACGACGTTGACGGGGTGACCTCCACGACGGCGTTATACCTTTACCTGAAATCCAAGGGAGCGTCCTGCCGCTGTTTTATCCCGGAACGCATATCCGAAGGCTACGGGCTGAACAAAAATTCCATTGAAGCGATAGCTAAAAACACCGACCTCATCATCACGGTGGATACCGGAATCACCGCCATTGAAGAGACCGAGTTCGCGTCCTCTCTCGGCGTGGACCTTATAATCACCGACCATCACAACTGCCGCGACATATTGCCCGCGGCGTGCGCCGTGGTTAACCCCCGACGCCCCGATTGCCCGTACCCGTTCAAGCAGCTCGCCGGGGTGGGCGTGGCGTTCAAGCTGATCTGCGCCTTGGAGGGCAACGACGAAAAAATTATCGGTGAATACGCCGATCTCGCCGCGATCGGCACCGTCGCCGACGTCATGCCGATAATAGACGAAAACCGTCTTATAGTGGATATAGGACTTAAAAAACTGGAAAAAACCCGGCGCGCGGGGCTTGCGGCCCTGATGGACAACGCCGGCGTTGCCAAAGCCGGCGTTGCCAATACTGAAAACGGGAGGAAGATTTACACCTCCACCGTGGGTTATACCATCGCGCCGCGCTTAAACGCGGCGGGCAGAATAGCCACCGCGGACAAGGCGCTCGAACTGCTTTTGGAAACGGATTACGCCAAAGCCGACCTTATGGCGAAGGAATTATGCGAGATCAATAAAAAACGCCAGGACACCGAGCAGAAGATTTACGAGGAAGCCATACAGCAGATAGGAGCTTCCCTCGGCGGCAGATTCAGCTACATACTTTCCTCCGACGATTGGCACCAGGGCGTGGTCGGCGTGGTGGCGAGCAGGATTTCCGAAAAATATTCACTCCCCGCAATACTGTTTTCGTTCGACGGCGATATCGGCAAGGGCAGCGGCAGATCGGTCAAGGGTTTAAGCCTGACCGACACATTGGATAAATGCGCCGACCTGCTCATCGAATACGGCGGTCACGAGCTTGCCGCGGGACTTTCGATAGAACGCAAAAACCTTTCCGCATTTTCGGAAAGATTCGAACGCCTTTCCCGCGCCCAGCTTGAGAATAAAAACACCCTTCAACCCGTGGAAATCGACTGCGAATTGTTTTTTGACGAAATAAACATTAAAAACGCTGACGAGATACTCCTGCTCGAACCTTTCGGGCTTGCCAACCCCGTGCCGCAGTTCATTTTAAGGAACCTGGTTGTCACCGAGGTGACACCGCTGTCCTCCGACAGACATATACGAATCAAGGTCAGGGACAAACGCGGCGGCAGAGAAATCAACGCTGTCTATTTCGGCATAAGCCACGGCGAATTCCCGTTCTGCAGCGGAGATGCCTGCGAAATCGCATGCACGCTCGGCGTCAACGAATACCATGGGATATGTTATCCGCAGATACTCGTCCGAGCCGTCAGGCCCTGCGCCGACGAAAGGAATTCGATCTGTCGGTCCCGCGAATACTATGCTTCGGCAAGCGACCGGGGCGGCGAGTCCCCGCTGCCGCTTTGCGCCGTGCCGACCGTCGACGATTTCCGCGCCGTTTACCGGGTATTGAAGCGGGAGCTTGGCGACGAAAGAAAGCGCATATCCGTCAGGTACCTGAAAAAACGCATCGAAATAACCGAAAATATGGCGATGGATCTTTGCGCCCTCAAAACCACCATTGATGTCATGACGGAATTCGGACTGGCGGAAACCGTAAAGATACGCGGCAACGATATTATCGAGATTAAGCTTCTGCCCCATTTCCAAATAATCGACCTCGATATGTCCGAAACGCTTAAAAACCTCAAAAAACGCACCTGCTGAAAGTCAAGGTTATACTAATGGCTGAATCGTTTGAAAAATTATATAACCGGCTTGCCGAAAAAGGTTGGTACGATCTCATAAAGATATCGCGCGCATATTCGCTCGCGGAAAAAGCCCACCGCGGGCAGAAGCGGATATCCGGAGAGCAGTACATCATACACCCGATAGCGGTGGCGGACATAACGGCGGATATGCAGCTCGACACCGACGCGATCTGCGCCGCCCTTTTGCATGATACGATAGAGGACTGCGAAGGCAAAGTCGATATACAGCTTATCAAAAAAGAGTTCGGAACCGAAGTGGCGGAGCTGGTGGACGGCGTGACCAAGCTGCTCCACATATCTTTCGAGACCAAACAGGACGAATCCATCGAAAACCTGCGCAAGATGTTCCTCGCCATGTCAAAGGATCTGCGCGTTATATTCATCAAACTTGCCGACCGGCTCCACAATATGCGAACCCTCGAATACCGCTCCGAGGAAAAACAGCGCGCTATCGCGCTCGAAACCATGCACGTTTTCGCTCCGCTGGCGCACCGACTTGGGATGCAGCGCATAAAGCAGGAGCTGGAGACGCTGGCGTTGAAATACCTCGACCCCATCGGTTACGCGGAGATCGAAACCTTAATCGAAAGGCGCACCGCCGAAAACGAGGGCTTTTTGCAAAAAGCCCGTGAAATGGTGGCGGAAAGCCTGACCGAACAGGGCATAAACTTCCGTTTGGAAAGCCGTATAAAATCCATATACAGCATCTACCGCAAGATGTATAACCAAAACCGGACATTCGACGAGATATATGATCTTTACGCCATACGCATTATCGTTAAGACCGAGATGGAATGCTACACCTCGCTGGGAGTCATACACGAACAGTTCAATTCCATGCCCGGCAGATTCAAGGACTACATCTCCACCCCGAAGCAGAATATGTACCGCTCGCTCCACACAACGGTCATAGGCCACGACGGAATTCCCTTCGAAGTCCAGATAAGGACCTCCGAAATGCACGACGTCGCCGAATACGGGGCGGCAGCGCATTGGAAATTCAAATCGGGCGAACAAACGAAAACCTCCGACGACATGAAATACAAATGGATCAGGACGCTTTTGGAAACCGAAAAAGATCCCGGCGACGCCGACGAGTTTTTCAGACCCCTGAAAGTCGACCTGTTCGATGACGAAACCTTTGTGTTCACCCCCAAGGGCGACGTTGTGTCCCTGCCCGCCGGTTCCAACCCCATTGATTTCGCCTATGCCATCCATTCCGCCGTCGGCAACAAGATGGTGGGCGCCAAGGTCAACGGCAATATCGTTCCCATTGACTATGTCCTTGAAAACGGGCAGATTGTCGAGATACTGACTTCCTCGGCATCCAAGGGCCCCAGCCGCGACTGGCTCAAGATTGTGCGTTCGACGGAAGCGCGCAACAAGATCCGGCAATTCTTTAAAAAAGAAATGCGTTCGGAAAATATTTTAATCGGCAAATACGAAGTCGATAAGGAGCTGCGTCGCTACGGCAGGCCGTTTACCGAAGCGCAAAAAGAAGAAATAGTAAAAAACATAGCCGAAAGAGTGTTCATGGCGGATTCCGACGACATGTACAACAATATCGGCTACGGAGGGCTTGCCGTCGGCAAGCTCGCCGGCAAGCTCCGCGATGAATTCGACCGAGTGGTCAATCCGCTCACACCTGAAGAAGCGCTGCTAAGGGCGCAGGAGCAACAGAAAAAACTGGAACGCCGCCCCGTCGCCGCCAAATCCCAGTCGGTCATCATCGACAGCGTTAAGGGCTGCGACGTAAAGTTCGCCAAATGCTGCAACCCTCTGCCGGGGGACAGTATAATAGGCTTTATCACCAAGGGTTACGGCATTTCCGTCCATAAATACGACTGCGAAAACGTGGTCGCGGGGCTTCGGCGCCCGGAAGACAAGGACAGGTGGGTGGTGGCATCCTGGGCGGAATCGGTCGAAAAACATGATTTCGGCGATTTCGAAGCGAGTTTAAATATATACGCGTCCTATTCGCAAAAGCTTATCGCCGACGTCACCATGGCGCTGTCCGATATGAAGGTCGCAATAGTGGCGTTGCAAGCCAAGGAGAACGGCGACGACATGATACTCCATATAGTGTTGAAATGCAGCAATATCGAACATCTTAGAAATATAATCAAAAACCTTAAAAAGTTAAGCAGCGTCAGGGACGTCACAAGGGGCAAAGCATGAGAGCGGTGGTGTCCCGCGTTGACCGGGCAGCTTGTTTTGTCAACGGCGAAATAACGGGTGCCGTCAACCGGGGCTTTTTGGTGGTGGCGGGCTTTTCGGTGGACGACACCGAAGAGGACGTCGTAAAGACGGCGCGAAAAATCGCAAAGCTGCGTATATTCCGCGATGACGACGGTAAAATAAGTAAATCCGCGCCCGACGTGGAAGGCGCCGCGCTCGTCATACCGAACTTCACCCTATACGGCAGGGTAAAACGCAGCAACCGCCCCGATTTTACTCTCTCCTGCCCTTCGGAAAGGGCGGCGGGACTATTCGATTTATTTAAAAAAGAACTTTCCCTTTATATACCCGTGGAATCGGGCGTGTTCGGGGCGCATATGCACATTGAAGCGCTAAACGACGGCCCTGTAACACTTGTTATTAATAGTGAAGAATTATAATGAGAGTTTATATAGATAATAATACCGGCTATTTGAACGATTACCATTTCAAATCACTCTGCCTTTTATATTTCCCGGCGGAAAAATTCCCAGAAAACGACACATCCCCCGTCTCCGTTTCGTTTACGCTCAGAAAGTATACGGACGGGCTTTGCGCCGATACTGTCATAAGTACGCCTTACGGCGTTTCATCCGCCGAAAGCCGCGAGGGGGAGATCAGGTTCACCATACCCACCGCCGGTGAGGATATCGCCGCCGCCGTCACCGGAAAGGCGTTTTTGAAAGCGGGTGAAAAGCTTTTCGGCTTCCTGCCTCCCTGGGGCTATCTTACGGGTCTGCGTCCCGTCAAGCGGGCGAGATTTTATCTCGAACGCGGCTTCCGAGAACACTATGTCAGGCGGCTTTTTGAAAACGATTATGACGTGAGCGGGGAAAAAACCGACCTTTCCATAAAAACCGCGAGGCGCGAGATAAAAATATTATCCGCGTTGAAGCCGTCTGACTGCGGGGTTTATATCTCCGTACCGTTTTGCCCCACGCGGTGCGATTACTGCTCTTTCGTATCGTATTCCAACAAAAAGCTGTTCGACCTTATCCCGGAATATCTCGAAAAGCTATGCGCCGATATCGAAAAAACCGGGAATATCATCAGGGAAACCGGTTATACACCCGTCTGTGTTTACATAGGCGGGGGCACGCCGTCGCTGCTTTCGGACCGCCAGCTCGGCAGCCTGCTCGGCGCGGTGATCCGCCATATCCCCATGGGCGACGTGCGGGAATTTTCGTTTGAGGGCGGTCGCCCGGACACCCTCGACGCCGGAAAGCTCGCGCTGATCAAAGCTTTCGGGGTGGACCGCGTTTCGGTCAACGCCCAGTCTACCTGCCAGAAGGTGCTCGACGCCATCGGCAGACGCCACACCGTCGAGGATTTCTTCAAAGCGGCGTCGATAGCGCTTCAAACCGGCTTTGCCACGGTCAACACCGACCTTATCGCGGGGCTGCCGGAGGACACCTTTGAATCCTTCGATAAAACCCTCGGCGACGTTTTAAAAATAGGCTTCGAGAATATCACCGTCCACTCGCTGTCCATCAAGAACGCTTCCGAAATCAAAAACGAAAACGGAGTGTTCGACCCCGTGGGTAAATTGGCGCGGGAATGCGTATCCCACGCGGGGAGCGTTTTGGATACGCGAGGATACGGCCCGTATTACCTGTACCGCCAGAAACGCACCGTCGGCAACGGTGAAAACACGGGCTTTTCACTCGAAGGACACGAGTGTGTATATAATATAATGATGATGGAGGAATCCTCCACCGTTTTCGCCTGCGGAGCGGGAGGGATCACCAAGCTGGTGTCCCCCGACGGCGGGCGTATCGAAAGGATCGCTTTCCCGAAATACCCATTCGAATACCTCCAAAGGGAGGCCGGGATAGGCGAGGAACGGATACACGGCTTTATGTCAAGCCGCAATGTATAACGTGTAACGTTTAACGTGTAATGTTTAACGTTTAACGTGTAACGTTTAACATTAATCGTTTACACCGAAAGGATGAAATTTTTCTTGTACGATAAAAAGTTTATAGATTCCTGCGAAGCCGCGTACGCGAATAGCGTGAGGGAAGCCGTCAACGCCGCCGTGGAGTCCGGGAAGCACCTCATCCTGCTCGCCGGAGCGTCCTGCGCGGGCAAGACCACCACATCCAAAAAGATAAGCGAGGAGCTTGCCAAAAACGGCAACTCCGGTCTGACAGTATCGCTGGACGACTTTTACCTCAACCCCTCCGACAACCCTCTCGCCGGGGGCGAAAAACCCGATTATGAGGCGCCCGAATGCTTGGATTTAAAGCTTATCGCCGAAACCTTTGCCAGCCTTTCCGCCGGCAACCGTACCCATCTGCCGATTTTTAGTTTCGAGCTGAGGCGTAGGCTTAAAAAAACGCGGGTGATCGACCCGGATGAGCACACCTATCTTATAGTCGAGGGGCTGCACGCCCTCAATCCGGACATTATCGGCATGAAAAGCCGCGACAACGCGTACCGCATATATCTCACCTGCGAAACCCAATCTTACGATGCTAAGCTGCTTCGGCGGCTGGTGCGCGACGTTAACTACCGCGGCGCGCCGGCGGAGCTGACCTTTTCCCTCTGGGACAATGTCAAAAACGGGGAGCTAAAATATATCGCCCCGTACAAATCGGTCGCCGACGCGGATATCAGCACATTTTTCGAATACGAACTTTCCGCGTTCAAAACAGAGGGCATGGCGGTGCTCGGCGGAATATCCGCCGGAAGCGTTTACCGCGAAAAAGCGGAGCATTTATTGAATCTGCTCGAAGATGCCGAAAGCATTAATAAAAGCGACATACCGGCTTCGTCGCTTTTGCGGGAATTTATAAAATAAAAACAATGAAGTTAAGGCGTCAATATGAGTGAAAGACAATCCGGGCAGTTTCTTGCCGAAGCCCTGATAATATCCGTTTCCAACCTGCTGGTCAAGATAATAGGCGTGGCGTTTCGGATCCCCCTCGCCAATATGCTCCAAAACGCCACCGGTATATACAACGCCGCTTTTTCGGTTTACGCCATGCTTTACATGGTTTCGACCTCCGGGCTGCCCGTGGCAATCTCACGCATGGTGGCGTCATCGCGAAAGCTGGACCGTAAAGCCGAAACGAAGCGTATCTTCAAAGCCAGTATGCTGCTGTTCGGCGCGATAGGCTTGATCAGCACACTGGTTATGTTCTTCGGCTCGGATGCCTTGGCACGCTCGACGGAGCACGCAGATTCGGCGCTGGCGATGCGTATAATCTCACCCACGCTTTTTTTAATATGCGTTTCCTCGGCGATGAGGGGTTATTTCCAGGGCCTGCGGAACATGGTGCCCACGGCTGTGAGCCAGTTTATCGAGGCGTTTTGCAAGCTCACCTTGGGGCTGGGCGCGACCTATTACGCCCAAAAGATGGGTTATACGCCCGTGGTGCAGGCGGCTTTCGCCATTTCGGGCATAACCATCGGCACGGTGCTGTCGATGACCTATATGATCATATACAAATATTTTTATGAAAAGCGCCATTCCTTTGCGGGCGTGGAGGACACGGACGGCTACACGGATATTTATAAAAATCTCCTGCGCATTGCCGTTCCCGTCACCGTCACTTCCTCCGCCCTTTATTTTTCGCAGTTTCTCGACACACTCGTGATCAAAAAATTTTTGATTAATTCCGGCGTGGAAAAAATAATTGCGGAGGATCTGTATACATCATACACCACCCTGACGCTTTCAATATCCGACCTCCTGCCCGCGACCCTCGTCTTTCCCATCGCCGTATCCATACTCCCGGCGGTATCGGAATCGCTTGCCGTCAACGACCAGCGGCAGGCGGACAATTACATAAAGTCGTCGGTGCGAATATCGGCAATCATCGGGTTGCCCTGCGCTTTCGGCATGCTCGCAGTCGCGCGCCCTGCGATCGCCCTCATTTACGGGACCAATTTCGGCGTCAGCAAGGATATGGTGCGGCTTTGGAACGGCAAGCCCTATATGCCAATAGACATCGCTTCAAACGCGCTGATGATACTTTCGGTTGGCATCATATTCATATCGCTGCTTTCGACGACCAACGCTCTGCTCCAGGCGGTTAACCGCCAATACCTGCCCATGATCTCGATAGGTGTCGGGGTAATATTCCTCGTGGCGCTGGAAATCGGGCTGGTTTTGATCCCCGCCATGGGCATTTACGGCGCGCCGATTGCCTCGGTGGCGTGCTACGCCGCGGCTTTGACGTTGAATATGCTTTTTTTGCGGAAATATCGCTCGTTTAAAACCTCGTTTTACCGATTGTTTTTCAAACCCTTCGTATGCTCGGCGGCGTGCGGCGGCGCGGCTTACGGCGCGGCGCAACTTTCGAAAACTCTGCTCGGCGGCGAGACGCGGCTTAACTCGCTCATAACCCTCTGCGTTGCGGGCGCGACGGGGGTAGTCGTGTACGTCGTGGGTATACTCGCGGTCAAGGGTATCACCGCCGATGAAGTGCGCTTGCTCCCCAAAGGCAGGACGCTGTGTAACTTTTTGATCAGAAAAGGCTTGTTAAAGGAATAAAAATTTCATGCTCCCGCTGTTTGTCAACATAAAACTTAAAAATGAACAACAATATATAACGAAAAGGTTTTATTCAGGGATAATAAATGGAAATCGGGGAATTAGTAAAGAAGCGAAGCTATGATTTTGACGATCTGTGCGATATCATGCGCATACTTCGCGGAGAAAACGGCTGCCCCTGGGACAGGGAGCAAACCCACAAATCCATCAGGAAAAACCTGATCGAAGAAACATACGAGGTGGCGGAGGCCATCGACACTGACGACGCCGCGCTGTTATGCGAGGAGCTGGGCGACCTGATGCTCCAGGTGGTGTTTCATTCCAAAATGGCGGAGGAGGAGACTCGGTTTTCCATAAGCGACGTCTGCGACGGCATCTGCAAAAAGCTGATAGCCCGTCACCCGCACATATTCGGGAACGTGAAGGCGGATACCGCTGACGAAGTGCTTAAAAACTGGGAAGCCATAAAAAAAGCCGCGAAATCCGGTTCGAGAAAATCCGCCGTCGACGGCATACCGCCCTCCCTGCCGTCGCTGATGCGGGCATCTAAGGCTTGCGCCAAAGCTGAAAACGCCGGGTTGCGGTCCGTAAATTTGGACGAAGCCGTGACGAAAATCGAGAAGCAGGCCCAAAAACTAAAAAATTTATCCGGCGACAAGGGTAAGTTCACCGCCGCCGTCGGCGAAATACTGTTTTACGCCGCGGACGCTTCCCGTATCGCGGGTGTGGACGCCGAGGAAGCGCTGGGGCTTGAGGTGGCTCTCTTCACAAAAAGGATCCGCGCCGACGAAGATAAAAAACGCGGCAGATAAACATTAAGCGTAAAGCGTAAGGCTTAAAACGTAAAAATCGTTGAAAACAAAGGTTTTTTTGTCAAAATAGTAAAATTGTTCTTGCTAAAACGTAAAAGGCGTGCTATACTAAGCTGGCAATTAAAGAAAGGAGTTCATTTATGAACAAAACAGATCTCGTCGAAGTAGTCGCCGATCAGGCAAACCTTAAAAAGAAGGACGCGGAAGCCGCCGTCAACGCGCTTTTCGCCGCCATTCAGAGAGACCTCGTCGCGGGCGGAAAAGTCCAGATAGCCGGATTCGGTTCCTTTAAGGTTAAAGAGAGAAGCGAAAGAATAGGCAGAAACCCCAAAACCCTTGAAGAAATTAAAATCCCAGCTTCCAAGGCGCCGGTTTTCGTGGCGGGCAAAGGGTTAAAGGATTCCGTCAACGGTTAATTTTTCGACAGATAATGGATATGCGGGAGAGGTCTTATGCGGCTTGACAAGTTTCTCAAGGTTTCAAGGATAATAAAGCGCAGGACCGTCGCGGCGGACGCGTGCGGAAGCGAATATATCTGCGTTAACGGCAAACCCGCCAAGGCCTCTTACGCCGTAAAAATAGGCGACGTCATCACGGTGACCTACGGCAGCCGCTCCGCTTCTTTCCGTGTGAGAGAAATTTGCGAAACGCAATCGAAGGAAAAAGCCTCCGAAATGTATGAGGTCGTCGACTGATATATAACAAACGGTCAATAAATTGTTTTATCCGGTTTCTGACACGCCTTCCCGGGGCTTATATGTCATAACTACCCCATGTCCGTCATATCTTTTCATAGAAAGGCGGACGGGGAGATATATGGAAGGCGAAAAGAAAAAACATTTTTTATCGTTAAGCTCGAGGTCGGTGCTTACCGTCAGCGGGATAGACGACTTAATAAGTTTTGATGACAACGGCGTGGTGTTCGACCTCGGCGAAAGCACGCTCACCATCACGGGAAGCGACCTGTGCGTAACCAAGCTGTCTTTGGAGACAGGCGAAGCCGCTGTCAAGGGCATGGTGGACGCCATCGTTTACACCGACGGGCAGATGAAAAAGACTCTGCTTTCCCGCTTCTTTAAATAATGGAAATCTCATACGCGCTGCAACACTACCTGTTCCTGACGTCTCTGTTGGCGGGCGTCCTTTGCGGGGCGGTTTACGATATTTTCCGCATTTTAAGAGCATTCGCGTTTAAAAACAGGGTGATCGTCTTTATAGAGGACGTGATATACTGCCTTTTTGTCACCTTGGTGTTTTTGGTTTTGTTTTATAATTATTCGGAAGGGCGTATCAGATTTTACGCTTTCGCGGGGATTATCGCGGGCTTTTCAGCTTATTATTTTACCGTCGGCACGCTGACGCGCAAGATATTCGAAGCCGTTCGGCGGCTTATGGCGGCAGTTGCTCAGAAAATACGCGCGGTGTCAGCCCGTGCGGCGCGCGGAATATACCATGTTATATATTCGTATTCAAAGATACGCCGTTCGGTAAGGAAATCAAAAAACGGGTTTGTCAATTGAACCTGCGGAGGTTTGTGTATGGCGGGAAAGACCGATTCCAATCTCATAGTCAAGTTCGCGGTGCTTTGCGTCGTGGTCATACTCATTTTCGCGGTCATCAACATACAGATAGAATTAAACGAACTGAAACAAAAGAAACAAGAGCTTATAGCGCAGATAGGGGATGTCGAAGATACTATCGAGGAAATCAATATACGCCTTGACACGCCGATAACGGACGACTATATAGAGCGGGTCGCCCGCGAACAGCTCGGTTACAGAAAGAACGGCGAAATTATCTTCTACAACGATCTGGCGAACTGATACTATTCCTTCGATATCGGGATTAGTATAAAAGCAAGGAGCACAAGCTTGGAAAAAGTCGTCAAAGGCAAGATCACAAGAATAACCGGTTACGGCGCTTTTATGGCACTCGAGGGCGGCAAAAGCGGGATGATACATATTTCGGAAATATCCCACAGCTTCGTAAAAGATATCCACGACTTTATCAAAGAAGGTCAGGAAGTCGAGGCCGCGATAATTTCCGAAGATGAAAACGGTCGCCTTGCTCTCTCTTTGAAACGTCTGACGCCGAAAACCGTCACCAGGACAGCGGGCGGTCCGCCCGACGATTTTTACATGCCCCGGCGGGGCGACGATAAATCGTTTGAAGCCATGATGACGCGCTTCAAGAGCGTTTCCGACGAAAAAATAAACGACCTAAAAAAGGGTTACGACGGAAAACGCGGCAAAGACACCAAAAGGACAAAGCATTAGATACTCATCCCGATTTTGAAAAATCAAACAAAAGCTTTGATATACGGGTTTTTGAGTAGATTTTTTATAATGTTTTAATGAGAGATTAGTGCAACTGCCGAGCGGCAGTTTTTTTGTAAAACGGAGGAACGGCCATGAGAAAAATAGAATGCGGCGTAATAACCGAAACGGTGAAAAACCTTTTTATAAAGGCGAATATATTTCTCCCCGCACCGACGGCGGCTCTTCTCGAAAAAGCCCGCGGTGACGAGCGAAATCCTTTGGCAAAGTCAATTTTTGAAAAGCTCGGCGAAAACAGGCTGACCGCCGAACAAACGGGTATACCTATATGCCAGGACACCGGGATGGCGTTTCTGTTCGCCGAAATCGGACAGGACGTACATATCACCGGCGGATTGTTCGTTGACGCCGTGAACGCCGGCGTGGCGGCGGCATACACCGAAGGCTGCCTCAG
>CAYOGQ010000019.1:0-18376 GCA_964403645.1 uncultured Ruminococcus sp.
TGCGCCGTCATAAAAGCGGTGGACGAACATCAAGACCTGCTGCGCATATCCGTCGCCAGCGCCGGCAACGACAGAAGGCTCGGCTCGAACGAAGCGCCGCCCGCCGTCATTTCGATTTTTCTGGGCGACGAATTGAATGCGATACTCGAATCGATAGAAAACGGCACCGCTTACGACGTTAAGGAAAAACATCAAATTAAGCTTGGTGTCCATGCGATCCCGCGCTTCCCGCAGGATTCCACCGACCGCAACCGCACCTCGCCGTTTGCTTTCACGGGCAACAAGTTTGAATTCCGCATGGTCGGCTCGGCGGATTCCATCGCCTGCGCCAATATGATGATCAATACCGCCATGGCGGATGTCCTCGGCGAATTTGCCGACGAGCTGGAGAACGCCGCGGATTTCAACGCCGCGTTGCAAAACCTGATAAAGCGGACCTACCGCGAGCACAAGCGTATTATCTTTAACGGCAACGGTTATGACGAGAACTGGCTGAGGGAAGCCGTCGAGGTCCGCGGGCTTTTAAACCTGCGCTCCACCCCCGACTGCCTTGCCTATTACTGCCGCCCCGAGAATGTGCGGCTTTTTGCCCGACAAAAGGTGTTAAACGAGGCGGAGATCAAGTCCAGGTGCGAAATTATCCTTGAAAATTATTGTAAAATTATTAATATCGAAGCAAGAACCATGTCGGACATGGTTGTCCGAAGCATATTGCCCGCCGTCAGCCGTTATACGGGAAGACTTTGCGAAGTCGCAACAGCCAAGGCAAATGTGATACCGTCGGAGGATATCCCCTTTGAAAGGGACACCGTGACGCGGCTGAACAACCTTGCCGCGGAGATTTATAAGCGCAACTTGGAACTTATGGACGTGCTTTCCAAGATAAAGGTCATCCCCGAAGCCGCCGGGCGCGCTGCCGCATTCAAGAAGAGCGTCATACCCCTGATGGACGGCCTGCGAATCGCCGTGGACGAGGCGGAATCGCTGACCGCCAACGAGTACTGGCCGTACCCCGGATACGCGGAGCTGCTTTTCGGAGTCATATAATAACGATACAACGAGTGAAAGGATTGTTCATACCTATGAAAGTAACCAAATTATTTAAGTGTCTTATGTTCTCCATGCTTGCCGCCACGCTGATGACGCCGGGCAGCGTACTCGCGGAGGACAAGCCCGCCGATGAAAACCTTGTCAAGGGGCTTGGCTATACCGTGGAGACCGGAGTGGGCATAGCGTACAGCTATGGCTTGCAGGGCAGCGAGAGCGACCCTGGTCTGGGGCTCCTCACCGACGGGAAGTTTTCCTCGTCCGACTCGTACAAGGACGCCGCGTGGCACAAATTTTACCGCGGGCTTTCGCGTTCGGTAACGTTTGAGCTGCCGCAAGTAAAAGCGGTCACGGGTTTTATGGTTTCGGTGCTCCAAACCAATTCCGCGGGCATTCAGATTTCCAATTATTACGACCTTTATGTTTCCGAAAACGGCGCGGATTGGATGAGGGTTTATACATACGACGCTGCCGACAAAACGACATATTCCGGCGCAAGGCGGCTTAAAATTACCGCCAAGGATATCGGCAGATTCAAAGCGAAATATGTCAAGGTCAAGTTCCGCCTTGAAGTGAACGCGTTTATCGACGAAATCGAAGTTTACGGCGGCGAAACCGACGGCACGGAAGCGGCTTTTGTCGAATACGAGGACCCCTATGATTATAAAAACGCTTATAACACGGGCGTCGAGGGCTGCCGTGACATAGTCCTGCTTTATTGCGGCTATAAGGGCAAATACGATATCAGCTTCGTGCAGAACACCGAAGAGGAGATGCTGTATTACTGCGGTTACATAGCGAAAAACGGCGAAATCCTCGACACAATGTTCGACTCGTTTATGTTTTCCGCCTTGGGCAACGCCCTGCCTTCCGGCAGAGTATGCAATCAGGGCGGCGATCCGCCGCTTTTGTCCGACTGGCAGTATTATATCGACAGCATCTTTGACGAGACCTACAACTGCGGCGCGATCGAACGCGCGCTCGAAAGGGTTAAGGAAGCCGTCGGCGACAAAGATTATGCCATGCGGCTTATTATAAATATGCCCTACCCCAACCTTTCGCAAACCCAGCCTTTCGGCGACCTCAACGGCGACGGCAAGGACGAATATTGCCGCGAAAAGAGCGATCAACTGGCGATATTCGGGTGGTTTATGGACTCGGTTATTTCCAAGTTTGAAGAGCGCGGCTATAAAAACATAAAACTCGGCGGGTTCTACTGGGAATCCGAAAATATCGTGACCGGTCGCGGCGAGGACGAATACGGTTTTATATATAGTGTTTCCGAATTGGCGCACGCGAGAGACACCGGATTTTTCTGGATCCCCCTGCTTTACGCCAACGGGATGGACAAAGCTTATGAAATGGGTTTCGATTGCGCCATGATGCAGCCCAATCTCTCTTTCATTGACTACGCCAAGCCCGAAATGTTATACGAACTGGACGAGAGTATCCGCAAATACGGGTTGGGAATCGAGATGGAGATCCATTGGGACGCCGCTAACCCCAGCGCCGCGAACAATGCCAAGCGTATCGCCCAGTTTTATTCCTACCTCGACGGCGGTTATTATTTGGGTTATATGGAGGGCGCGGCGCACTCGTATTACCAGAACTCCAACCCCGGTTCGTTTTACGTTTGCGGCAAGTCGAATTCCGATTCGCTCCGCGCCATTTACGACGACGTGCACGCTTTTATAAAACACACTTATGTGCCGCACATACCCGCGATTACGTCAAAAGAATTCAAAACCGAACCGGGTGAAAAGCTTTACGGCTATGTCGGGATTAAAAAAGGCGTTTATGCCTCCGCTCTCGGCGAAATGAAAGTGGAAGTCTCCGTCATGCCGGAGCACGGCACCCTTGAGCTAAACGCAAAAAACGGCGATTTTTCCTATATCCCCGATTCGGGTTTCGAAGGCATTGACCGCTTCACCGTTTTTGCCCATAACGCGTTTGTGGAAACCGAGCCGTATGTCTGCGAAATAACGGTGGGCAATTGCGAACCGTCAGAGAATTCTGAAAATTCCGAAAATATCACAGACGATTCCGAACCGATTTCGGATGTGACCGATCTCCCGACCGCGGAAGAAACCGGCAGCGGCAGCGGTAACGGTAACGGTATTAATAAAGAAAATAAAAACGGCTGGCTGATTCCCGCCGCGGGAGGAACCGGAGCGGCGGTCGTAATAGTGGCGGCAACAGTTGCCATGAAAGAAAAACGCAAAAAGAAAAACAAATAGTTATTGATTTTAGATAATAAGAAGAAGAAAACCGGCGCGTCTTTATTGCGTCGGTTTTTTATTTTACCATTTTATATTACTAAGAACGCCCCGTCCGTCTCGGCTTGCGGGGGACGCAACCTTCTCCAAAGGGGAAGGGCCACCTTCCCCTTTGGGGAAGGTTAAGAGGAATTTTGATTTTCAATTATATGTATCGCATTGATGAGGTCAATATTCGTTTTTCCTGATGCCCGGATATTTTTCGTCGAGCAGCGCTTCGCGGTAGGGGTTTATTCTGCCGGTCACAACCTGCGGCCGGTTGGGAAGCAGCCAGCGTTTTTTCTTGAAAAATGGATTGCGGAAGGTATTCGATATCCTCCCCGACTTTTCAAGCCTGTCCATGCAGCTCCTGATACAACCCCGCGCTCCGCAGACCGAAAAATATCCCGTATGAGACAGCACATAGTTATAATATTCCATAACCCTGCCGCTGCCCGGCTTGCGGAACCACCTGGCGTAAGCCATCGTGTAACAGAGTATATACGCTTCCTCCTCGGTCATCTGCGAAGAAGAAACGTCGAACGCCATGTTGGGGAAATCCTTCTTATGGAAAGGCGAAATCGTGTTGTTGAAGCCGTGGTGCGTCAGCGTACAGCGCCCCATATGCACGTCGCCGTACCAGACCTGCTTTTCGCCGAGGTCGATGTATATACGCTGCGACGCGTCCTTAACGTCGGGTATGGCGTTGCCGGGGCAGTCGCGCGCGCACGAACCGCAATGAAGACATATGGTGCCGGTGTCCATTATCGGGTCGGGTTCGAGGACGCAGTCGGTGAGAATAATGCCGATTCTGACACGCGGTCCGAACTTTTTGGTGAGTAACACCTTGGAAAAGCCGATTTCCCCGACCCCCGTCGCGGCCGCCGCGATACGCACGCTCAGCGCGACGTCGGGGGGCACTTTACCGGGCGCGACCGGTTCTCTCGTTATCCCCTGCCCTTCCGGGACGGCGGGATAATGGGGCACCGCTTCCCAGCCGTGGTCCTCTATAAACCGGCAAAGCTCGTATGTAAGCCTGGGGCGGAAGAAGGAGTTGAGTTTGTTATACGAAAAAAACGTATAATTATGCCATTGGGTGCCCTCTTCGACGCCGCGGTAGGAACCGCGCGGGATGCGCATCAGCACGGCTATGACCGATTTTACCCCCGGGAAGTATGTGATCGGTGAGAGCAGCGTCGGCGCGGATTTATATCTTTCAATGTTGCCGATACCCAAGACGTCGATTCCCAGTTCTTCGGCACGGGCTTTGATCATTTCGGAGGTTAGCTTCATTTATAATCCCCCGCTTTCAACTTTTTGTGCCCGACGTAAGCGCTTCTTTCAAGGGTAGACCGTCCCTGCCTATCGCCCATTCGGCGCTTTCGCGGAACTTGTTTTCAAACACATTGTCGACAAGGTGTTCTTCTTCCAAATGACACATACAGGTGCGGTTGCAGACCGCCGCCACCCTGTCGGGCTTGGTTTCGGGGTTAAAGCGGTTTACGGCGGCGCCGTTCTTGCAGACACGGCAAAGGTTATAGTCTGTTTTTGCGACCGTCATGCGCTTGCCGCAGATTTCGATTTCACGCTCCCCGTTTGCGCTTATTGCTCCGAGAGGGCAAGCGTTAACGCATTTCATGCAGTTGTCGCACACGCGCCTTTCGAGTATGGGGGTGGGTTCCAGTTCGGCGTCGGTGATTATCATATGAAAGCGCTGCCTTGAACCGAAAGCGGGGGTGAATATCAATCCGCTGTAAGAAAACTCCGCGACCCCACAGGCGACGGCGGCGTATTCAAAATCTGGGAACACGTTGGGCGCTTCCCGCCCTTCCTCCACGGAAACTCCGGTGGGGGCGATGTCGCAGGGGTTCGGGAACACCGGGACGGCTTCCCAGCCTTCGTTTTCGATTACCCTCGTCATGTCATAACAGGCGACGGCGAGGAATTCGTCTTCCAGCCACGAGGTGCCGAAAAAGCTGTAATCAAGGAAGTTCGTGCCCTCCTCCACCCCGCGCAGCGAGCCGCGGCAAATGCGTTTGCCGAGTATTATGACCGATTTCCCCTCCGGGAAGATGGTGAACGGGTTTTTCCTGACCTCGCAGGCGTCAAATCGTGTCTTGTCCGCGAAACCGAGAACGTCGATTCCCAGCGAAGCGGCGGATTTTTTAATTTTTTCCTCAAGAGCGCCCATAATAAATAATCCTTTCGTGATGACTGCTTTACCGGTAGTCATTTAATGAATAAAATATTAAGGTTAATCCACTACCGCTTATTATAAGCGCGTTTTTTTATTTATCAATAGATAATTGATTTTTTATTCATAAAGATATATCAGATAATTTACCGCGCGTGAAAAAAGGCGGGACAGTATCCTCGCCGGAAGGCTTTCCCGCCTTAAATAGAATTTACCGCCGCCGGTTGCCCGATAAAATTCCGTCCGGCAGTTTAACGGTTTTTTTCAGCAGAGCGGCACGTTAGTGTTGACATAGTTGGCGGTCGCTCTGACTACAAACTTGCGGGGATTACACAGGGAGCAGGAGGAACCCGTCTCATCATAAAATTCGGGGAGCGCCCAGCGGATGCCCGTCAGCTTGACGTCGTGGCAGCCATTAATATGCCCGGGATACCTTACGGTCTTAAAGCCCCTCTTGTGTTCGCGGCCGCAAAAATCCAGCTCGGTGAGCAACAAGCCGACGGCCACTTCCTTGCAAGGACAAATGTGTTTAAGTGTGAGAGAGATGTTCAAAAGTCTGCCGAGCGATTCCAAATAGACATCACCTATATCCTGCTCCTTATAATCCGAACAAAAATCGATGGTTATGGGAGCGGATTTGAAGCAGTGTTCCGCCACATAGGTAGAGGGAATCATACAGTAATCGCCGCATTTTTGTCCATCCGCAGCAGCCGCTCCGTCGGTTTGAACGGAGCCGTCCGGTGCGCCGGCAAGTCCGTTAGCGTTAACGGCTTCATTTTCGCCGAGAGCGTCTTTATTTTCATTCATAATTCGACCATTCCTTTCTACGCGGAGCGCGGTGTAAGCCGTCAAAGGCTGAAAACCCGCCGTCTGAAAGGCTTTCCACTTCGGACAACACTCCGTTTATAACAGTATATGTCGGATTACGCGTTATGACAGCTTTTTATCCTAAAACTCGCACTTTAAATCTCAATAAACGCCGCCGCGTAGCCGGAAAAGGCTTTTTCCGGAATCATCAGTTCCAAGATGCCGTCTTTATATTCGGCGGGGAAGGATATGCCTCCCGTAAATTCCGGCGAATACAGCTTGACGCTTTTGGGCGCGGCGTTTACGACGCCGTTTAATTTTACGCCGAAACCCGCAAGTTTTTCGGCGCCCTCGCAAAACGCCATGATAGGGTCGAGCCGCGAAGCGTCGGTATCCTTTTCGGGGAGCATCCCCGACGTGTTTACGAAGTGAAGCGTAAAGCCGCCCTCCGTCTCAAAGACGGACGCCAAAACATCCGCGTTTTCACATTCGATAAGCCTTTTACCGACAAGCGCTTCGAGCAGCCTGCCGTCACCGCGACGCATCTCGCCGACGAACGACCTGTCCACCGGGGTGCGTTCGCCCTTGGTCCAAACCGCCGGCTGTATGGGGTGAAAGGAAATGTCGGCGGGGTGATATATAACTCGGCCTTTGCCGATTTGTTCGCTCACACCGAGGATTTCGCCGTTTTCGCCGCGTGCGATAATCTGTCCCGACGTTTCTTTGATAACCGTCTGTGTTATGGCGTGCTCGAAAACAACGCCGCCTGCCGTCTCTTTGCCGATATATTCGCTTTCGGCGAGTTCTGACCGGAACCCCAAAAGTTTCAATCTTTCCGCGAACGGGCGAGAAGAGCCGTCGCCGTCTTTTTCACCGAACGGACCCAACACAACGAGTGTTCCGCCGTTTTCGGCGTATTTTTTGAGCCGCGTCGCTTCCTCACCGGTAATCATGACGATATACGGCAGGACTATGACGCGGTGAGCGGAAAGCGTTTCGACGTTGTCAGACCTGAAAACCATGTCGCAGGAAAATCCGGAGACATACACCGCTTCCAAATAACCCATATACGGCTTCATATACTTCTGCGGGGCGTCCTTGTCGGTATAATCGCGGGTGGTTTCGGAAAAATAGAATGCCATGTCCGATTTTTTCGAAGGGTTGCGGAACAGCGGCTTATGTTTCTCTTCAAATTCGCGGTAAGGGCCGTCGTAAAGCTTGGCGGGGTCGCCGCCCGTGCCGGTGTAAAGCTGTCCCCACGAACGGCAGAGCGCCCACGATGCGTAGGCGGAATCCGGCGTGGAGGGATACAAAAGCGCCATGGACGGTACACCCTTGCGGCGCGCCATCGCGTAGCGGTGCACGGCTTCGCCGGCAAAACATATATACGAATGCTTGATTATGCCGCAACATTCCTGAAAGATATAATCCCAAAGCTCGCTCGCCGCTTCGAAGCCGTAGCAGGTGGTGTCGAAGGGCAGGACTTCCGCGCAATAAGCCGGGCGGAGCGGACGAAAGTTTATGGATTTATAAAACGAATCCATCAGGCGATGAAAGTCGCCGCTTTGCCGCTTTTTAAATTTTTTCCAGGCGATATATTCGGGTTTTTCGTAATGTTCGTAAAAATCCGCCCAGCCTTCGGGTTTCGGCAGATCGTAGCCTGTTTCGTTTTTAAATTTTTCGCGGCAGTATTCACAGGCGCAGGCGTTGCCTCCGCCGAACCACTGCACGTCGTCGTTCATCATGCCGTCCACATGGGCTTTTTCGATAATATTTTTAACATGTCCCCAATAGGCTTTTACGAACGCGGGGTGGTTGAAGCAGTGCGCGTTGCCGTTATAATGACGAAATATCCAGCTCATGTCCTTACCTTCCGTGTGGATGTAAGACGAAAGGCAGGGCTTGCCCGCGGAGCCGTCCATTTGGGCGAAGTCGTCGAGGTGCGCTCCGCCGAGGATCGGGTTGCTCTGAGAAGTTTCGCGGAAATTGGGGTAGGTCGAAAGCCCCTTGCCGAAACCGGCGTTTTTCGCCCAGAATTTTTCTTCCAGAGGTTTATAGGTGAGATGCGTCGAGTGATGCTCTATCACCTTGATGCCCTTTTTGTGGAACGCGGCGGTAAAGCGGGCGATAAAGTTTTCGATATCCTCCCAATACGCCCAAAACGAAAAGCGGAAATGCGCTCCGAAAAGTATGACGGCGGTTATGCCGGTGGAACGGTAAAGCTCCGCGGCGGCGTCGAGGTCGGCTTCGGTGAAGCGGTAAACGGAGTCGCCGTCATAATGATACCAGCCGAACCTTTCCTCCCAAGAGGATACGGGTGCTTGGATGTTTTGTGTTAAATTCATATTGTCGCCCATTCTTTATATGATATGTAATAATTATGTAAACCGTAATTTTGTCATATGTCCGCAGGCATATATCATACCCGCAGGGTATATCATACTGAAGGTATATCATCCATTCCAAGGAACGGATATCATTTCGTTACGCCGCCTCATCCGTCTCGGCGTGCGGAGACGCCGAGCCACCTTCCCCGTTGGGGAAGGTGATAAGGAATTTTAATTAATTTTATTTAACCCGGCAGTCGTTTTCGACGGAGCATCCTCCGCATTTGGTGCAGCCTTCCTGCACCTCCGGGTTAAGGTTATATTTCCGTAAAATCGCACCGAGGACCTCGCTCATTTCCACCAGGTCGTCGGGATCGCAGGCGGATGCGTCGCGCAGGGCGCAGGCGTCCACGGGGCGGAAGGGCATTATGGTCGGGAACACGCCGAGCCGCGCCATCGCCTCACATTCGCGGACGATATCCTCTTTCGGCTGTATGCCGCCGATGAGCACGCTCGAAACCTGCCCGTAGCCGAAAATTTCCACCGCTTTTTCAAACGCCTTATAATAATGCGCCTTGGTAATCGCACTCTTGCCCGGGCATATCTTTTTTCTGAGCTCTTCGTCAGCCACTTCAAGGTTCATTATGACGACGTTCAGCCCGCTGTCGCGCAATTTTTGAAGCAGACCGAGGTCGGTCGGAGGAGCGAGCTCCACCGCTATCGGGCAGTTTGAAAAAGCGCGTATCTTTTCCGCAAGCCCCGCCCAGTACATTGCCATGTTGTCGGGCGAAAGGTATGTGCCGCCGGAAAAATTAAGCGTGTATCCGGGCACTTTTGAAAGCAGCTTTCGGAGCGATTCGGCGAGGTAATCCGCATCAATCACCGGTTCGGCGCGTTTTTCTATCGAACAAAAGGCGCACTTGCGCCCCGGGGAATCGTAGCAGCACGCGGTGGAAGGCCAGATATTTATGCAGCGTTCGGCGTGGAGCCGCGCTATCGAATCGAGTATGGTGCCGGTTTCGGGAAGCGCGCCGAAAAATTTCACCTCGACATCCTCCGCGCCACCGGTTATGTAATAAACACCGTCGTCATAAAACAGCGTGTAAGGTGAGGAGAGGGTAAATTTTTCGTTGGTACTGACGCAGATGTTCGATCCGTTGATGTTGAGATTCGCCGCGTCGATAAAACCTTTATCGAAAAAATGCGGATAATCCTGCATAAGCGCTTCCCGCGCTTGCGGCGTAGTTTTAAGCCCCCGGCATAAAAGCCCGGCTTTCAGGCGTATAAAATCGTTTCGTTTCATATGTTTAAATCCTTATTCTCATTGGGACGGGGCGGCAGGCGGTATCGAAGCGCGGGCAGCCGAGGCATTCGTTCATAAGTGTATCGTGGCGGTCAAGCTTTTCGGCACCCAATTTGGAAAAAAAGCCTTCCGCTTTGGTCACAAGGAACACTTCGCAAACGCCCTCGCCTCTCACTTTTTCAAGCGCCATGGCGGCAAGGTTTCTGCCGACGCCGCTCTTGCGGTAGGCGGGCAGCACGGCGATATAGTCAAACACTGTCAGGTCATGCCTGCGCGACAGCGTAACTCCGCCGACAAGCGTTGTTCCGTAGAACGCTCCGGCGCTGTAAAAGGCGCCGTCAGTTTCAAAACCGTCAAATTCCAATTCCTGCGATATGTAAAGCCTCCCGAGGTCTTCGCCGTACGGCGGGGGCAAGGTACGGTAGGTTATTTCCATAAAACCGCCGTTTCTTGTTTAATCATGAAATCATTATATGTAAAACCCGTTGTTTTGTCAAGCCAAACGTCTTGCGTTAAACACTTTGCTGTTTTTAATGCTCTAATATGATTAAACATGCTTTGTTGCCTGTGCAACGGTAATATTCATTATATATGTTTATAATAACAAATGATAGAAAAGAGGTAATTTACATGAATAACCTAACAAAAAAGCTTATCGCATTACTTTTGGCGGCAGCCGCTTCGATTTTTGCTTTCGCCGGCTGTGCCAAAAACGGGGAAAGTCAAAACGATGTGACCGTCAGAATAGCGGGACTGAGAGGCCCTACCTCCATGGGGTTGGTGAAGCTGATGGAGGACGACGCGAACAAGACTTCCAAAAACGATTATGAGTTCACGGTCGCCGGCAGCGCGGACGAGATAACGCCCAAGCTCGTGAAGGGAGAATTCGACATAGCGGCGATACCCGCCAACCTCGCTTCCGTGCTTTACAACAACACGGACGGGCAAATTTTGACTATCGCGGTCAACACCCTCGGCGTGCTGTATATCGTTGCCAAAGGCGTGGAGATAAAATCTCTCGAAGATCTCAGGGGCATGACCGTGTACGCCACGGGCAAAGGCTCGACGCCCGAATACGGGCTGAGATATATCCTCTCCTCGAACGGAATAGACCCCGCAAACGACCTCGATATCGAATGGAAATCGGAGCCTTCCGAAGCGGTCGCGCTGCTTTCCGTCGCCGAAAGCGGAGTCGCCATGCTCCCGCAGCCCTATGTCACGGCGGCGCTAAACAGCGTGGCGGGGCTTGAGATTAAGCTCAGCCTTAACGACGAGTGGGATAAGCTGGAAAGCGGCAGCCGCTTTATTACCAGCGTACTCGTGGTGCGCAAGGATTTCGCGGCGGCTCACCCCAAGCAAGTCGCCGACTTTTTAAACGAAGCCGCTTCATCCGCCGCGTATATCAACGCCAACGTTGAATCCGGCGCGGCGTTGGTGGAAAAGTACGGCATCATCGCCGCCGCGGTCGCCAAAACCGCCATACCCTATTGCAATATAACCTTAATCGACGGAACGGAGATGAAAACCGCGCTTTCGGCATACCTCGAAATCCTTTACGACCAGAACGCCGCGTCCGTCGGTGCGGCACTGCCCGGCGACGACTTCTATTATGAAGGCTAAAACAGCTTTTGCTTTTAAATATTTGCCTTTGCCGAAAATATTCGCCGCGCTGGGCGCGGTAGCGGTGTGGCACGCCGTTTCGCTCATGATCGGCAGCAGACTGATACTCGCCTCCCCTGCGGAAACCGCGGGGAGGCTTATGTCGGTTTTGAAAGGCGACACTTTTTTACCGTCGGTGTGGTTTTCCTTTTCGCGCATAACAACCGGCTTCCTCGCCGCTTTGGTTGCGGGCGTCGCGCTTGCCGTGGCGGCGGGGAGGTTTGGTTTTGCCGAGACGCTGTTGTGGCCGTATATGATAACCATAAAATCGGTGCCGGTGGCATCCTTTATAGTCCTTTCGCTTATCTGGTTCACTTCGGAAACTTTATCGGCATTTACCTCGTTTCTGATGGTGCTGCCCGTCGTTTACACGAACGTCCTCGGAGGAATCAAGCATATAGATAAACAAATACTCGAACTGGCGGATGTTTTCCGCGTCCCGTGGAAAAGGCGGCTTTTATACATCTGGATACCCCAGATTAAGCCTTTCCTGATATCGGGTTGCTCGGTGGCGCTCGGGCTTTCGTGGAAAGCGGGTATCGCCGCGGAGGTGATAGGCATCCCCGAAGGCTCGATAGGCGAAAAGCTGTATTACGCCAAAATCTATCTGAACTCGGCCGACCTTCTGGCGTGGACGCTGATTATCGTGCTATTGAGCCTGTTGTTTGAGAAGTTGTTTATATGGGTTTTGAAACGCGGTTTCGGAGGGCTGGAGAAATTATGAGCGATATTATGTTGAGCGGAATTAATAAAAGTTTCGGCGAAAAGCGCGTCATAACGGATTTATCCCGCGTTTTCCGCAAAAATCGTTTTACCGCTGTCATGGGGAAGTCGGGTTGCGGCAAGACCACGCTCGTTAATATTATTATGGGGCTTTTGAAACCCGATTCCGGTTCGGTTTCGGGTGTCCCGGAAAAAATGTCGGCGGTGTTTCAGGAAGACAGGCTATGCGACGATTTTTCCGCCGTTTCGAACGTTCGCCTTGTGACGGGGTCCGGTTGCCCCAAGGCAAAAATTGAAAAATGCCTATGCGATTTGGGTTTGGAAGGTGTTCGCGGCAAGCCGGTCAGGCTCCTTTCGGGCGGGATGCGCCGCCGGGTAGCCATAGCGAGAGCGCTTCTCGCCGACTGCGACCTGTTAATTCTCGACGAGCCTTTCAAGGAGCTGGATCCTGTGACCAAAACCGGAGTCATGGAGTACATTAAAAAATCCGCCGAAGGAAAAACCGTGTTGCTGGTTACGCACGATTTGGAAGAAGCCGGGTTTTTCGACGCGGATGTCATGGAGCTTTAAAGCTTGTTGAATGTGAAGTTACAGTCAAAAACCGGCGCGAACTGAGACGCGCCGGTTTTTATAATATTTATAATTTTACGTTTAATAAAAATTATTTTGATATGTTCCTCTCATAATAAAACAAATATTGCTGCGCGATGCCCCCGTATGGGGCAAAAATACTTTCGTCGAAGCCTTCTCCGTAATATTTGTCTATCACCCGTTTGATCCAAACGTCCCTGGGGAAAGCCGAAAGGCGCGAAAAACCGAACAGCAGCACACAGTCCGCCACCTTGGGACCCACGCCCTTGATTTCCATTAGGCGGTTTTTAGCGTCGGCGCATTCCATTTTACCCACCGCGTTCAGGTTGATTTGACCGTCCGCTACTTTTTGCGCCGCGTCGGCGATATATTCCGCCCTGTAACCGCAGTTTATGACCGAAAGCTTGTTCTTCCCCGCTTCGGCAATCGCCTTTGCGGACGGGAAAGCATACGCGCCGCCGATATCCTGCCCGAAATTTTTACATAACAGCTCAATTATTTTTTTGATACGGGGGATATTGTTGTTTTGGGAAATTATAAACGAACACAACGTTTCCCAAGGGTCCTGGCGAAGGATCCGTATGCCGGAAGCCGCTTCGAGCGCAGAAGAAACCGTTTTGTCGCGGGATAACGCGGCGTTTATCAGTCCGTAATCGCGCCCGAGGTCGAAATAGCTCTCCCAGACGCTTTTATATTCCTCTTTCGAAACGTTTTCGAGCACCACGCATCCGCCTTCGGCAAGCGCGTGCAGCTTTCTGCCGAACGCCACGCCCGAATAACCGTTGCCGTTGCCGTTGCCGTCTTTTTCAAAACGGAAGCACTGACCGCATTCAAAGGTTTTTTCCAGCGAGAACAACCCATCAGTTTCTATGTATGCGTTGTTGTTTTCAAAATATGTGATTGTGTTTCACCTGCCCATATGCTATAATTAAGTTATGAACTATGGAAATGGGATTAAACAATGAGAGAAAAAATTTATACCATACCCGTGAACGAGGCTTTCGAACGACCGGAAAGTTGCCCGTTCTGCGCGTTGTATAAAAAGCTCGAGGAAAACGAGATAGGGCTTATTACCGGCGCTTCCATGATGGATCCGGATATCCGCATCAGAACTAACGAGCTGGGCTTTTGCCGCAAACATTATGATAAAATGTTCGGCTCGGGCGCAAAACTGCCTGTCGCGCTTACGTTGCAAACCCACCTCGACGCGCTTAAAAAAGAAGTGTTACCGGGCGGAATATTTTCAAAGGACGACGCATCCAAGCCGATAAAACGCATTAAAAAACTAAATTCCGACTGTTATGTCTGCGGCAGGATAGAGCGTAATTTTTCCGCGATGTTCGAAACCGCCTGCCTGCTTTATGAAGACGAAGCTGAGTTTCGTCAAAAATTTTCGGGGCAGAAATGCTTTTGCCTGCCGCATTACTCAAGGCTTCTCGATATTTCCGGGCGGATAAATTCCAAAAGCCGCCACGCGGAGCTGGTCAGGTCGGCGGGTGACACGGTCGGAAATTATTTAAACTCGTTATACGACGACATTACGCTCTTCTGTAAAAAATTCGACTACAACAGCCGCGATCTGCCGTGGGGCAACTCCAAGGATTCGGTGGAAAGAGCTATCGGCTTCCTTGCTTCCGAAGAATAATTGATTGCTTTTCAACAGATTGACGCTGAAGGTTGACATAACGAGGGCGATAATCGCCCGGGCAAAATTATGACTCCCGCTCTCCCACAGAGTTTTCCACATGGCTTTTTGGCGTTTCCAGTGGTTTTTAAGCCTTTGGGGCGGAGTTATCCACATTGTCCACAGGGTTTTCCACATGTTTGGACAAGCATTATGTTAAACGGGAGAAATTTGTGCCTAAACCTCCATGGTGGCATAAGCGTTTTGGTTCAGCGCCGCCGTGTTGCCCGCGAGGAATTCATAATAGCCTTGGGCGGCGATCATGGCGGCATTGTCGCCGCAGAGCGAAAGCGGCGGAATAAACGCCCTAACCCCGCGCAAAGCGCAAATGTCGGTAACCGCTTTGCGAAGGTGAGTGTTAGCCGCCACCCCGCCCGCCAGCGCCAGCGGAAACCTTTTTCCCGTTTCGCAATCGAGCAGCTTTTCGAGCCTGACGGTTATGGTGTTAATCAGCGCTTTGGTGAACGAGGCAGCTACGTCAGCCTTGATTTTTTCATCGAGCATATCGGAGCCGCTGCGCGCTTTCACGGTGTGGACATAGTTTATCACTGAGGTTTTCAACCCCGAAAACGAAAAGTCAAATTCGCTGCCGTGGACGGTGGCGGAGGTGAACCTGACCGCGTCGGCATCGCCTGAGGACGCAAGGCGATCGAGCGCCGCGCCGCCGGGATAAGGCAGCCCCAGCACCCGCGCGGCTTTGTCGAACGCCTCACCCGCGGCGTCATCGCGCGCGACACCGACGATACGGTAATCGGTATAGCTTTCGACCGCCATAAGCGAGGTATGCCCCCCCGAAGCCACAAGGGCATAAAAAGGCGGCGAGAGTTCGGGATAAACGAGATAGTTCGCCGCGACATGCCCCCTGATATGGTGGGTGGGGACGAGCGGCTTGTCCGCCGCGTAGGACAGTCCTTTCGCAAAGGAAAGCCCCGTGAGCAGCGCGCCGATCAACCCCGGCGCGTGGGTTACCGCTATCGCGTCGATTTCACCGATCGTCAGACCCGCCCGATTCAGCGCTTCGCCCACCACGCCGGAGATCGCCTCCGCGTGGGCGCGGGAGGCTATTTCCGGCACCACGCCGCCGTACAGGGCGTGCGTTTCCGCCTGCGACGCCACGACGCTCGATATCAATTCCCTGCCGTCGCGGACGACAGCGGCGGCGGTTTCGTCGCAGCTCGTCTCGATTCCCAATATATACATATATAAAAACCTTTCTTTAAATGTCCAAAGTCAAAGCCATGTTCAGGGCGCTTTCGTTTTTATAATAACGCGGGCGCTTGGAGATGACTTTAAATCCCAGTTTTTTATAAAATTCCATGGCGACGGTGTTGTTTTCGCCGACTTCGAGAAAAGCCTTTGCGCCGCCGCGCGATTTCGACTCGGTTATCAGCGTCGTGAGCAGCGCTTCGGCAATTCCGCGGCGCCGGTATTCCGGCAGCACCGCGATATTGGTTATCTGACATTCGCCCGCTCCGATATATCCGCCGCAAACGCCGAGCATTTTTCCGTCCGCGAAAGCGGCGAGATAAACGCCAGACGGGTTTTTAATAAATAAAGTCAGCTCACTTTCGCTCCACGGCACCGAAAGTGAGCTTTTTTCTATCCGCGCTGCCTCCCCCGCTTCCTCCGGGAGGACGCGGCGTATGGCTAAGCCTGCCTTAAAGTCCATAATTTTGACCCTGGCTCCTTTGCCGTCGTTAAGCTTCCGCCCAAAAGCGGTAGGTCACTATATACGGGCACAGGTACGAAAGTCCCGTCCCCATGTCGTACAAATAATTAACGCCGTCGAGGTCACGCCAAAACACCAACTCATAGTACAGCCCCGGATAATCCGGCGAAAGCAGCCTGATATGGACGGTATAGCTGGTGTCCATCTCGGTGGCGGCGGGAGCGGTGTCGAGGACTGGTTCGTCAAGCAGGATGGCGTCGCGTATGGCATAAGTGATTTCGCTGTCGTCGGGAACGTCCTCGTGACCGGTATATTTGGCTTCGGCGATTAATTGGTCCACCCAAAGGGAGGCTTCGCCTTCCAGATACAAAAACGCACTCACGGGGTTAAAGTTTTCCATGGTTATCTCAGGTTCGCCCTTGGCGCGGTAAACGGAGGGCAGATCAATGTTGTTGTCGCACAAAAACCTCGACGGGGATTCAAATTTTATCTCGCAGTATTCGTTGCCGTACTGGTCGCGCGCGTAAACCTTGCCCACAGTCACGGCATATACCGCCCTGCCGCAGGACACGTAACCTATGCCGGTTTCGGCGTCGTCGAAGCCGTAGTCGTTGGATTTAACGTCGACCACGTCCGAACACGAGACAAGCCCCGCGCAGACGAAGCATAAAATTATGGCCAAAACTCTTTTAATCATTTTTTAATCAATACCCCTTGGTACCCAGGCTGTCGTCGTTTTCCACCCAGTCTGTCACATTATAAATGGTATAATCCTCGGCGGTTTCTCTCAAGATGACGCGTTCGATTCCGGCGTTGATGGCAAGCCGTTTGCACATCTGACAGCTGCAAGTGCCGGGCATCGGCAATTCGGTCTTTGGGTCTATGCAGACAAGGAAGAGGTCCGATCCGATCATGGTTTCGCGCGCGGCGGCGATGATGGCGTTGGCTTCCGCGTGCACGGAACGGCACAGTTCGTACCTTTCGCCGCGCGGGATATTCAGCTTGTCACGCAGGCAATAGCCCAGGTCGCAGCAGTTGGCGCGCCCCCGCGGCGCACCGGCGTAGCCGGTAGAGACGATGCTGTCATTCTTGACGATGATCGCGCCGAACTTGCGCCTGAGGCAGGTTCCTCTTTTGGCAACCGTCTGTGCGATGTCGAGATAATAATTTATTTTCGATACCCGTTCCATCAAAGCCACCCCGTTATCATTATGAAATGTCATGAGTAAGATTATAGCATCGGCGCGGGTAAAAATCAATAGATATTCGATTAACACCTTTTGTATTTAGTTCAAGTGCCGGACAGACAATAATATAAACAAACGCCGGCAGTAAAAATAGCACTTGCATTATATTGAAAAATATAGTAAAATATAGGATGAAAATTGTCATATAAAGACTAAATTTAAACAACCGGGGAGTATCGATGGCGTTTCAGCATTTTTACTCAAGGGTCCCCGCGAGGATGTCGATGTTCCGCAAATGCGACAGCTTTGACACTTTCGCGAAGTCGGGAGAGATAACAAAGGAATACATAAACGGCAACCTGCATAAAATCTGCGTTTATAAGCCCACCGAAGAGGAGCTGGACTATATCCTGCAAGACAAGCTGCCGCCGGTTTACTGCGCCAGTTTCAGCAAGGACGGCGAGGATTTGATCCATTCCAAGTTTTCTTTCGTTTCTTCCGATTATACGGGGGAACGCCCGAGCTGGCTCTGCCATTCGCTGGTTTTGAGCAAAAACGAACATGAGCAAATAGCCACATCCCCGAACACGGCTATTTTAAACCGCGAAAATTTTAAAACTTCGCTTGACGATTTCAACCTGAACGACAAAGCCGCCCGCCCCGTAGCCGATTATCCCGAACTGGAATACCGGAACGCGGTGGTTTCGGAACTTTCCCAATGGGCGGAGGGATTTGACGAAACAATACTTAAAAAAATCATATTTGCCGTGATGAACGTCGCCGCGTCGAACCAGAAAAACGTCTATATATGCCTTGCCAAAACTCTCGAACACCTTTCAGAATCCGCGTTGGATTTCATAAACCGCCTTATGCTCGTTTTCCCCGCCGCAGTCAGACGGAAAATATCGTTTATCACCGAATACAACGACG
>CAYOGQ010000019.1:18386-23190 GCA_964403645.1 uncultured Ruminococcus sp.
CCGACCAAGAATTATAAAATACGCTTTATCACCGGCAATATCGTGGAGTTATGCGCCAACCGCGGTTATGTTATTGATACGGGGAGGAAGATTACCTATGGCATATTCGAGGACGATTTTTCCGCGGCGAGGGACGAAACAGACTTTTTATACGGCTTGCTTTCCGACGGCGCGGCGCGGGCGGAATTCCTTGCTTTTTATGAAAAAGCGGTAAACGCGCGCCGGGATACCTCTTTTAACCTTAAAACATTTAATGACCTGATATACCTTTTCCGTTTTATTTGCGGTAAATACATTGAAAACGAGATCGTCCCCGACGACGCCGCCGTTTTGAAAATGCTGACCAACTACGAAAAATACCGGGAAACCTTAAAGACGGACGACCGCCGGAAAATCATTTCGGTTATCGGCAGGTATTCCGAAAACCGCCGCGCCATACCCCAAGCGGTTTTCGCCAAACTGGGCAAGATATACCCCTCCGAACCCGAAAGTTGCAAAAGCACGGCGATGACCGTCATTCTCGATCTGCTCCACACCAATATTATGCGCGACAAGCTGTTTGCTTTTATTTCAGCGACTTATGACGGTGAATGCGCCGAAAGCCGCGGCATTATCTGCGAGGATTTGTCGCGGGTGTTTTACGGCGGATTTTTACAACCGGACATACTTGAGTTTTACGGCAAGCATTTCGGTGAAGAATCGGAAAACGTCAAGGAGATCATACTCGAAAAGCTGCTCATGACGATACGAACCGAATCCATACAAAAGACGATATTGGAGTTTATTGACAAATATCAAGCGCCCATGTCGCCGCAGCTAAAACGTATGATATATCACACCTTTTACGAGATGCTGCCAGAAAACGACACTCTTTCCAAGCGTATAATCCCGGTGCTGGGCAGATGTATGGCTTCCGACGACGAGCCGACGCAGCTTGAAGTTTTCGCGCATATATGCGAACTCATCACCGCGGACGAGGCAAAGGGGAACGGCGAAAACGCGCTGCTCGAAATTTGCCTTTCCGGCGTCAGGAACGGACTTCCTCTCGGCAATATGCTTTTAAAGAAGGCTTTCTGCGGGCAAAACGACGAAGAATTTTTTGAAACGGTGGCGAACGCCTTCCTCGGCGGTTCGCTTGTTTCGATCGGCAACGCGCTCAAGCTGCTCTGGGACATCATCCCCGAACCGACAGGTGCGGCTTACGAGTTGTTTTACGGCAAGGTTTCATCGCTCATACCGTCGGTTACACAAAAAAACGACCTTTTTGATCTTTTGGATTTCGATAAAAAAATGCGTGACGCGCTTGCGGCAAATTTCTCCGGAATCGGCAATAAATTTTACGGCGCGCTGTATCCGACGGTATTAACGCCCATAATCGGGACCAAGCTTTCGGACGCGTTCAATGTCGGACGCAACAAATGCGGACTGCGGGCGGTGCTCGCTTACGCCGAAGCGGATGAAAATCTGAAATTCCTCCCCGGCGCTCAAGCTATCAGGGAGGTTATCGCCGCCGCGGAACTTGTAAAACAGGAAAAATACGAAAAAGCGCTTGAAACTTTAATGAATATACCGCTTTATATGGAATCGGGAAAAATGGTTTCGGAAACGCTGAAAGCGGAATTCAAGCATATCGACGACGGAGCCACGGGCGATATCTACCGCGACGCGGTTATCGGCGCGATGTATTCCTACCTTGAAAACGGGAAAATCCTGCTCGGGGGAATATTTTCCAGGTGTCTCGAACGGAAGCGGACTTATGATTTATACAACAATCCCGTGAAACCGAAAGCCACCGCAAAGGACATACAGGACGCGGACAGCCGAGCCGCCATGACGGTTTTCGGCTTTATAGTGCAGCTATGCGTCGCCGTGTGCGGCATGGAGTGCTCGCGGGAAGTGAAAGAAGCCCTGTGTGTAAACCCCGACAGCGAGTTTGACAAGCTGGCAAGCCGCATCTTATCAAGCTCGACCAAAAAATCCAAGGATCTGTTCGGGGAAATCTACGATTATGCCCTGCACGGTTCGCTCCGCGTGGCGCGGAAGCTGGAAAACGCCGCCGTCAACACGGACAAATGTCCCAGGGCGTTTAAAAAATTATTTTAGGATTTTGGCGTAATAACGCCGGAAAGGACGGTCGTTCGAGAAATATGATTTACGGCGAAAAAATCGACGGCTATCTCGACACCTGTATCGCATCAAAAGCTTCCGACCTCCATTTAAAAACGACGATGCCGCCTTTTATGCGTTACATGGGCGGCTTAAAACCTATCGACAGCTTCCCTTTGGAAACGGGATTTATTTATGATTTCATAATGAAACTGCTGACGCCCGAACAGAAAAAGCTGTATGATTCGGGCGGCGAAGCGGATTTTTCCTTTTCTTATTCAAGCTACCGATTCCGTTGCAACGCCTACCGCGACCTACGCGGCGACAACCTCGCCCTGCGTCTGCTGGCGCTCGAACCCGGTGATTTTTCAAACCTGGGCATACCGCTTATTTTGAAAGATTACTCCAAAAAGCGCAGCGTATTAATACTTATCACCGGTCCCACCGGTTCGGGTAAATCCACGACCCTGACCTGCATGATCGACTTTATCAACGAGAACAAAAACGCTCATATAATAACTCTCGAAGATCCTATTGAATACATACATACCAGCAAAAAATGCGTAGTAACTCAGCGTGAAATCGGCAAGGATACCAAATCATTCGGCAAGGCTATCGAGTCGGCGATGCGTCAGGACCCCGACATCATCATGGTCGGCGAAATGCGCGACCTCGAAAGTGTCGCGGCGGCGATTGCGGCGGCGGAAACCGGCCACCTCGTGTTATCGACCCTTCATACCAAGGGTGCGGAAAGCACGGTCGACCGAATAATCGACATGTTCCCCGCCGCCCAGCAGAACCAGATCAGGGTGCAGCTCGGCATGACGCTGCTTTTGGTCTGCTGCCAGCAGCTTGTACCGGGGCTTGAGGGGGGCAAACGCCACCTCGCCGCGGAGGTCATGGTCTGCAACCAGGCGGTGCGCAACCTGATCCGTTCCGGAAAGACGCACATGATCTCTTCCACAATGCAGACTTCGAGAAAAGAGGGGATGTTTATCATGAAAGATTCCCTTGAGCGGCTGTTTGCGGAAGGTAAAATATCCGAAGAAGACAAAGAACAGTTTATGTTTTAACTTAACGTCAACGTTAACGTTAACATTTTAACGCGGCATAGGAGGGATGATTGGCATGGAGAAACCCGATAGCTATTTTCCTTTCTGGAACGGCCTGACAGGCGAACAAAAGACGCTGCTGTCAAATTCGCTGCAAGAGCGGAGGTTCGGCAGGGGAGATATCATCCACAGCGGCTCCGACGACTGTATCGGGCTGCTGTTGGTGATCGACGGCAGGCTTAGGGTTTACACGCTTTCGGAGGAAGGCAAGGAGCTTACGCTGTACCGCCTGTATGAGCGCGATATGTGCTTGTTTTCTGCGTCCTGCGTAATGCCGGACATACAATTCGACGTAATGGTCTCAGCCGAGCTGGACACCCGTGTTCTCATTATCCCGTCAAACGTCCACAAGAAACTTATGGGAGAATGCGCGGCGGTGGCTAACTACACGAGCGGGCTTATGGCTTCTCGCTTTTCGGATGTCATGTGGCTTATCGACCAGATACAAAATAAAAAGCTCGATTCCCGCCTCGCCGCTTTTTTGTTGGAAGAAAGCGCGCTTAATGCCAACGCCGCATTGGATCTCACGCACGAGCAGATTGCCCGCCATCTCGGAAGCATGCGCGAGGTTATCACGAGGATGCTGAAATACTTTCAGGATGAAGGATTGGTCAAACTGGGACGCGGCAGCGTGACTCTGCTTGACGCGGCGAGACTGACGGCTTTGGCTTCCAAAAGTTTAAAATAATTTTTGTGACAAAGTCACGGAAGAAACAGACGTTTTGTGGTATCCTATTAACAGAAAGAAAAAGGAGGCCGCAAATGTCTGTTTTAACTATTAATAAGGAAAATTTTAAGGAGAAGGTGCTTCTGTCTAAAAAGCCGGTGCTCGTGGATTTATGGGCGACCTGGTGCGGACCCTGCCGGATGATGTCTTCTGTGGTGGAAGAGTTCGCCGCCGATCACCCCGAAATAACGGTTGCCAAAATTAACGTGGACGAGGAGCCGGAGCTTTCGCAGGAATTTAAGGTGACTTCGATTCCCACGCTCGCGCTGGTCAAAAACGGCAAGGTCACGAAAATGTCGGCGGGCTATAAACACAAAGTGCAGATAGAGCAGCTGTTATAAAATTATGGGATCATTTGCTCACGTTAAAATCGGCGGAATTTTCGCTTTGATCGCTCTGGTTTCGGCGGCGGTCGTCATGCAATTGACGTCCGTCAAAGCCGAAAAGTCCGCCTTCGACAGCGGGCTGGAGCGTTTCCGTTCCACGCCGGACGCGCTTTTGGTGGATGTACGCACCGAACAGGAATATTCCGAAAGCCATATTCCGGGCAGCGTCAACGTCCCGTTGCAACGGATTTGGGATATTTCGCTCGTCGCCAAAGATAAGTCCGCTCCGCTGTTCGTCTATTGCCGCAGCGGCAGAAGAAGCGGCGAAGCGGAAGCGTGGTTGAAAAAAGCCGGCTATACTACGGTATACAATATCGGAGGAATAATCGACTACACAGGGAAGCTGGAAAGCTGATTTTATTTGCCGTTTATCAATATTTGCGAAGCAAATATATCATACGGCGAAGCCGTATATCATACCGCCGTAATGCCGCCGCGGCGGCTAAAGCGGTATATGATCTCGCGCAGCGATA
>CAYOGQ010000020.1:0-23175 GCA_964403645.1 uncultured Ruminococcus sp.
TTCGAGTGCGGACAGGATTCCATGTATTGGAACATCGAAGACGACGGCAGCGTGTTTATCTCCGCGGTGGATAAAAAGAACGCCTATAAGGCGCTCGATATCATCAATGCGATCGTCATGGACCCCGAACCCGGCGCGATTTACACCGGCAAGGTCACGGGCATTATCCCGATAGGCTGCTTTGTGGAATACGCCCCCGGCAAGGAAGGCTTGGTCCACATATCCAAGCTCGACAAAAAGCGTGTCGAAAAAGTCGAAGATGTGGTCGCCATCGGCGATACCATTAAGATCATGGTCCTCGGAGTGGACAACAAGGGGCGGATAAATCTTTCGAGAAAAGACGCTTTGGACGTTTACGAATAAAAAATTACGAATAAATGCAGAAGAAAACCGGCTTGCGCCGGTTTTCTTCTTTATATTTTAAGTTTTTTCAATCAGGAATGGCGTAATAGTATTTCAAGTACAAATTTTTTCCGTATGTTTTGATTTGCGTTTACAATCTTATTATAACTAAAGTGCCAACTGTTGTCGACCCTTTTTGTAATTTTTCTTTCTTTTGTTAATTTAACGTTTGATTGCCTGATATGTAAATAATTTGCAGCCAAAACTAACGCCGCTCCTCTTAATTGTTTATTCCTTATCGGTGTTCCTCGCCGTGCATAAAATGCTGTATACTATTTTAAGCTTGTGTTCGTCCGGGTCTGACACCATCGTTTTAAAAAGTCGTCCGAAAGCGTGTTGTAAACGATAAAAGGGGTTTCGTCGTCGTACAGTTCCAAAAACTCGCCGTAGCTTATCGTGTAGTTTTTCGACCACTTTTCACCGCCGCAGTCGCCGAAAAAGGTTATGATGCTGTTGTGGTCCAAACAATTACAGGTATCTACTGCTATCCGGTAACAGATAAAATCTTTCAGATCGTTCATATAAGAGAGCCGTTTTTCGATTTTTTCTATTGTATATACCGCAGGAACGCTCTCGTCAGAAATTGCTTCCGAAAAACCTCCTTCCTGCGTGATATCCGATTCGGATGTCAATTCAGTTGAAGCGCCGCCGGTTAACTTGTTCCCGGCGCAGGCGGCAAAGGCTAAAACACATAAAAACGTCAAAAAAACACAGGTGAAATTTTTCATCATCGGCCTCCGTTATATGTTGTATTTATTATAACGTATAACGGCGTTAAAAAGTTTCAATATTTTTACCAAAAATTTGTTTATTTCATTCCATAACATGACAAAAAAAGACAAACTTACGGCATATAATCATACTAATCCCTCTTTATAATTTTGTTGATAAATCTTCGCAAAACACAAATGTCAAAGGCTTTCGGCTGATATTAAAATGAGATCGGTATAAAAAAGGAGTGATTGCAAGTGGAATTTAAGCTTGAAACGCAAAACGGGATTATGGATCTTAAACTATACGGCGAAATGGACCACCATTCCGCAAAAAGCGCGAGGGAGGAAATCGATGCGGCGATAAACTTCGAAAACCCAATGATACTCCGGCTCGACCTTTCACAGATAAATTTTTGCGATTCGTCCGGACTGGGCTTTATCATGGGGCGCTTCCGCAGGATGAAGGTGATCGGCGGCGTTCTGAAGTTGATAAACCCTTCCGAATCCACGCAGAGGATATTAAAGCTTGCGGGGCTGGATAAGGAAATCAGGACCGAAATAACCAAAGGAGCAATGTCCGAAAAATAAATTTTCGGACGGCAATTTTGCGATTTTGCGTCCGTAATGGCCGTAGTATAACCCGTTGCAGTAATGCCGCGTTTAAACCCGACGCAAACTGCGGTTTTACCGCGGGAAGTATCGCGGTTAATTCGTTTTTAATGAAAGGAATGATATATTGATGCGTAAAAAATCAGTTAACAGCTTCAAATGCGTGTTCCCCGCCAAGTCGGTGAACGAGAGCTTTTCACGCTACATAGCATCGGCGTTCGCCTCGCAGCTTGACATGCGGGTGAACGACCTGGCTGATATAAAAACGGCGGTGAGCGAAGCGGTGACCAACGTCATAGTCCACGGCTACGGCAAGCCGGAATACAACGCGGAACAAAAGCTCGTCTACCTTTCCGGCGATTATTATTCCGACGGCAGAATCGTCATCACCGTCAGGGACAAGGGCTGCGGCATCGAAAACGTCGCCAAGGCAATGGAGCCGCTTTATACCACCGCCCCGGAGGAAGAGCGTTCCGGCATGGGTTTCACCGTCATGCAGACGCTAACCGACGATCTAAAGGTTATATCCAAGCCGGGCAAGGGCACGACCGTGCGGCTTATTAAAAAAATAAAAATCTGATGTTTGAGGATGTTAACACTCCCGGGCTGCTCGAAAAAGCGAGAAACGGCGAAAAAAGCGCCTTCGACTTGGTGGTGCTTGCCAACATGGGGTTGGTGAAAGCCATCGCCAAGCATTTCCGCGACCGAGGCACCGATTATGAGGACCTTGTCCAGATAGGTTCCATAGGGTTGATGAAAGCGGTAAAAAACTTTGACATAACCGCCGGCACCCGCTTTTCGACCTACGCGGTTCCGCTGATAACCGGGGAAATAAAAAAACACCTCCGCGACGACGGAATGTTGAAGGTGTCGCGGGAGCTGAAGCGCGAAGCCGCCATAGTTTCTAAAAAACGGCAGGAATATTTTAAGGAAAACGGCGAGGAGCCGACGGTCTCCGCGCTGGCGATTTTGTGCGGTCTTTCGGAAGGCGAGGTGGCGAGCGCCTGCGAAGCATCAACCCCCATGCTGTCGTTTTCGGAACCGGAGGGCGACACCACTCTCGAAAACCTGATAGGCGCCGACAATATCGCCACCTCGGTGGAAAAAATCTCCCTCCGCCAGGCGATGATGTGCCTGGAACGTGACGAGAGGGAGATCATTTTAAACCGTTATTTCTTCGGCAAATCCCAAAAGGAGACCGGCGAAGCGCTCGGCATGACGCAGGTGATGGTTTCGCGGAAGGAAAAAAAGATTATCGCTAAAATGCGGCTCGAAATGCTCTGATTATCGGCTATTTCCCGAAATTTACAGCTCCGCGGGTGAGCTGCAGCCTGTCGATAAACTCCTCGGCTTTGTTATGGTTATCGAGGGGACCCCAGCCGCCGTTTAACATATGCCCGTCGGCGGTGGCGCAGAACCTGACGCCCAGCTCGTTAGCGCGCACGAGTATTTTTTCGTTGACCACGCTCCCGCCGTGCAGTTCCCACAGCACCCCATGCTCCGCCGCGGTTTTCATGAGCGGTTCGAGCAGCTCGACCAAACGGTTTTCGCCGAGCGAATCCACGTCGCACAGGTAAACGCGCAGCGGCGTCAGCCCGTCGTACATATGGGCGAGCGTTTTAACCTTAGGATAGCGTTTTATCGCGTTTATGTAGCCGTTCACCAGCCCGATTATCATTTTTTCCGGTCCGACGGACGCGACCTTTTCCCGCCATATCTCCCTTTGGCGTTCGCCTTCGGCGTTGTTGTGCTCGGGGCAGAAGGCAAGGTTGGGGTAAAGCATAAAATCCATTTCGCGGCAATCAAGGTTTGGCAGGTAATGCACCGAAAGGGCGCACATATCTATTTTCGCCTGTTCCTCAACGGGGATATTTATATCGCCGCTTTCGGAGCACAGCTCGGTTTCGACACCGGAACGGATAACCAGCTTTTCAGGCTCGTATGCCGTATAATCGGCAAGGTATTGCCGCCATTCGGCGTCTTTAATGCGGTGCCAGCAAATCCAGTCCTGCTCACCGTTGGGCATTGCGCGCGAATAATGCTTGAGCACGGTTATTTCGTCCATGCCCAGTTCCAAGCAACGCTTTTCGATATTCGGAAAAGTCATGTTGCCCGCGGCGCAAGCGTCGATATGATAGTGAACGTGGTAATCTTTCATGGTTCATACCTTCTCATGTCATTTATTTCTTTAAAGCCCGAAACGTTCCCGCGCTCCATCGCGCCGAACACCCGCTTTTTCAACCCGCGGTCGTTCTTTTCCAAAGCGCCGAGCAAATCTTTCATCCTCTGGCGGTCGGTATGCCCGTCGGCGGGGCAGGTTTTGGATGCGATTTCGAGATTTTCCGCTTTTATAAAATGCTTTATATCCGCTTCCGGGGTATATATCAGCGGGCGGATGAGGGTGACGCCCTTGCGGTCCTGATAGGTTACCGGGGAAAAGCAGGCGATGCGCCCCTCGTTTAAGAGATTCAGAAAAAAGGTTTCGACGGCGTCGTCGTAATGGTGGCCGAGCGCCACCTTTTTTATGCCGTGAGTGATAGCGGCGTTATTGAGCGCCCCGCGCCGCAATTTGGCGCACAGGGAGCAGGGGTTATGTTCTTGCCTCAGCTCAAAGACAATTTTATATATGTGAGTTTTTTCAATTATGAATTCGGTTTCGATTTCACGGCAAAGCCGCTCCACATGTGAAAAATCCGTTCCGGGAAAACCGTTATCCAAACACAGCGCTGCGACGTTAAATTTTTTGGGATAAAAACGCGAAAGCGTCCTCAGCAAGCACAGCAGTGCGACGCTGTCCTTGCCGCCGCTCACGCCGACGGCGATTTTATCTCCCTCTTCGATCATGCCGTAACCGTCGATCGCACGCCTGAGTTGTGAAAGCAGCTTCTGCGCGTGGGGGAATTCCCTCATAACAATCATCATCCTTTACTTTTACGGGAATATATATATCATACGCAGGAGATTTTTTCAACATATATTTTAATAAATGTGTTTTCAAATGCGACGAAAAGCGAAGTATCGTGAGATAAACGCAGAAAAAGCAGCCGAAAACGAAAATATTTTTATTTTGCTCTTGACAAACGGGATTTTTCTGTTATAATAGGCGGGCATGAAAAAATAAAGAATAAATAATAAATACGGAGGAAACCCGATGTCAACATTCATGGCGAAAAAAGAAGAGATCGAACGCAAGTGGTACGTCATCGATGCCGAAGGTAAAACTCTCGGCAAAGTCGCCGTCGCCGCCGCCACGGTCTTAGGCGGAAAGCACCGCCCCGAATATACCCCGCACGTCGACTGCGGCGAATGCGTTATCGTGATAAACGCCGAAAAGATAGTCCTGACCGGCAAAAAGCTTGACCAGAAAACCTATTACCACCATTCCGGCTATGTGGGCGGACTGAAAGCGGTCAAATACCGCACCTTGATGGAAACCAAGCCCGAAATGGTCGTGCAGCTCGCGGTCAAAGGAATGCTTCCCAAAAACAAAATAGGCGACGCCAGTATAAATCGCCTTAAAGTTTACAGAGGCCCCGAACACAAGCAACAGGCGCAGACGCCCATTGCTCTCGAAATAAAGTAAGGAGGAAGCAAAATGACATACACACCTTCAAAGCCCTATTTCTACGGCACCGGCAGGAGAAAATCCTCGACCGCGCGTATCAGACTCATCCCCGGTTCGGGCGAAATAACGGTAAATAAAAAGGACGTTGACGATTATTTCGGCATCGACACCTTAAAGCTTCTCATAAACCAGCCCTTTACCGTCACCGGAACCGCCGGCAAGTTCGACGTAGTCGCGTCGGTCAAAGGAGGCGGCTTATCCGGCCAGGCGGGCGCTATCCGCCACGGCATTTCTCGCGCGCTGCTGCAAGCCGACGACGATTACAGAACCCTTCTTAAAAAGTCCGGGCTGCTCACCCGCGACCCGCGTATGAAGGAGCGTAAAAAGTACGGTCTCAAAGCCGCTCGCCGCGCCTCCCAGTTCAGCAAACGTTAATATTATCATAAAAACAGGGGTTGTCGTGAGTTCTTTATCGAACAAGCGCCGGCCCCTTTTTTCTATTGATTATAACATTTACAAAGCGATATTATTTCATCCTGCCCGCGAGGCGTTTTGTAACTTTTCCACCGACGATTTCAGCTTGGCGAGCGTATATTCAACTTCCCCGCGGGTGTTGTATTCGTTAAACGAAAGCCTAAGCGAGCCTCGCGCCGTTTCGTCGGGTATGCCCAACGCCGTCAATACATGGCTGGGGCGGAGCGAAACGGAATCGCAGGCGGAACCGGAAGACGCCGCTATCCCCTCGAAGTCCAACAGCATCGTAAGCGCTTCTCCGCTTATGCCGTCGAAACATACACAGACGGTGCCGGGCAGGCGTTTTTCGCCGCCGATGAGGTGCGCGCCGCCGATTTTCGATATGCAGTCGGTTAAAATATCACGCAGTGCGGAAATTTCGGCGTTTTTTTCTTCACGGTTTTCGAGCGACTTTTTTAACGCCAGCGCCATGCCGTGGGCGGCGATAAAGTTTTCGGTTCCGGCGCGCGCTTTGCGCTCCTGACCGCCGCCGCTTATGATGCCCGGCAAGCTTATCCCTTCTCTGATATACAGCACGCCTATCCCCTTGGGTCCGTGAAATTTATGCGCCGAAAGCGAGAGCATATCGCAGTCCAAAACCCCGACATCAAGCGTTATGCGTCCCACCGCTTGAACCGCGTCAGTGTGGAACAGGACGCCGCGTTTTTTGCAATTTTCCGCAATCTCCCGGACGGGCTGGACGGTACCGATCTCGTTGTTGACGCTCATAACGCTAACAAGAGCGGTATCGCCGCGTACGGCTTCGTCCACGTCACGGGGATTTACATACCCTTTTTTGTCGACCGGGACGTACGTTGCGTCAATACCGTTGTTTTTAAGCGTGTTAAGGATGGCGGGGTGCTCAATTTGTGTTGTCACCACATGGGTTTTACCCGAATTTTTTAAAAGTTTCAACGTGCCGAGAATCGCCCAGTTGTCGGATTCGCTCCCGCCGGAGGTAAAATATATCCCGCCGCTCCCGCAGCCAAGGCATTCTGCCGTCATATCCCGCGCGTCGGCGAGAATTTTTTTTGCCGCCGCTCCTTCGGAATGGATTGACGACGGGTTGCCGTACACGGATTTGGAAAGCGCCGCCATCGCGTCGGCAATCTCCGGGTAAACGGCGGTGGTCGCCGCGTTGTCCATGTATATCCTATTCATTAAAATATCCTTTTAAATGTTTGTAAAATAAAAATTTAGTTATAATAAGGAACGTACGCGCCCATTATAGCACGGCGGCGGTTTGCTGTCAATATACGGTTAAATAACAGCGCAAAGCCACAAACGTTAAAATAAAAATTTTCATAAATATTCCATAAATAATTTTTCATTTATCAAACACAATATTGACGAGGGTAAAATCTCTCGAACAAATTGCTAAAGGAGAACAATTATGGCTAACAGAAATCTTGTTCCTGAAGCTAAGGATGCTTTGAATAAATTCAAGATGGAAGCTGCTACCGATGTCGGCGTTACCCTTAAACAGGGCTATAACGGCGACCTCACCTCGAAGCAGGCCGGTTCCGTCGGCGGACAGATGGTCAAACGTATGATCGAAAACGCCGAGAACTCCATGAAGACCGGTCGATAAAACTTTTCGTTTTGAACCCCGTATGCGGCGGCGGCGGATAACGGGATAACCATTACAATCAATATCACCGTTAACGTTCATATGCCGTACAAGGGCATTAAAGCAAAATATAGCCGACGCGTTAAAGCGCAATGCGCTAAGGCGCAATGCGCTAAAGCGCGAAAGCACTACAAGCGCTCCCCGGTTGTCCGGGGGGCGCTTGTGTTGCGGAAGAGCAATTTAAATGCAAAAATAAAGACGAAAACCGGCGCAGCGGAAAACCCGTTCGCCCTAAATGCTTTTAGCTATCCGATAAATCTCGTTTATCAAAACATCGGCTTCCTTTAAAGTATTCTTCCTCCCTACGCTTGCCCTGACGCCGCCGCTTTCGGTGCCCAGCGCTTTATGGGCGAGCGGCGCGCAATGGAAGCCGCTCCGGACGCAGACGCCCCTTTTGGCAAGCCGCGTCATGACCTCGTCGCAGTTGATTTTGCGAACGTTAAAAAGGATCACCGGGACATATTTGTCATACGCTCCGTTATCGGGCGCTCCGTGGACAGTCACGTTTTTCATGGATTTAAGCCCTTCGCAAATTCTTGCGAAAATTCTTTCGTCGCCGAACCCGCATTCCGCGGTCTCCCTTACCGCTTCGGTAAGCCCGGCGAACGCGGGCGCGTTCATGGTACCCGCTTCGAAGCGTTCCGGGTATTCTTCCGGCATCTCCTCATCCAGCGACTTTATACCCGTGCCGCCCTCTACGATGGTTTCCGCGAACATATCGAACGATGGGTTAATGAGCATAGCCCCGGTGCCGAGCGGACCGTACAGCCCCTTGTGTCCGGCAACGCAGATTATGTCCGCGCCCGAACCCATAACGGATATAGGTATATGCCCGGCGCTTTGGGATGCGTCGACAATGGTCGTAATACCCAATTTGCGCGCTTCAGCGGCGAGCCTTTCAAGGGGCAATATCCTTCCGTTGACGTTCGAGGCATGGATGAACACCGCCGCGTAAGCGCCGCCTGACGCGGAAACAAACCTTTGAACGATTTGGTCGTCGTTGCCCCCCGCGTCGAAAAAGCCGAGCTCGGTATCGCCGCGCTTCCGCATGGACCATACAGGGCGGAACACCGCGTTATGCTCGAAAGACGAGATTATAATTTTTTTGTGCGCGAAGCCTTTTATCGCCATATTCAGCGCCAAGGTCGCCGAAGGCGCCAGTATCACTCTTTCCGGTACGGTTCCGAAAAACGACGCCAGTTCCTCGCGGCATTCGTATATCTTTTCGGAAGCGTATATCGCGGGGGTGTGGCCGCTCCTGCCGGGGTTGCCGCACAGCGAGCCGGCTTTGCTCATGGCTTTTAGAACTCTGTCGCTTTTGGGGAACCCGGTCGCCGCGTTGTCGAAATAAATCATTTGTTATTCACCGCCGTAACGCCGAGTATCTTGACGCCGTTTTTTTCGAGTATCGCCTTAGCGGCGTCGCAGTCGCCTTTTATTAACAGTCCGTATCCGCATCCGCGGACTTTGGCGATTTCCCCGGTTTTGACGGGTGACGAATATATACCCGCAAGGGCAAGGAGTCTTTCCGCTTTCATGGCGTAAGTCACGGAGGACAGTACAAGGATACAGTTAGCGTTCATAATAATTTTCTTCCTTTCATATATACCCCTTTTTCCATTATATGACGGAAGGCGACAAAACTCCTTTTATATTTTACAGCTAATCCTCATCAGAACATTACGAAAAATGTCAATAAAAAAAACGGGTACCTCCGCAGAGGACTTTTCCCGTTTACTTTTTTGTTTTATGCCTTCCGATAGATTACGCTTTTCGCCTTTTTTTCACCGGTACGTTCGGCAAGCCCCAGTCCGCAGAGAATTTTCAGTGTCGAATAGGTGCTTTTTCCCCGTATCCCGGTGGCTTTGGCGTATTGCGATGCCGTAAATTCCGCGGGCAGGTTTTCGGGCAGGAAAACTTTGTAATCTTCGGCGTCGTTCAGGTAAGCAATGCCTTCCAACCCCACGGGAATCCGCTCGTAGCGTTCGGAGCCGCGCTTGCCGGTTTTGTCCCAGCCGTTTTGTATGCGGTATTCCTCCATATTTATAAATAAAATTTGCAACCCGAAGCGTCTTTTGCCTATGAATTCGCGTATCCAGTACAGCTCGCGGGATATGTCCGCCAATCCGCCGCGCTTGGGCGAACGGCGTTTTCCGCCGATCTTCCCGCTTTCCGGGTCTATCCAACAAAGCCACGTTATGTACGGCACGGGATATACAACGCTGACGCAGAGGTCTGTGTTTTCAAGATACCATAAAAGCTTGCCGCGGAGCGGGAACAGCGAACCGGTCTGGACTTCGTATATATCCCCTTCCGCCGTCAGGATGTCGGCGACATAGCCCGAAGCGCCGCTTTTTTCCGAAAGCTCGGCGATCTTTATTTCATGCCGGGTAATATCGGGTGAGATGAAGCGCTTGATGACCGCGTGCAGCCTTTTTTCGTTGAGGGTGCCTATTCCGTTGCCGTTGACGATAACGTTAACGTTACCGTTAACGGCAGGTTGACATTCGGAATCAATGTTTTTTAAAACTTCCGCGCAGGCGTCGCGGAAGCGGGACTTTACGCTTTCGCCGACCGAATAATCGTTTAATATGTTATTAACCTGCATAATCACACCCGCACAAAAGCCGCCCGCCAAAAATAAACCTTGCGGTTTATTTTATTTTATAAATTTTAAGCGGCTTTCTTACCTGTCTCGCGTATTTCACGGTAAAAGCCGTCCCCCCCGATTCGCCGTCCCAAAAGGCGACGATAATGTCGGCGAGGTTGACTATCCGCTGGTTCCTGAAAAGCGGAGCGGCCTTGCCGTGCTTGCCGTAATCCGGGCGGATGACGTGCTTGGAGATGCGGTGGACATCGGCATAACGTTCCGCCTGCGTGTCGATACCCTCCGCACCGCCGGTGATTATCTCCGTGACCCCCGCGGGTATGTATTTGCCGATTTCGATATTAAGGCTGCGCGATCCGATAACCGCAACTTTCACTTTATCACACTCTTATATTCAATTATTTCGCCGTCCTTGTAGACGACTGTCTGCGTTATGTTTTGGTTGGCGTAATAATACGAAGCTTCGCCGTTAGCCTTGCCGTTTTTGAAATTGCCCGTTACGATGTCTCCGTTGGGCAGGTACATAATGCCCGCGCCGTGGAACACCCCGTTGACGAATGCACCCTTGTATTTGCCGCCCGCTTTGTAGGTCAACACGCCGTCGTTGTCGTATTCCAGCCCGTTGACGAACGCGCCGGTGTAGGTGTCGCCGTTGGCATATGTGTATTTGCCCTCCCCGAAAAACTTGCCGTCCTTAAAAGCGCCCTCGTAGGTGCCGAGGCTGTCGGTGTATTTGCCCGAAACTTCGGCGTTATTCTCCCATTCCCCTGTAAAAACCGCGCCGTTCGCCCAGGTATAGGTACCTTTGCCGGATTTATCGCCCTGCGAAAACCCGCCGACATACTTATCACCGTTTTCGTAAACGAAGCTGCCTTCGCCGTCCCGCACACCGTCGACCAAGTTCCCTTCGTAAACCGAACCGTTCGCATACATAAACTTGCAACTGCCGTTTGGCAGTCCGTCAATAAACGCGCCGTGGACGATATCGCCGTTGACGTAATAGAACGTTCCTTCGCCCGACATGGCGCCGTCAACAAAACTGCCCTCGTACCTGCCGCCGGCAGCGAGATAGTAAACGCCGTAACCCTCACGCACGCCTTTAATAAATTCGCCCTCATAGATGTCGCCGGAATAATACTCCATCCTGCCTTCCCCGTCGGGCAGCTCCCCGTCGGTTTCGCCGTAGTAAATTCCGTTGTTGTAGGATATGTAGTCGGGCGCGGAGGATTCGTTTTCCGTGACATTTCCCGATTCGACGGATGTTTCGCGGCTCGCGCCGCCGTCCGGATTCAAACCGAAACTGTTGTTGAACAAAAGGATAAACAGAACAACTGTCAAAGCGGTGAGCGTGATTCCGGTTATGAAGAGTATCTTTTTGACTTTTTTGATAAGGCGTTCTTTTTCGGGCGATATATATTTGGGAGGGAGCTTTTTGGGAAAATCGGCGAACAGTTTGCCAAACAGCTCCGTATCGAACGAAACATCCTTGTTATCAAGAAACAATGCGGAATACATATCTTTTATTTGTGTTTCAAAATAGCCCAAACCGAGTCTGTCGGTTTCATTTTTAATGTATTCCGAATCGAAAAGGTGATCGCAGGCAAAGCGGAGGACGAATATGTCAACAAGCAGTTTGGATTGCCCGCGCCCGGCATCGAGCGACGTTTTGAGCGTATAAAGGGAGGCGATATAGCGGTCTGCGGGTGCCAGACCGTAAATATAACCGCCGTCTTGTTTCTGCGCCTTCGACCATAAATCCGGTCCAGAAAATTTCGTTTTCAATGCGATACGCGTCGCCGGGGGCTTGTAGTAATAATCGGCACCCTCGCATTCTCTCACATGAGAGAAGCCGTTCTTCCCGGCAAGGATTTTCGCCTCTTCGCGGTCCTTTTCAAGGATAAGGATATCGAAATCCCGGCTTTCCCTAAGCGTGGGGTCGGGATACAGCCCGCGCAGCGCAGCGCCGCCCACGGGCATACAGGGGATTGACTTGCCGGCAAGCAGGTTTAAAAATCGGTTGTAGTCGCGGTAAGCGGTTTTTTGGGCGGCGAGGACTTCTTTTTGCGCCGAAACAATCTTTTCTGGGAGGAAAATGTCTTTTAGTCCCTCGCAGAGGAAGTTGGTCAGCCCCTGCTTGCGCGCCGTTTCGAACAGCACCGAATAGTCGAGGTCGTCCATCAGGTACAGCACAGTCGAACCTTTTAATACCGAGCATATTATGTTGAACAGGTAAATTTTTTCGTTTTCCAAGCTAAATCTCCGGGATTTTGTAGTTTTTTGGCGTTTTACGCATATAATTATACATTCTGATACGCATTTTGTCAACATCGGCGGTTAAAAAGCGTAAAAGTTTAAAATTATGATAAAAACTATTGACAAGACGACGCTTTTCTGCTATACTTGCTTCACCTCTGCAAGGAGCTTTTATTTTTGCGCTTACGCAAAAAATAACGTTAACGCCAGCGTTAACGTTAACACTCCGCTTCCGGCTTGATTTCCTCCGGAAGCCATATGCCTGAGGGAGGTAAACACTTAATATGGAGGTACCGATTTATGAGAGTTAAAATTACCCTGGTTTGCAACGAATGCAAGCAAAGGAATTATGACACTGCCAAAAACAAAAAGAACGACCCCGACAGGATCGAGCTAAAAAAGTTTTGCCGGTTCTGCCGCAAGCATACTCTCCACAAAGAGAGCAAATAACGTTAATGTTAAGGGGAATTTGAAATGGCAGAGATCGAAAAGAAACAAAGTCGTATCGCAAAGTTTTTCAGGGATTTAAAGAGCGAAAGGAAAAAAGTTACCTGGCCCACAATGGAAGAGACCAAGAAACGCACCTGGGTCGTTATCGTGGAGCTTGTGATTGTGGCGGCCGTGGTGGGCTTGCTTGACTTCGGCTTCAGCAAGCTGATTATTTTGCTTGCCGACGTCGTTTAAAGGCGGATCACAATGGGAATGCCTGTCGACTCCGTCCCCCGCTGGTATGTTATTCACACATATTCGGGTTACGAAAACAAGGTTGCCGGCAATATAGAAAAAATTGTCGAAAACCGCGGACTTTCCGAAATGATATTCGACGTTAAAGTCCCCACCGAAAAGGTGATCGAAGTATCCGGTTCGGACGAAAAGGAAATCGAACGTAAAATCTTCCCCAGCTATGTGCTCGTCAAGATGATAATGAACGACGAGAGCTGGCATATCATCCGCAACACAACCGGCGTCACGGGTTTCGTCGGCCCCGGTTCGCGTCCCGTGCCGCTTTCCGACAAAGAGGTGGAAAAACTCGGCGTCGAAGTCAGGGTTATCGAGATCGCGTTTGATGTGGGCGACAATGTCAGGATTATCGACGGTCCGCTTTCGGGATTCGTAGGAATCGCGGAAGAAATATCCCCCGATAAGTCGAAGGTCACGGTTAGTGCCTCGCTTTTCGGTCGTGAAACGAAGGTTGAACTTTCGGTTTCACAAGTAAAGCCCGTATAAACAGGGCGAACGGCGCGGGAAAATGCCAGTTTCCGTCGCCGTGTGGGAGGGACAAATTGTCCCGAAAAATAATTACCACATTCGGAGGTGTAAAAACATGGCAAAGAAAATCGTAGGCTACGTCAAGCTTCAGCTCCCGGCAGGCAAGGCGACGCCTCAGCCCCCCGTGGGACCGGCGCTCGGCCAATACGGCGTCGCCATCCCTATGTTCACCAAGGATTTCAACGAACGCACCAAGAACGATATAGGTCTGATTATCCCGGTGGTCATCACCGTGTACGCCGACCGCACGTTCACCTTTATCACCAAAACTCCTCCCGCGGCGGTCCTTATTAAAAAGGCCTGCGGAATCGAAAGCGGTTCCGGAGTCCCCAACAACAACAAGGTCGCCAAGATAACACGCGAACAGATCAGACAGATCGCCGAAACCAAGATGCCCGACCTCAACGCCGCTTCTGTCGAAGCCGCCGCGAGCATGATCGCCGGCACCGCCCGCAGCATGGGCGTGGTTGTCGCCGACTGAGGAGGGTGAAATAATGAAAAGAGGCAAAAATTACAAGGTCGCCGCTGCGGCCGTAGAAAGAGCCAAACTGTATGAATCGGTCGAGGCGCTTTCGCTGGCGTGCGGCATAGCCAAAGCCAAGTTTGACGAAACCGTCGAGGTTCACATACGTCTGGGCGTCGACTCGCGCCATGCCGACCAGCAGGTCAGAGGCGCGGTGGTTTTACCCAACGGCACCGGCAAGAAGGTCAGGACTCTCGTTTTCGCGAAAGGCGACAAAGCCAAAGCGGCTGAGGAAGCCGGAAGCGATTATGTTGGCGCCGAGGATTTGGTGCAAAAGATTCAAAAAGAAAACTGGTTCGATTACGACGTGATCATCGCCACCCCCGACATGATGGGCGTTATCGGCCGTCTCGGCCGCGTGCTCGGACCCAAAGGCCTGATGCCCAACCCCAAGGCCGGCACGGTCACGATGGATATCGCCAAAGCAGTCAAGGATGCGAAGGCCGGTAAGATCGAATACCGCCTCGACAAGACCAACATCATCCACTGCCCTATCGGCAAGGTTTCTTTCGGCCCCGAAAAATTGCAAGAAAACTTCAACACGCTGCTCGGCGCGGTTATCAAAGCCAAACCCGCGGCTGCGAAGGGTCAGTATATCAAATCCTGCGTGGTAACCTCCACGATGGGCCCGGGGATTAAGGTCAACGCTTCCAAAATAAGCTGAAAAGTTTAAAGAAAGTTTCAATATCGGCCGTTTTACGGCTTGACATTCATGTCGAAGCGTGTTATAATGCCCACGCACAAATAAATATACAGTTCGCAGACAGTTGGTACACGGTAATATTTAACGTTAACTAAGTTAAATGTTAAATGTTAAGGTTTAAAGGCACACGCCGCCCGCCGAGGACTATTTTAAGGCTTATATGGTCTTATTATGCTCTCGCGCCTGCCGCGGGAGCATTTTTACGCAAACCGTAAACCGCATAACTTAAAGAGTAAAACGCAAAACGTAAAACGTAAAACGCAAAACAGCTGTCGGCAATCAAATTTTATCCCGGAGGTGAAAATATTTGGCAAACGCCCAAATTCTTGAACAAAAACAAAAAACGGTCAACGAACTAGCCGCCAAAATGCAAAAAGCGGTCGCCGGCGTAATCGTGGATTACAAGGGCATAAACGTAGGGGACGACACCAAACTCAGAGCAGAGCTGCGAAAAGCCGGCGTCGAGTATTCGGTTATCAAAAACACCCTCACCGCGAGAGCCTGCGACATGATCGGTTACGGCAAACTCAAGGACGTGCTGGAAGGCATGACCGCGCTCGCGGTTTCCGACCGTGACCCCGTCGCCGCCGCAAAGATACTCAGCGAATATGCATCCAAGCACGAGAACTACGTCATCAAGGCGGGGTTCGTCGAAGGCGAACTTTTAGACCCCGAAGGAATCAAAGCTTTGGCGGCAATCCCCAGCTTTGAAACCCTTATCGCCAAGATGCTCGGCTCTTTCCAGTCGTCGCTCTATAATTTGGTATATGTCCTTCAAGCTATCGTCGATAAAAGCGGCGCCGCCACAGCGGAAGCCGTCCCCGCCGCCGAATAATAAGACGCGGGAAACCCATAAAAAGAAAGGTATGGTAAATAACAATGGCTAATGAAAAAGCAACACAGATACTCGATATCGTAAAATCTATGACAATTCTCGAAGTCGCCGAACTGGTTAAAGCGCTCGAAGCCGAATTCGGCGTTTCAGCGGCTCCCGTAGCGGTCGCGGCGGGTCCCGAAACAGCGGCTCCCGTGGTCGAGGAAAAGACCGAATTCGACGTGGAACTCACTTCCTTTGACGCCGCCGCCAAACTCAAGGTCATAAAGGTCGTCAAGGATATCACCGGACTTTCGCTCGGCGAAGCGAAGGACCTCGTCACCTCCGCCCCCAAAGCCGTCAAAACCGGCGTTTCCAAAGAGGAAGCGGAAACCATCAAGAAGCAGCTTGAAGAAGTCGGAGCACAGGTTACAGTTAAGTAATCGCCGCCGAATACAATTTTCAGATTTTATATAAACATAAGGCATAATGCGGCGGATATAATATCTTCGCGGCACTATGCCTTATTAGTTATAGGATATAATTTATTTTAAAAGAGAGGTATAAAGCCTTGGGCGTCTTTATTAAAAGAACCGTCAGCGTCATTCTGACCGCAGCCGTTTTATGGATGTTGTACGCTTGCGAAAAAGCCGGTGTGAAAACAAAGACAGCCCCGGAGATCGCGGATGCCATGTATGCAGATTTGGCCGCTTATTATACCGGCAGGAAGCTTACCGATTATAAGGAAGCCGCCGCCCTGTGCGAAGCGGGGTTTGATTTTACACGCTGCGATTGGTCGGGGCTTACCGAAACGCCCTCCTCAGGCTTGAAATCATTCACCGGGTATTTGATATCGGTATACATCCTCGACAAAGCCGGATGCGACGTCGCAGCCTGCGACACCGAAAGATATTTGGGCTATCTCGGCGATTATCTCGGCGAAGCGGACAAAGTGTCCACGATCGAGCTTTCCGAAATCATCATTGCCCTGACGCTTTACGAACGGGATTTTGATATGACCGCCGCCGCGGACAGTCTGCTTTCCCGGCAGGACGAAGTGACGGGTGCTTTTTATGACTATCCTCTCCTGGGCGGCGAAAAAGCGGCGGCAAATCCGGAAGCGGCGGCTTTCGCCCTCATGGCGTACCAGACCATACGCCCCGCGGTAAGCAGCCCCAAATACAACGACACCGTCAACGACGGCGCCATGATTTATCTCTTTTATCAAATAAACGACGACAACAGCGTCAATGACGGCAACGGCAAAGCGAGCGCTTCGGCGACCGCGTTATGCCTTACTTCCCTGCTTTCCGCGGGTATGACGGCGGAGGGTGACAACGCTCTGTGCCTTGTAAGCGCGCTTTCGTCTTTCTTAATTTCCGACGGCGGGAGGTTTGGGGGGTACAGAGAATATCTGACCGATAAAACGGCGAGCGCCGAAGCCACGGCTTTCGTCCTGCTCTGCGCAATAACCGTAAGGCACGGAAATCCGCTGACCGAAAAGAAAGCCGTCGGTTCTTCCGATGTTTCAGAATAAAATGAGGTATTCAGGTGAATTATTCGTATTCGGCATATCTGTTCGATTTTGACTACACCTTGGGCGACGCCACCGAGGGTATAGTCGAGTCGGTCAACTACGCGCTCGAAAAAATGGACTTCCCGAAAGCGGCGAAGCCGGATATAATGAAAACGGTGGGAATGCATCTTGCCGAAACATACAGATATCTCACGAAAGATGCCGATATGAACGGCGCCGGACGTTTTATCGATTTGTTTAAGCAAAGAGCGGACGAGATTATGCTGGAAAACACAAGACTTTTTAACGAAACCGAACCGCTTTTGCGTTTATTGAAAGCGAAAAGCATCAAAACCGCCATCGTCACCTCAAAATACCACTACCGTATGACCCAAATACTTAACAAATACGATATCCCCTACCTTATCGACGCCGTGGTGGGCGGGGAAGACGTCAAAAACCCCAAACCGCATCCGGAACCTCTTTTAAATGCGATAAAACTGTTGGGAGTTACGAAAAACGAATGCGTTTATATCGGCGACAGCTTTATCGACGCCGAAACGGCACAAAGGGCTTCGGTAGATTTCATAGGCGTCACCACAGGCACCACGGCAAAGGAGGAACTCGGAGCGTTTCCGAATATAAGGATTGTTAACTGTCTTGCGGAGTTAATCTCATTTATATCCGCATAAAAATAGTATTATTAAAAACCGGCGCGTTTCAATCGCGCCGGTTTTAATCTTTTTTATAAAATTTCCACAACCTTGCCCGTTTTCGCCGATTCATAAATGGCGTCTATCATCTTCATCAGCGTCAAGCCGTCTTCGGCGGGAGCGCGGCAGGACGTGCCGTTCGCCACGCAGTCGACAAAGTGAGATATTTCGTTTTCAAACAGACCGTTGAAAGCCAGCCCGGTGTCACCGCAGGGCTTGACGTCCACGAGCATACCGTTCATATCGGTGAAAAGCTCAATCTGAGGATCTATCTTCGCGCCGGATTTGGTTCCGAACAGCTCGATGTTGCCGACGTCGTGTTTTATGTTGAGGTTGAAGCTCGCTTCCATATTCAGGGTAAGCCCGTTGTCGAACTTTATGTAAGCTCCTACGAAATCCTCAACGTCATATTTGAATCCCCCCGCCGCGGATGAATCCGAAGCGATCCAGCTCTGACCGCCGCTAACGCGGTTATAACCGAGGTTGTCATAGGTGAAGCCGTAGGCGGAGACCGGTTTGGGGTTGCGGCACAGATAACGGACAAGGTCCATGACATGCACGCCCAAGTCTATGAGCGGGCCGCCGCCCGAATAGGCTTTGTCGCCGAACCATCTGCCGGGGCAGCCGTTGCGGCGGAGGTAGGTAGCCTTGGCGTAGTATATGTCGCCCATGGAGCCGCCGTCGATGAATTTTTTGAGTATCGCGGCATCGTTGCCGAAACGGCGGACGAAGCCTATCATAAGAAGCTTGCCGGACCTGCGAGACGCGGCGCACATCTCCTCGGCTTCAAAACGGTTCATCGCCATGGGTTTTTCGCAGATCACGTTGACACCCGCGTCAAGCGCCGCCACGGTCGGTGCCTTATGCGCGGCGTTCCAGGTGCAGACCGAAACCGCGTCTAGCTTCTCTTTAGCGAGCATCTCGTTGTAGTCCGCATAAACGCGAGCGACATTATGCCTTTCGGCGTATTTTTTGGCTTTTTCGTAATCCAGGTCGCAGACCGCTTCGACGCTGACGTTCGGGCAGGCCTTATAACCCGCCATGTGATAGCCGGATATGCCCCCGGTGCCGATGATGCCTACATTGATCTTTTTGTCCATTTGCATGAACCTCCGTTTTTATATAATAAGCATTTTGCAAAAGCGCGGGTTTTACGCGAAGTCACCAAGCAAGTTTCAATCATAATAACATATATGTGCTTCATTATATCACCGTCTCCGGCGCCCGTCAATACGCAGGCGTATTTTAGGCGTATGTTTTTGATTTTAATGCCCGAAAACAGTTGATTTAACGTTTGGCATAATATATAATATTATTAATATTTATATACAAAGGGGGCTTGGCGTTGATTAATATATTAATCTGCGACGACGACCGGGACATAGTTTCCGCGGTCAAAATTTACCTCTCCGCCGAAAACTATAACGTCGTCGGCTGCGCCAACGGCGCTGAAGCCCTTGAGATTTTAAAAAAGCAGGAGATACATCTTGTTTTAATGGATATTATGATGCCCGGAACGGACGGCATAACCGCAGTCGCCGAGCTGCGCAAGACCAGCAATGTCCCCGTCATATTTTTGACCGCCAAGGGCGAGGACACCGACAAGGTGCTGGGCCTGAACATCGGCGGGGACGATTATGTCGCCAAGCCCTTCAACCCCGTGGAGCTTACCGCGAGGGTCAAGGCGCAGCTACGGCGGTATATGGACTTGGGCGGCGCGCCCGTGTCGGACGAGGTACTCGCCATCGGCGGGATATCTCTCAACGATTCCGCCAAGACGGTGTGCGTGAACGGAGAGAATGTTTTGCTCACACCGACAGAATTCGACATATTACGCCTTTTAATGAAAAACCCGGGGACGGTGTTCTCGTCAAGCCGCATATACGGCGAGGTATGGAACGGCAACCCGACGGGGGCCGAAAACACCGTGGCGGTGCATATACGGCATATACGCGAAAAACTGGAAATCGACCCCGCGGAACCGAGGTACCTTAAAGTGGTCTGGGGACAGGGTTACAAGATAGAGGGAGGGAGCGCCGGTTGAAAAGCTTAGCCGGGATAAAGGCGCTTAAATATACGGCGATCGGGCTGTTTAGCCTGACGTTTTCGGTCGCCGCCGCGGCGGGTGCCGGGTTTTTTTACGCCGTGATAAACGACCTCTACGACCCGGACACCGTTTTAAAAACGGCGTTTGACAAGTTCGCTTCGTCGATGAAATACGGATTCGGCATAATCGCCATCTCCTGCCTGGTCATGAGCGTATTGTTTTTGGTTTTTATCATGACCGGAGCGGGTTATAAAAAAGGTAATGCCAAACTCGCGCTCCGCCCCGTCGACAAACCGCCGCTGGAAATCAACGCCGCGTTAATCATAGGCTTCATCTACGCCGCCGCAAAGCTTTGTCTTTTGGTTCTTGAACGCTTCGGGTTCTGGAACCTGTTCATCATCTGCCCGTCTCTGCTTCTGGCGTCGCTGGCCTTTGCCGAGCTTTTCATAACCGCCGCCATACGGTACAAGACCGGGACGCTTTTGCATAACACGCTCTGTTACCGCGTCTGCGTACTTTTCCGCGACGCTTATGTTCATTTTACCCTGATTTGGAAAGTCGCGTTCATGCTGACCGCATATTTTACCGTCACTTTTTTTGCTTTTTATTATAAAGGCAGTCTGACCATTGCGGTTTGGATCGTGCTCACGTTTATTCTGCTCGCCGTAATAAGCTCCTGCGTCATATTCGCCGAAACGTTAAAACGCGGAGCGGACAAAATCGCGGACGGCGATCTCGGCTATAAAATCAACACCGCCGGGATGTATTCCGAATTTAAAAAGTTGGGGGAAAATCTCAACCATATCGGCGACGTAATTTCCAGAGCGGTGGACGAAAAGCTCAAGAGCGAACGCTTCCGCACCGAGCTTATCACCAACGTGTCCCACGATATCAAGACGCCGCTGACTTCCATAATAAATTATGTGGATTTGTTAAACCGCGTTGACACGACGCCCGAACAACGGGCGGAATATATCGCGGTGCTCGAACGCCAGTCGGCGAGGCTGAAAAAGCTGATAACCGACCTCGTGGAAGCTTCCAAAGCTCTGACCGGCAACGTTACGGTCAACCTTACTCCCGTAAACCTGCGCGAGCTTTTAAGCCAGGCCGAAGCGGAATACGCCGATAAATTTGCCGCTTCCCATCTCACCCTGCGGGATTTTTCGCCGGGGAAGCCCGTGACGGTCTACGCCGACGGCAGGCTGGTCTGGCGCATTTTCGATAATCTGCTTTCCAATATTTGCAAATACTCACTGCCGGGCACGCGAGTTTACATAGACACACTCGCGGGGGACGGCAGGGTTTCTGTCGCTTTCAAAAATATTTCCAAAACCCCGCTCAATGTCTCCCCCGACGAGCTTACCGAACGCTTTGTGAGGGGAGATTCGTCGCGCTCCACCGAAGGGAGCGGGTTGGGACTTTCCATCGCGTCGAGCCTTGCCGAGCTGCAGCGCGGCAGCCTTGCCGTCGGCGCGGACGGCGATCTGTTCAAAGCGACGGTCACTTTCAACTTATATAACGTATCCGCCGAAACGAAACATTAAAATCACGCTTTTAAAATAAATTCATATATTTGCGCCATCACTTTATCCCTGACAGGCTCACGCAGCAGCTCGTGGCGCCCCTCGTATAACGCCAGTTCGGCGTTTATTCCGGCTTTGCGCATGGCTTTCCAAACCTTTGTCACGCCCCTGCCCATATTCCCCACGGGGTCGGACTTGCCCGAAATGGACAAAACCGGCTTGTTTTTAGGGGCGGATTTGTAATTTTTTCTCCGGCGTATATAATCAAGCCCCGTCAGCATATCCATAAAAAGTGAAACCGAGGAAGGGAAACCGCAGCATTCGTCTGCAATATACGCGTCCACTTCCCTTTCGTCTGAGGAGATCCAGTCAAACTCCGTCCGTGATTTGCCGTAGGATTTATTGTACGAGCCGTAAGCTGACTTGGTTATTTTCGCGCTGTCCGCGTATTTGTCGCTCAGCCGTTTCAACTCCCGCTTGCCGATAAACCTGCCGCTTTTTATTCTAAATCCGCCGGTGTGCCCCGTCGCCGTAAATATATACCCGTCGGCGCCGAGTTGATTTTTCATAAACAGCATGCGGCCGATAAAGCTGCCCATCGAATGCCCCATAAATATATATTTGACACGTTGGTGTTCTTTTTTGATAATTTCTGCGAATCTTACGACGTCGGCGCAGACGTAATCCCAGCCGTTTTTTTCGGCAAAGAAGCCGCGCTCCTCCCGCGCCGATGACCTCCCGTGACCGAGATGGTCGTTCCCGCAGACGAGTATCCCCCGCGAAGTCAGGTATTCGCAAAGCCCCGAATAACGCCCGAAATGCTCGGCGACGCCGTGCGCTATTTGCAAAACGGCTTTTATATCCCCATCCGGCACGCAGGCGTAAGCCTTGATGTCATGGACCGAGTCGGCGGATTTATAGGTATATTCTTTTATCGTCATAATATCCCAGCCTTTTATATAATTTGTAATATTATACAGCTCGTTTGCCCCGCAGTCAACGGGCAATGGAGGAAAAATGTGAAAATACCAAGATATGTGTTGGCCCTCGACCAGGGAACCACCAGTTCGAGGGCGATCGTCTTTTCAAGCGGTGGCGATATAATCGCTTCGTCGCAGCGCGCGGTAACGCAGCATTTCCCACGAGCCGGCTGGGTGGAGCATGATCCCATGGAAATACTGACAACCCAGCTTGAAACGGCCGCCGAAGCCGTTGAAAAGGCGGGCGTGGCGATTGACTGCGTGGGTATCGCCAACCAGCGGGAAACCGCGGTGGTTTGGGAGCGGGCGACCGGGGTTCCGGTTTATAATGCCGTGGTTTGGCAATGCCGCCGGACCGCCGAATACTGCGAGAAACTGAAATCCGAAGGTTTCGACGGGTTGATTTCCTCGAAAACCGGCTTAACCACCGACGCTTATTTTTCCGCGGCGAAAATTAAATGGATACTCGAAAATATTGAAAACGGCCGGGAACGCGCCCGAAACGGCGAACTTATCTGCGGCACAGTCGACAGCTGGCTTATATACAACCTTACGGGGAAACGGGCGCACGTCACCGACGTCACCAACGCTTCGCGGACCATGCTGTTTGACATACATAACTTAAAGTGGGATAATGAATTGTGCGGAATCTTCGGAATCCCCGTGGATATGCTCCCGGAGGTGAAGGATAACGCCGGGATTTTTGGGTATATTGACGCGGCGTCGGCAGGTTTGCCCGAAACGCTCGGCAATCTGCCGATAAGCGGTGTCGCGGGCGATCAGCAGGCAGCTCT
>CAYOGQ010000021.1:0-18874 GCA_964403645.1 uncultured Ruminococcus sp.
GGCGGGCGACGGCATACACTGGTCGGATCTCGCGCGGTCGGCGTATATCGACTATGTTTTAAAGCACGCCATACCGGGCTATTGAACCGCGGCAGCCGAAATATGGAAATATAAGGACGGTTATGATTATGGACAAGTCGTTTACGAGAATCACAAAAAATAAATCGCTCACCCCGCTTTTGATATTTTTCAGCTTTGCGCTCGCAGCGCTTTCGGGCTATTGTTTCGCGTTGCCTTTTATAAAAAATATCGAAGCCCCGTTGAAATACGCTTTTGTAGTCGCGGGCGCGGTGGGCGCCATGTACTTCACTTTTATGACCTTCAACTGCGGTTATCAGCTCGTAAAACCCAAAAACGCCGTGCTTGTCTCTGACGAAGGCTTCCTCGATCTGGTTAACGGCGGCGTCGGCGCGGGTTTTATCCCCTGGTCCAACGTGCGCTGCATAGAAATGTGCGGCGGCAGCAAGCCGTATATCGGCATCGGGCTTTCCGACGCCAACGTGGTGCTAAAAACCGCGAACCGCGCCCTCGAAAAGCAGATAGGCGAGCGTTCGGGCGATGAAAAACCGGAGCTGATGTTCCGCCCGTTTGAAATCGGCTGTTCTCTCGCACAAGCATACGAAACGCTTAAAAATCACAGGAACGCGTACCTCCGTTCGCTCGATCACGGGGACACCAACGTGCTTTACGGCGATAACTATAAGCCCGCCGCGAGAGTGCGCCCGCCGAAGGGCGGCTTAAATGCCGGCGTAAACGCCGGCGTAAATACCGGCGTAAACGCCGTCGAAGCTTTAAATTCCTCTTTGACCGATCAAAATGAAAAGCTTCCGGACACGGACGAAGCCGTATCCCCCACCGCCCGGAGCGAAGCCAAAAGCGTGGACGAGCTTCTGGCGGAGCTTTCCGCGAGTTTGGGCAAAAGCCGCGGCAAGCTTGACGGCGGCGAGATAAGCGCGGAGTTGGAACAGTTTATAAACAAGCTGCAAAATAAAAACAAGACTGACGGTAAAAAGCAATGAAGAGTTTGGTTATCGCGGCGACCGTATTTTTATCAATTTTAACGGTATCCTGTTCGGCGGTGCCGCCGGACGATGAAAGCGGCGGCAAATCGACGGATATCGACGCGAGCCAAGTCGAATCCGACGACATTTCGTCGCAATATAACGAATCTTCCGAGGAAAGCAGTGAAAGCCAATCCTCCGCGGAGTCTTCCGTTTCTGCGGAAATTTCGTCCGAACAACCGACGTCGTCGCAGGAGGATTCGTCTAACGAAGCTTCCGAGGCCTCGGTTGAAAAGAGCGTAGTCGGCAGCCTTTTCAAACCTTATTTCGATAAAATCGAAAGCGGCGTCTATATGATAAAAACCGTGGAAAGCCGCATGGCGGGCGGAGAAGCGCTGCCCTATATTATCACGGCGTACCATAACGGTGGCGCGGTTTACGCGGTTATTGAGGAAAGCTACGGCTCAAAAAGCGAATATATCGTGGCTGGCGGTAAGCTGACCGTACTTGACAGCGTAACGAAAACGGCGGTCGTCATGGACTACGACGCGGCGTTGTTTTCCGAAAAACAACTCTGGACGGGCATAATCAACCTGACCGGCAGCGGCACGCAGATGCTTTTTAACACCGAATATGAATACGAAACCTATACCGATTCCGAGGGATTTGAGTTTGACCTTTTCTTCTCAAACGGCGCCCTCAAACGCTACCGCAGCTATGACGAAGAGCGCAAGGATACCATAGTAATTTCGCTTTCGGTAAGCGACGATATCTCCGGCGGTGTTTTTGAAGTGCCGGAGGGATTTACGGTGGCGGACACAACACAGTGAGGTTTTTATATTGCGTTTTATTATTAAAAACCGGCGCGAACTGATTCGCGCCGGTTTTGATTATTTTCTTGTTATGTAAAATAATTTTTAATTTACCACTCAATCTCCCCCATGCCGCGTTCTCTTAAAAAAGCGTTGCATTTGGAAAAATGGCGGCAACCGAAAAAACCGTACCATGCGGACAGCGGCGACGGGTGCGGAGCGGTGAGGATTAAATGCTGCTTTCCCGTTATCAGCGGGATTTTTTCTTTGGCGTAATTCCCCCAAAGCAAAAAAACCATGGGCTTTTCTCTCTCGTTCAAGGCTTTTATCGCTCTGTCCGTCAGTGTCTCCCAGCCCTTGCCGCGATGGCTCCCGGCCATGCCCGCCCTCACGGTGAGGACGGCGTTTAACAAAAGCACTCCCGATTTCGCCCAGCGGATTAAGCAGCCCGAATTGTTTGTCGGAACGCCGAGGTCGTCGCGCAGCTCTTTGTATATATTAACGAGCGACGGCGGCACCGCCGTTCCCTCCGGGACCGAAAACGCGAGTCCGTGTGCCTGTCCCTCGTTGTGGTAGGGATCCTGCCCGATTATAACCGCTCTGACGTCGTTATAATCGGTATAGACAAAAGCGTTGAAGATGTTTTTCATATCGGGATAGACAGAATAACGGGAATACTCGCTTTTTAAAAATTCGCGGAGTTTTAAGTAATAATCTTTTTCAAATTCGTCTTTCAGAATCTCGTCCCACGCGTTTCCCAGCCGTACCATTCTATTTGGTGCCGAAAATGCGGTCGCCGGCATCGCCCAGTCCGGGAACGATATACGCGTGCTCGTTTAAACATTTATCTATCGCCGCGACATATATATTTACGTCGGGGTGAGCTTCCTGCACGGCGGTGATACCCTCGGGTGCCGCCACAAGGTTCATTAGCGAGATATCCTTGCAGCCCAAATCCTTGAGCGCGTCGATCGCGGCGACGCTCGACCCGCCTGTGGCGAGCATGGGATCGAGTATAACCACTTTCCTTTCGGTAATGTCCTGCGGCGTTTTAAAATAATACCTGATAGGCTTTTTGGTGACCGGGTCGCGGTACAACCCGATATGCCCGACTCTGGCGACCGGACAGATTGTCAGAAAACCCTCCACCATGCCAAGCCCCGCTCTTAAAATAGGGATTAAGGCAATCTTTTTACCGGAGACCATTTTTTCGGTGGTCTTGCAGATGGGGGTTTCGATTTCCACCCCCTCCCTCGGCAGATCGCGCGTGATCTCGTATGCCATAAGCATGGAAATTTCCGAAAGCAGGTCGCGGAAATCCTTTGAACCGGTGTCCTTCTTGCGCATTATCGTCAGCTTATGGGCGATGAGGGGGTGATTAAAAACCGTAACTTTATCCATAACATATCCTTCCCCGCCTAACGGCGGTATTATAATTGATTATAACACCGATTCGATAAAAATCAACCTTTTTTTCGGATAATTTGGCTCTTGACAAAATTACGAAAAGAATATACTATATGAAAAACGGCGGATATAACGCCGCTTATTTAAAATAATAACAGAGAGAGGCGAAAAGAATGGAATCCGGCAGTAGTACAGGCAAACCGCGATGGCGTCTTTTTGCCTTTGTATTTGCCTATATGCCCATATAGGAATAGGCACGGACGCCCGTGTTTGCCTTACGCTCCCGCAAACTTATTCTAAGGAGGTAAGGTTTAATGAATGAAAAAATCCTCGAACTGCTCGGGGCGAAGGATTATTCCGCGCTCAAGGAGTTTTTGGCTGAGGAAACCCCGCAGGATATCGCCGCCGCGATAGCGCAGCTTGACGAAAAACAGGTACCGCTGGTTTTTCGCGTGCTGCCCAAGGAATTGGCGGCGGAGGTATTTGTCGAAATGGGCGCGGACGAGCGGGAACTGCTCGTCAAATCGTTTTCGGACGTGCAGTTAAAACAAATATTCGACGAACTGTATTTGGACGATACCGTGGATATTATCGAGGAAATGCCCGCGAATGTCGTAAAACGGATTTTAAGATCGACCGACCTGGAAAAACGGCGTCAGATAAACGATCTGCTCCATTATCCGGAAGATTCCGCCGGGAGCATAATGACGACGGAATACGTCACGCTCCGCCCGGCTATGACGGTAGTTGAGGCGATACTCCGTATCAGGCGTACGGGTATAGACAAGGAAACCATCTACACCTGCTATGTCACCTCGTCCGAAAGGGTGCTTTTGGGACTGGTCACCGTAAAGGACCTGCTCGTCGCCGACGACGACGCCATTGTAGGCGACATCATGGACACGCGCGTCATATACACCGAAACCAACCTCGATAAAGAAAACGTCGCGCGCGATATGGCGAAATACGGCTTTATCGCAATGCCTGTCGTGGACAATGAAAAACGTCTGGTGGGCATAGTCACCTTCGACGATGCCATCGACGTTATAGAGGAGGAAGCCACCGAGGATATCGAAAAGATGGCGGCTATTATCCCCTCCGACAAGCCCTACCTAAAAACAAGCGTGCTCGATATCTGGCGCAAGCGTATGCCGTGGCTGCTTTTACTCATGGTATCGGCCACCTTCACGGGGCAGATAATCACAAATTTCGAATCGGCGCTCGCCGGAAGCGTGGCGCTCGCGGCGTTTATCCCCATGCTTATGGACACGGGCGGGAACGCGGGCAGCCAGGCGACGGTCACGATAATACGCGGTTTGGCGCTGCAAGAGATATCCCTGAAAGATATCGTGAGCATCATCTGGAAAGAGCTGCGCGTCGCCCTGCTCTGCGGAGTCGCGCTCGCCTGCCTGAACTTTTTTAAAATATTACTGGTTGACAACCTCATTTTTCATAACGATGTTTCGGTGCCGATCGCCATTGTAGTATGTCTGACTCTTATCGTGGTGGTATTCTTTTCCAAGCTGGTGGGTTCGACCCTGCCCCTCTTCGCAAAGCGCATAGGCTTCGACCCCGCAGTAATGGCTTCGCCGCTCATAACCACCATAGTCGATGCCATTTCCCTGCTCGTGTATTTTAACATAGCCAAATTAATGATATCAAATTTATAAAAACGGAGACGTTGCATGATTACTTATACCGAAAATATAGGGCAGTTTCAGCTTGATACCAAAGATTCGTCCTATGTGATGCAATTAAGGGAGGGCTTCCTGCTCCACCTTTACTGGGGCGAAAGGATAGACACCGGCGACCATTCCTATATGCGGTGGGAACAGGGCAGAGCGGCGTTTTCGCCCCGCATGGAAGGCTGCCGCGGCTTCATCCTCGACGACACGCCGCTCGAATATCCCTGCTTCGGCAGGGGCGACCTGCGTTCGCCCGCTTTGGAGTTGATAAACCCCGACGGGAGCAATATCTGCGATTTAAGATATGTTTCGCATAAAATTTCGGACGGAAAGCCGCCCCTTCCGGGGCTTCCCGCTTTTTACGCGGAAGCGGGGGACGGCGATTCGGTTAAAACTCTTGTCATCACCCTGCGGGATTTTATAAGCCTTGCGGAATGCGACCTTTATTATACCGTCTATGAAAATTACGGTATAATCGCCCGCCGCGCCGTCGTGCGGAACGCCGGAAATTTGCCCTGCTTTATCAAAGCGGCGGCGTCAGCCTGCGTCGATTTCGACAACATGGACATGGACGTTATTGCAAATTTCGGCACCCATGTCCGGGAACGCATGATAGAGCGGTTTCCGCTTTGCCACGGCAAATTCGAGCTTGCCAGCCGCAGGGGCGCTTCCGGGCACGTCCATAATCCGTTTATGATCCTCGCTTCCAAAAACGCCGACGAGGACCACGGCGACGTTTACGCCGCGGTGCTTGTCTATTCCGGCTCCCACGCCGTGACGGCCGAGGGCACCCAGTTCAACGCCTGCCGGTTTATCGCGGGAATTAACCCCGACGGCTTCTCCTGGAAGCTCGATTGCGGGGAGGAATTTCACACGCCGGAGGTCGTCCTCTGTCACACGAGCGGCGGGCTGACCGCTTTATCACAAACGCTGCACAGAGCTATCAACGACCGCCTTATCAGAGGCAAGTATAAAAATAAACGCCGCCCGGTGCTTTTAAACAGCTGGGAAGCGTGTTATTTTTCCTTCGACGAGGAAAGACTTCTGAAAATCGGCAAGTGCGCCGCCGACTTGGGCGTAGATCTTCTGGTCATCGACGACGGTTGGTTCGGCAAGCGCGATTCGGACAACCGTTCGCTGGGCGACTGGGTTATCGACCGCCGCAAGCTCCCCAACGGGCTGGATAAAATATACCCCCTTTTAAAGGAAAATAATTGCGCGCTGGGCATTTGGTTCGAGCCGGAGATGGTCTCCCCCGATTCCGATTTGTACCGCGCCCACCCCGACTGGTGTCTGCATATAGCAAACCGCCCGCGTTCCGAAGGACGGCATCAGCTCATTCTCGATCTGTCGCGGCGCGAGGTATGCGACTATATTTACGATTCGATCGCCGCCGTTTTAAAAACGGGTATGATAGCGTATGTCAAGTGGGATTTTAACCGCAATATGACGGAAGTCGGAAGCGAACTTTTGCCGCCTGACCGTCAGGGCGAAGTTCCGCACAGGTATTATCTTGGCCTGTATTCCCTGCTCGAGCGGCTTGTAACCGATTTCCCAGATGTGCTGTTCGAGTCTTGCTCCGGCGGCGGCGGCAGGTTCGACGCGGGTATGCTCCACTATATGCCCCAGACCTGGACGAGCGACAACACCGATGCGATAGAGCGGCTGAAAATCCAGTACGGTACATCTCTCGTATATCCCCTCTCCGCCATGTCGGCGCATGTTTCGGCGTCGCCCAACCATCAAACCGCCCATGTAACCGACTTTATGACACGCTTCGCCGTCGCGTTCACAGGTTCGTTCGGCTACGAGCTGGACCCGACTTCCCTTTCCGACGCGGACAAAGCGCTGGTGGTCAAAACCGCCGAGCTGTATAAAAAGTACGGCGACGTCATGGTTAGCGGCGACTATTACCGCCTGAGGAACAATTATGAGGAAGACTGCGCCGCGTGGTGCGCGGTTTCGTGCGATAAATCGATATGCGTAGCGGGGTACGTCAATACCCACGTCAGGCTGTACGATAAAAACGAGCGCCTGAAGCTCAAGGGTATCGACAAAAACGCCGCTTACCGCGACGTCTTCACGGGCGAAACCCACACGGGCTCGGAGCTTTGCGGCTTCGGTCTGCCCGTCCATGTCACACTCGAATATAAGAGCGCGATGTGGATATTGGAAAAGGTATAAATAATACGTATAAAACGGCAGGTCAATAGCCGCTCCGTATTTAATACACCTTAGCCACAGAGCGGCTAAGGCGTATATCATACCCGAAGGGTATATCATGCCGCGAAGCGGTATATCATCCGTTCCGCGAGGATGGAAGGGTATCATTTGTTTTCCCCGCTCCCCGTATAATCGGCGTCATTGTTTTATGCGGCGGGCGGATGATATCCGCCCCTACGAGTTCGCGGAGCACATTCACCTTCCCCAAAGGGAAGGTGATAAAGAATTTTAATTGAATTTTTTAAGTGTCTCAACCGCCGCCCAGGTGTTTATGCCTTCCAGCAGAACGCACTTTGCGCCGCACTTTACAACCTCTTTGTTTTGGCTTGTCGTTTGAATTATTTTATAGAAATTTTTCTTTGCGAACGCGGGGATTTTCGGACCGGAGGGCCAATACGTTTCGGCATCGCTGCGAAAAGTCACGCTGTCGCCGATTTTAAATTCATCGGCATCGCCGGCTTTAAGCTCTTCGCTTTCGCTTGCTTGAAGTTTTTCGTTTTTGCCCGCCTGAATCCCCTTTTCCGGGACGCGGTAATCAATATAGCAAACGTCGAGGTCCACTTTGCCGGGTATGCCGTCCACGACTCCCGAATCGTCCCACTGGAACATGGTCATGCCAGCGATATCGGGCTTTGGGAGCGGCGAGCGCTTGGCGTAATACCTTGCGAACCAGATGTCGATGCCGCCGAGCATTTTCATGTCGAGGTAATTTTTATAAAAGCTCAAATTGGTGTAAAGCATGGGCACGAAGCCCGCCGCCTTGACCTTATCGGCGAACACCCTGACCAGCGCGGAGTTTTCTTGTTTTGACAACTTCGTGTAGCGCCGGTCCTCGAGGTCGCAGGCGCATGGGTAGGTTATAAGATTGCCGTACTTTTTTAAGGTCTTGATAAAAAAGTCCGTCTCTTTCTCAACCCTATCGGGGGTCGTCCCCGTCAGAAAATGATACGCGCCGCAGAAAATACCGTTTTCCGCGGCGCTTTTTAAATGGTTTCCGAATTTTTCGTCCTCGAAAGGCTCGCTTTCGGCGTCGGAAAGCTTCGCTCCCTGGCTCGCCTTGCACATCGCAAAGGTTATCCCGTTGTTTTTAACCTTTTTCCAGTCGATATTCCCCTGATAATGGGACACGTCAATGCCGTTCATCTCAATACTTCCTTTCGCCTCCATTATATGATGCGAAAGGGGGAATTTCATCCGGTTTCAGTCCGGTTTTTTTTGTGCGCTTTGCACAAAGGCGGCATAACGGTTCGCACAGTCTCGCTCGCATTCGGCGGTGATTAACGCGCCCTCGTCGGTATATTCGGAGGATTTTACGTTGGAATTACGGAAAAGTCCGTTCATCTCGGCGGCTTTGGAATGGGGGAAGAAGAAGGTCAAAGTGGTTTTGCCGCCGTTCAAAACGTCTTTGATTTTCAAAAGCAGCTTATCCACACCCTCGCCGGTAACGGCTGATATTCGTACGCCCTCCGGGGGAATAAACTCACTTTCGGTCTCGTTATCGCATTTGTTATAGCACCAGATAACCTCCTTGCCGCCGCCCGACAGCTCGTCGATGAGCGATTCGGTCACACGGCGTTTGCGGGTGCGCTCGGAATCCGGTTCCGACGCGTCAACCAGGCAGACTATCGCGTCGGCATATTTGATTTCCTCCAATGTCGATTTGAACGCTTTTACCAAATGTGTCGGCAGGCGGTCGATAAAGCCGACCGTGTCGGTCAGTAGTATGTCGTCGCCTTCCGGGAGGGAGAGCTTGCGCGTCGTGGGGTCGAGAGTCGCGAACAGCTTGTTTTCGGTGAGCACGCCCGCTCCCGTCAGATAGTTTAACAGAGTGGATTTGCCCGCGTTGGTGTATCCGGCGATCGCGACGGTTTTCATATTGTATTTTTCGCGTCCGCCGCGCTTTACGGAGCGGGCGCGCTCCATGTCTTTCAGGCGTTCGTTCAGCGCCTCAACGCGGCGGCGGAGGTGCCTGCGGTCGGTTTCGAGCTGGGATTCGCCCGGTCCCCGGGTGCCGATACCGCCGCCCAGCCGCGACATCTCCTTGCCGTGCCCGACCATGCGCGGCGCGGTGTATTTAAGGCAGGCAATTTCTACTTGCAATTTGCCCTCGCTTGTCACGGCGTGGAGGGCGAAGATGTCGAGAATCAACATGGTACGGTCGATGACGCGCGCGCCCAGCGCGTCCTCGAGATTTTTTATTTGCGTCGGGGAAAGTTCGTTGTCAAATACGGCGAGTGTTACCGTGGGGTCGTTTTTGATAAACTCAGCGATTTCGGCGGCTTTGCCCTTGCCGATAAAGGTCTTGGCGTCGGGGAATTCCCGCGCCTGAACGACGCGCAGCGCCGTTTCGCCGCCCGCGGTTTTCAAAAGGCTTTCCAGTTCGTCAAGCGAGGTCTCGGTTTCCCCCGGTTTTGTTTCCGAAGTCATAAGCGAAACCAGCACCGCTCTTGTCTTGACGCCGTTTTCATTGGTGATAATATTGTTTTCCGACATAATGCCTCCAGTTTTTATGTGTTATAGGGTTATTATTCGCAATAAAGGGTAAAAAAACAGCACGACTGTTTGTTTTACAGTCGTGCAAATGCCGATACGGATATGCAAAATTATTCGAGGTTGAATCTCTTTTTAAACTTGTCAACACGTCCGCCGGAATCAACAAATTTTTGTTTACCGGTGAAAAAGGGGTGGCATTTAGAGCATATATCAACCCTGACGGAATTTTTGCAGGAATATGTCTTATATTCTTCGCCGCAAGCGCATCTGATAACTGTTTCCTTGAATTCAGGATGAATACCGGATTTCATTTTATATCCCTCGCTTTCTGTTCACGCAATTCACGCAAAGTGCAGTATAGCACATAAAAGCCGTAAATGCAAGAGCTTTTTTTATAATTTTTATTGTTTTTGTTGCTATAATAACTTTATTCGTTTTCAGCGGCAAGTTTCGACGCTCTGTCCGCGGTGGCGAGTGCGTCGATCATCTCGTCGAGCTTACCGTTCAGGAACGCTTCGAGCGAATGGAGGGTAAACCCTATCCTGTGGTCGGTGACGCGTCCCTGCGGGTAGTTGTAGGTGCGTATCCGCTCGCTCCTGTCGCCGGTGCCGATCTGGCTTTTCCGCTCGTTCGCAAGCGCGGCTTCTTTCTTTTCGCGTTCCAGCTCCGCAAGGCGGTATTTCATTATTTTTATCGCACGTTCCTTATTTTTAAGCTGGCTTCTTTCGTCCTGGCACTCCACCACGGTTCCCGTGGGGATATGGATTATCCTTATCGCCGATTCGGTTTTGTTGACGTGCTGTCCGCCCGCTCCCGCGGAACGGTGGGTGGTGATTTCCAACTCGTCCATGTTTAACTGGAATTCGGAATCCTCCACCTCCGGCAGCACCGCGACGGTCGCCGTGGAGGTTTGTATCCGTCCCTGCGATTCGGTTTCGGGCACTCTCTGCACCCGGTGGACGCCCGACTCGTACTTTAACCGCGCGTAAGCGCCCTCGCCCGTCACGGCGAAGGAAATTTCCTTAAAGCCGCCGAGCTCAGTTTCGTTGGCGTATAGCAGTTCGCATTTGAAGCCCGCCTGCTCCGAATACATGGCGTACATCCGGTACAGCACCCCGGCGAACAGCGCGGCTTCCTCGCCGCCCGCGCCGCCCCTGATTTCTATGATGACGTTTTTGTCGTCGTTTGGGTCGGTCGGCAGAAGCATGATGTGAAGCTCTTTTTCTGTCTTTTCCATCAATTCCGCGGCCTGCGCCATCTGTTCCTTGGCAAGCAAGCGCATTTCGGTGTCGTCGGACGACGCGAGGATTTCTTCGCCTTCCGTTTTTTCGGCTTCCGCTTTTTTATATTCCCGGTATTTTTCGACCACCGGTGTTATTTTTTTATATTCTTTCATTAAAGAGGTATATTGCGCCATATCCGACACGACGGAAGGATCTGCGATCTTATCTTCGATTTCTGTGAGCTTTTTTTCGATCTGCGCCAACTTTTCAAACATACGGCGGGGAATCCTTTCGTATATATAACTATATTAAAAAATATAATGTGCTGTTGTGATAAATAAATATTCTAACGTTAAAACACAAAAACGCTCTGCGTGAGGAAAGGAATGGCATAACAATGAAAAACAGCGATTACCCGCCCGAGGGGACCAGGTTCGGCACCAGTCGCGTCAGAGAATTCTGCCGCTCGTATTCCGCGTTGGAGAAAGCTATGGAAAACGGCGTGATACTCGAAGGCAAAGCCATAAAGTGCGACGAGAACCACGACCTCCACGTCAGGCTTCCCGGCGGGATAACGGGCGTCATACCCTATGCGGAATGCACCGACGACTCGGTGCGGGAAAGTTCCCGCGAAATAGCCGTCATCTCCAAGGTGGGCAAATCCGTATGTTTCAAGGTTACGGAAGTCAACGAATACGGGGTGACGCTGTCCCGCAGGGCGGCGCAGCGGGAATGCATGGAAAACTGCGTGACTCTGTACGAGCCGGGAGATATCATAGACGCGGCGGTTACGCATATGGAGCCTTTCGGGGCGTTTTGCGACGTGGGCTGCGGCATCGTGTCGCTTCTGCCCATCGACGCCATGTCGGTGTCCCGCATATCGCATCCCAAGGACAGGTTCTACACGGGGCAAAAAATCAAAGCCGTGGTGAAAACCGCCTGCGACATTGACGGGCGTGTTTCGCTCACGCACAAGGAGCTTCTGGGCACCTGGGAGGAAAACGCCGCCAAATTTCCGGCCTGTCAGGCGGTGACGGGCATAGTGCGTTCCATTGAAAAATACGGAGTTTTCGTGGAACTTGCCCCAAATCTCGCGGGGCTGGCGGAATACCGCGACGGGTTGGAAACCGGCGACAACGTTTCGGTTTACATAAAGAGCGTAATACCCCAAAAGATGAAGGTCAAGCTGGTGATTATCGATAAAGCGGAAAAGGAAAAACCGGATTATTCCTATGATTATTATTATAATTCCGGCACGCTCTGCCGCTGGCGGTATTCCCCGGAAGTCTGCCAGAAGGTTGTAGAAACGGTGTTTCAGAACATGAAGTCGAATTGGATTCCGTAAATATCCACCGTGTCGCCCTCCTGTATGCCCTTTTGTTCGAGAGCGTCGATGACACCGATGGCTTTGAGCGTTCTTTGGAAAAAGGCGAGCGACTCGCGGTCGTCGAAGTTGACGTTTTCGCACAGGTGCATCACTCTGCTCCCCGTGACGAAATATATGCCGTTTTTGTTTTCGACTGCGAAGCTTTCGTCTGTTATATCCTCTTTAAAGAATTCCCTTTCATAAGTCGCAGGCGACGGCAGCGCCGACACATCCTTAGCGATCCTTTCGAGCAGTCCGTCAAGTCCCTCTCCCGTAACGGCGGAGATTAGGAACACGGGCTGCTTTTTGCGCGCGGCGTAGGCTTTTATTTTTGTAAACGCCTCTTTGTCAACGCCGATATCGGCTTTGTTTGCCGCCAATATCTGCGGACGCTTCGCCAGTTCCGGCGACCATTTTTTCAGCTCCGCGTTGACTGCTTTAATATCTTCCGAAGGGTTTGGGCGTTCGGAAGCCGAAATATCGAAAACATGCACCAAAAGGCGGCAGCGGTCGATATGGCGCAGAAATTCATGCCCCAAACCCTTGCCCTCGGAAGCGCCCTCGACCAGCCCCGGTATATCCGCCATGACGAAGGTTTTGTCGAACGCCGATATGACGCCGAGGTTGGGCGACAATGTGGTAAAATGGTAGTCGGCGATTTTTGGGCGGGCGGAGGAAACCATTGATAATATGGTGGACTTGCCCACGTTGGGGTAGCCGATCAAGCCGACATCGGCGAGCATTTTCAATTCCAGCGTGAGGTTGTATTCCTCGCCGGCGCGCCCCGCTTTGGCGAAGCGCGGCGCCTGCCGCGTGGAAGTGGCGAAATGGGTGTTGCCCCAGCCGCCCTTACCGCCGTAAGCAGCGATAAAATCCTGTCCGTCGGACATATCGTGTATGACCTTGCCGGTTTCTTTATGACGGATGACCGTTCCTCTCGGCACCGTGAGTATCGTGTCGCCGCCGCTTTTGCCGTGGAACTTTTTGCCTTTGCCCACTTCGCCGTCCTGCGCGTTAAACTTGCGGCGGTTTTTATAGTCGAGTAGGGTGTTTGTACCTTCGTCCACACGGAATATAATATTACCGCCCTTGCCTCCGTCGCCGCCGTCGGGTCCGCCGTGAGAGATATACTTTTCGCGTAAAAACGAAACCGCGCCGTCGCCGCCCCTGCCCGCTTTGATATAAATGTCGGTCTTATCTATTAACAAACCAATTCACCCCCTGCTTGCCTTACGGCATGAAAAAAGAGCATACCAACGCCTTGGCATACTCTTTGTGTTCGGATAGCTATTCAGCGTAGACGCTGACCTTTTTCCTACCGTTCAAAGCGGGCTCGTATTTGACAACGCCGTCCACAAGCGCGAACAACGTGTCGTCCGAACCGAGACCTACGCCCTTGCCCGGATGTATATGGGTACCCCTCTGGCGGTAGATGATATTGCCGGCGTTGACCTTCTGCCCGTCGGATTTTTTTGCGCCGAGACGCTTGGACTGGCTGTCTCTGCCGTTTTTGGTGGAGCCGACGCCCTTTTTATGGGCGAAGAACTGCAACGATAATTGAAGCATATAATAATTTCCCCTTTAATTAAACTTAATTAGGCTTTCCGTTCGGATTTTTCCGCCCTGACATACGCCGGGTATTCCTTTGACAGGGATAAAATCTCGCGGTAAAGGCTTTCGAGTATGTTTTCCGATATCGCGCCGGGGTTTTCGATTTTCAATACCGCTCTCGGCGCATCGCCGTCGGTTTTGAACGAAAATACGGTCCCCGAATTTTCAAGGCAGGTCGCCGTCAGGCTGGTCATGGCGGATATCGCCGCGCAGATTATATCGCTTCCGGAAACGGAATAGTCCGAATGTCCGGATATCTCAAACCCGCGGAATGACCCGTTTTTTGTGTAAAAGCGCGCGGTGGTCATGGCTTTGCCTTTACCTTAACCGTTACTTGGATATGGACATTATCTGAAGCTTGGTATAAGGCTGTCTGTGACCCATTTTTTTCTTTTCGTTCTTTTTCGCCTTGTAGCGTATGATGCTGAGCTTCTTGCCCTTGCCGTTCTTAACGACGGTGGCCTGGCACTTATAGCCGGTATATGGGGAGCCGATTTCAAGGCTTTCGCCGTCGGAGAACATCAGAACCTTTTCGATGACAACCGTTTCGCCTTCTTCGGCGTTCAGCTTTTCGGCGTATATTATATCGCCCCCGCTGACTTTGTACTGTTTCCCGCCCGTTTCGATAATTGCGTACACGAAATGGACCTCTCTTTCATTTAAGGCTCGCTGTAAGCGAGGCACGTCGCCCTTGTACAAGCATACGTTTAAAAGCCCCGAACACGCGGCAAATGGTATTATATCACGCGTTTAGGGGGTTGTCAACAATTATTTTAGAAAAACGTTAAAAATCCGGGTAAACGAGGTCGCTCAAACGGCATTTTACTCCGATCATGCCATTTAACGCAATATAAGCATACTCGTCGTCTTTATCATAAAATTCGTAAAACGCTTTGTGAAGTACTTTGTTAAGAGATTCATCTTCAATGGAATAATATTCATCGGTGTCGAAATCCAAACTCCACAATACCGCGTCTTTTTTTACAGTAACATAATTTTGCAGGTGCGAGCGTGTTTCGGCGTTGTAGGGTTCTACCTGCGACGCCAAAACCCAGCCGATTTCTGTGGAGGGCGTCTCATCGTATAAAAGCCTGACGAGCAGCCAACAGCCTTCGAGATTATCCGGGCGCAGCATCCCCGCCCCGGAAGACACACAACATAAAACTTCAAGATAAGCGTTGTTGCAAGAGTGCTCGTAAGCGATAGTCTCTGCGTTGGGTTGATTGTAAACCTTTATATCGCCGACCGAAAGCACCTTTTTATACGGATAATCCATCTCGTACCAATACCGGGTACTTATGCTGTCCGGGGCGTTTAATTTATCGTATAATTGTTTTATTATGCTGTCTTTTTGTTTTAATAAGTTCGCTAATTCGTTTTTTTCGCTTACATACTGTTTAATTGCCGCTTCATGATCCGCAATCGCCGAATTATATTCGACGGTCTTATTATTCAAAGCTTCGTTCAGCCGTTCTATTTCATCGTCCCGATCGGCGGCTTCGCTGGTCAGACGGTCGCGTTCCGCCTCATAACTTTGAATTATCTGGTCATACTCGTCAGTTTCGCTGAGGTCAGAGCCGGTTTCGGAAATATCGGCAACCTCCGAAGTTTTTGAACATCCCACAAAACCAAATAAAAGCGAGGCTGTCAAAACAATAATTAAAGCCGTGATTTGCCGCTTCATGTCGTCATTCCTCCGCGTATTTTTTGCGAAAACGCGAAGCCGGAGCATGATTTTTTGAAAATACACATGGAAAAATCCGGCGTGTTTTCGTAACATTATGTTAGCATAACGCGCCGGAATTGTCAAGATATTCTAATATGTTTAAGCTTTGGCGTTTTTGGCTTTTTCCAGCACCGCGGCTATCGGCGGGATGAGCACGAGCGAGGTCCCGAACTCGAACACGAAATTAACCCCCGCCAACAGGATGAACAGCACATACATAACGCCCGCGCCCTGATCGGACATCAAATCGTGCATATGCCCGTTAAACATAGTCGCGTAGCAGGCGAGGAATATCCCCGTGTTGAGTACGGGGGCGAAAACGGAGGTGACAATGAAGCTTATAAGGTTATTTTTTATAGCTTTTGACAAACCCCTGTAAATGAGCGCCGTTATAAGACCCACCAAAAACCCGCGTCCGACGCAGGCGATAAAGGTGTAATACGGGTTTATGCCGAACAGCACGTTGCCGAAAGCCTGCGCCCCGGTCACGCACTGTATATAAACGGTGATGCCGAAAGCCGTGCCGACAACCGCTCCGGGCAGCGCGCCGAATAAGATGCCGGCAAGGGTTATGGGTATTAAAACAAAGTTAAGGTTGATAGTGCCAACCGTTATTAAACCCAGCGTAAGCTGGAGCAGCACGACTATCGCCGCGAACAGCGCCGTAGCGACTAAATTGAATAATTTTTCGTTCCTAACTTTTGACATTGATATCCGTCCTTTCCGTAATAATTTATTAATATTATAAAAGACGGAGGACGGTAAATCAACCGTTAATCTGACGGGATTTCCTGGTTTGAGACGGTATTCTTGTGAAAGTTCACAATTTGCGTGGATATTTTATCCCTGAAAACGGAATTAATCGGATGAACGATATCCTTGAAAAGCCCGTTGGCGAGCTTACGGTTGGGCATAACCACCATATAACCGTCCTCCCGCTTGACGAGCTTGACGTCGTGGAGCGCCAATTCGTTATCGAAGGTGATCGAATATATGGCTTCCAAGGGTCCTTCCGTAAAAAATTTTCTGAGTTTGATGTCGGTGATTTCCATTTTGTCTGATCCTCCCGTTAAAATGCTATCCTTATTATGGAAAACAACGCGCTTATCTATTCAATATTATCGTTGCTTTTTTAACGGAAAGTGCTATAATGATTGAGCGCACCTTGACGCTTGTAATTTTGCAATAATATAATATATGGATTCGATATAATACGGGGAGGAAACGTTTGAGCTTGAAAAACCTTTCTTTATATAAAAAAATTTATTTTGTGGGCATAGGGGGCATCAGTATGTCCTCGCTCGCCCTGATCATGAGGTCCCGCGGAAAAAAGGTTTTGGGCTATGACCGCGCCAAGTCCAAGGAAACCGCCATGCTCGAGTCGCACGGGGTCGATATAGCTTACGATACCGAAAACCCAAAGTTGGACGGCGTGGACCTTGCGGTTTACACCGCCGCCGTCGCGCCGAGCCATCCCATACTCGCCGAAGCGGCGTCGAGGGGTATAGAAATCATACCGAGAGCGGCGCTATTGGGCGCCATCTCCGAAGATTATGAAATTTCGGTGGGCATCGCCGGTACTCACGGAAAATCCACCACAAGCGGTATGACGGCGCGAATTTTCGATCTCGCCTCAGGTCACGACCCCACTTATGCCGTCGGCGCGTATCTGCCTTTCGCAAAGGCGTGTTACAAGATAGGCAGCGATTCCACCTTTATCTTTGAAGCCGACGAATACAAAGATTCGTTTCTCTCTTTCAGACCCACCACTTCGGTTATTTTAAATGTCCACCACGACCACCCGGATTATTTTAAAAATATAGAGCAAATTATCACCTCCTTCGGCAAATACATATCTCATTCGAAAAAAGCGGTGGTCAACCTCGATTGTCCAAACGCGGTGAGAGCGGCGAAGGACTATACGGGGGAGCTGTTTTATTTTTCGGTTAAAGAAAAAACCGATTTTTACGCCGAAAACCTTGTGATGACCCGCGGCTACGCTTCTTATGACATAGTTTACCCCGGCGGGCGGAGCAAAGTCAACCTCGCCGTACCGGGGGACCACAACGCGGCGAACTCGCTCGCCGCTTTCGCCGCCTGCTTCATCAACGGGTTAAAGCCCGAAGAAATCATTGCGGGGATCAGCCGCTTCACGGGTGTCGCCAGACGGTTTGAAAAGGTGGGCGAAATCAACGGCGCGGCGGTCATCAGCGACTACGCCCATCACCCCGACGAGATCACCCCCACCCTCAAAGTGGCAAGGCAGGTCGCCGAAGGGCGGGTTATCACCGTTTTCCAGCCGCACACCTTTACAAGGCTCAAAGCGTTATTCGGGGAGTTTGTATCCTCGCTTGCTGCGTCCGATATCCTCGCGGTGACAGACGTTTATTCCGCGCGCGAAACCGACGACTGCGGGGTGAGCGGCAAGCTGCTCGCGGAAAGCGGCTGCGGCGTCTATTGCCCCCGGCTCGCAGACGCGGCGGAATTTATAAAAAACACCGCCCGTAAAGGCGATTTGGTCATACTTATGGGAGCGGGGGATATATATAAAGTCGGAGATATGCTTTTATAGACATTTGCGGTACAATTTGAAAAATTGAAAAAAATACTTGACAAGAAACAATTTGTGTTATATACTGAATCGCTAATTAAATTGTTTGATAAGAACCCGGAGGTGCGTCTGAAGGATAAATCTTTCAGACAGTAAGTTTGTACCTTTCACGGACTAACACCGTGAATTTCGCACAGGCGAAACCGGCGCAAACTTACAAAAACGAGAAAGGAATGTTTATTATAATGGCAAAGTGCATGTACTGCGGAAAGGGCGTCTCTTTCGGTCACAATGTCTCCCATTCCAACAGAAAGACCGCCAGAACCTGGAAGCCCAATATCAGAAAGGTCCACGCCACGGTCGATGGGACCAACAAGACCGTCAGCGTTTGCTCCCGCTGCCTGAGAAGCGGCAAAGTGTCGAGGGCCGTATAACTTTTGGGAATCAGAAAAAAGAGATCGGCGTAAATCCAGCTTTCGGATTTGCGGCGGTCTCTTCATATTTGCAAAACAAATCTGTTTTGCAAATGCATCATACGGCTTTAGCTGTATATCATACCGCGCAAGCGGTATATCATATCTCCCCAACCGCCGCGGCGGTTGGGGAGATATATCATTATGTCACTTTCGTTTTTATCTATTATCCATCCTGGAATATCTTTCCAGATACCCGCAAAGCGGACAGATCTCGGGCGGACGCAGACCTTTTTGTTCGCAACCGCAATTATCGCATCTGTACATCTCCTCGGCAGTCGGGTTGTTCCGACGACCCAAATG